>JAQUVE010000015.1 GCA_028693565.1 Sulfurospirillaceae bacterium | reverse complement strand
ACGCATAGAAATCGAAACGATTGTGCATCAAGTTGCTCCTGATTTTGTGATACATCTAGCGGGTATTGCTTTTGTAGCAGAAAAAAATGCCTCTTTAATTTATGATGTCAATGTCATCGGCACAGGGCATCTTTTAGAAGCGCTAGCACACCTTCCTCAAAAACCGCGCAAAGTTATTTTAGCCAGCAGTGCTACGGTTTATGGGAACCAACACTGTGATATTTTAGAAGAATCCATGATGCCAAAGCCTGTGAATCATTATGGTTTTAGTAAATTGTCCATGGAGCATTTAGCGGCTACTTACTTTGAAAAGTTACCGATTATCATTACACGCCCTTTTAATTATACGGGCGTTGGGCAAGATGAACAATTTTTGATTCCTAAGATTATTAAACATTATAAAGAAAAAAAAGCAAGTATTGAGCTTGGCAATCTGCATGTTGCGCGAGAATTTAATGACGTGCACGATGTGGTTACATGGTATGCTGATTTGCTAACCTGTAGCGCACAAGGTGAGATTGTCAATCTTTGCTCTAGCAAAGCCATAAGTTTATTGGAAATCATCGCTTTAATGAATAATCTAGCAGGGTATGAGATAAAAGTTAAAATCAACCCAGCTTTTGTGCGTGAAAATGAGATTAAAACTCTTTTTGGCTCTAGTGAAAAATTATCGCGCATGATTCCTTATCATCCCACAATTGCTATCAATGAAACACTAAAAACCATGTATCTACACGAGGTTTTTTAATCTGCTTAAATGACTTTCACATTTTTACTTAAGAGATTTAAAGATTTTTTAGTGCAATTTCGCTATAATCCTAAGTTACACTCTATTTTATATTAAAAAGGACATTTTTTATGACCACTATTTTACTGATTTCGCAATTTGTATTGACTGGTATTTTAACCATTGCCGTACTCCTTCAAAAGAGCTCTTCAATAGGCCTTGGTGCTTACAGTGGAAGCAATGAGTCTCTCTTTGGAGCTAAAGGACCTGCTGGCTTTATGGCGAAATTTACTTTTATCGTTGCAATTATTTTTATCGTCAATACCTTAACCCTTGGGTATTTTTACAACCAAAGTAAAAAAGTTTCAATAGCAGAAGATATCAAAATTGAAAAAAGTGTTGTTCCAAGTGGCACACCAGCACAAGCTCCTGCCACAACTGCGCCAGAGGCACCATCTGCTCCTACAACGAAATAAACGATGAAGTCTTTTTGGCTATCACTACTTTTGTGTACATGGATATGGGCAGATGCACATATCTTTGTATACCATCGATTTGGTGATAGCAGGTATCCCTCAACAAACACGACATTAGAAGCATTACGACAAGATTTTACGTATTTTAAAGAGCATCACTACACTGTTGTGCCACTTTCAAAACTGGTGCAAGCCCTTAAAGCAAAAGAACCTATTCCTGATAATTGGGTTGTACTCACCATTGATGACAATTATAAAAGCTTTTTTCAAAATGGTCTCGCACTTTTTAAAGAATTCGGTTATCCATTTTCAATGTTTGTTTATGTCGAAGCTACTGAACAAAAATACGGTGATTTTATGAGCTGGGATGAGCTTAAAGAAACTTCAAAATACGGTGAGTTAGAATTTCATTCAATGCGTCATCCTCATATGACAGCATTAAGTGATGAAGCCCTCAAACAAGATTTTGATGAAGGGCTGGCTTTGTTTGAAAAGCATTTAAACCAAAAGCCCCATTTTTTTTCCTATCCTTTTGGAGAGTTTAGCCCACGGGTTAAAGCTATCGCTCAATCATACGGCTTTGAAGCCATTTTAAACCAAAATATGGGTGCTGTTGCCTCATTTAGTGATGTTTATGATTTGGATAGAAGCGCATTAGTGGGTAAAAGTGATTTACCAAATTTTTTAAAATACAAAGCATTAAATGCTACATGGAATGAGCCTTTGTTCCTTGGAAAGGATAGCAAAGTTTCGCACTTACACGTAAATACCACTGGCATAGAAGCAAAAAAAGGTGGCATTTATATTAGCGGTCATGGATATCGAGAAATCACTTTAAACGAAGGTACTTTTGAAACTGATCTCAATACCGTATTGACCCAAGAGCGTTCACGGATTTTGGTTTCAATAGGCAATAAAATTTCGACAAAATTGCTTGTTAAAGATATTTATAGCAAACAACATTAACTTATAAAGAGGTATATTATGGAATTAAATGCAATTTACGCAGAACAAAAAGAGCATATGGACAAATGCCTTGCGGCGCTCAAACGTGATTTTACAACGATTCGTAGTGGAAAAGTCTCTATTTCTATTGTTGATAACATTCATGTTGATTATTACGGTACACCAACCGCTCTCAATCAAGTAGCAACTGTTTTAGCCACTGATGCAACAACGATTACCATCTCGCCTTGGGAGAAAAAACTTGTCCGTGATATCGAAAAAGCAATCATGCAAGCCAATATCGGTGTCAATCCGAATAATGATGGCGAAAGTATCAAGCTTTTCTTCCCTCCAATGACAAGCGAACAACGCAAAGAGAGTGCAAAACAAGCTAAAACGATGGGCGATAAAGCCAAAATCGCTATTCGTAATGTTCGCAAAGATAGCAATGATCAAGTCAAAAAACTAGAAAAAGATAAGATCATCACCGAAGATCAATCTAAAAAAGCGCAAGATGAAGTCCAAAAAATTACCGATGCAACCGTTTCTAAAGTCGATGATTTGGTCAAAGAAAAAGAAGCAGAATTACTTAAAATATAAGGCAAACTATGCACGTTGAATCAATTTATAAAAATGCAAATGCACTTCTAGAAGGTCACTTTTTACTCAGTAGCGGTAAACATTCACGCTATTATTTACAAAGTGCAAAAGTATTGGAAAGTCCCAAAGTGGCAGAAGAATTAGCGTGTGCTTTAGCAGCAATGATTAAAATGCACAGCCTAGAGATTGATACTATTTGCTCGCCTGCACTTGGAGGTGTTTTAGCAGGATATGAACTTGCGCGAGCCCTTGGAAAACGCTTTATTTTTGCTGAACGTGTCAATGGCGAGATGAGTATTCGTAGAGGGTTTGACATTGCTCAAGGTGAAAAAATTCTTGTATGTGAAGACATCATCACCACAGGAGGCTCTGCTCTTGAAGCGGCTCGTGTAGCGCAAAGTATGGGAGGCATTATCGTAGGTTTCGCTGCCCTTGCAAATCGTGGCTTTTGCCAACGAGTAGGAAGCGAGCTTAAGGGAAAACCGACGTGTAAGCTACCTCATGATGTACCATTTTTTGCATTAGCGGATTTTGAATTTGATATTTACGAGCCTTCCGAGTGTCCTTTGTGCAAAGAGGGAAGCAAAGCGATTAAACCAGGAAGTAGAGGCAATTAATATGCGTTGGAGAGATGCCAAAAAAGGCGTTCCTAATAAAGGGACGTCTAAACAACCTAAAAATATTTTGGCATTTTCTTCACGTTTATCCCGCACAAAAGCCATTATCATAGACTCTTTTATGATTGTAATGCCTATTCTTTATATCGTTTTTTATGCTATCTTTGGCTCTCGCGAAGCTTTTGGAAGTCATTTGCTTGAAGGCTGGCTTTATATTTTAGGCTCACATGGACTCATTACAATTGCTTTTTTATTTTTAAAAGGGCAAACGCCTGGCATGAAAGCTTATAGCTTAAAACTTGTCAACGTCGTCACACGAGATAACGCAACATTACCGCAACTCTTTTTTCGCTATCTCCTCTTTATCGTCACTACCGTTTCGCTCTTTGGACTCTTGGCTCCCTTTTTTCGTAACGACAAACAAACATTTTATGACGTTCTCTCTCGCACCGCTATCATTGAAACGCACTAGAACTGATGCGTATCATTTTTTTTAAGCTCTCTGGTTTCTTTTTTTTCTACTTTGTTGTAACCGGTGTCTATGTAATTTTTTTACCAAAAATTCTGCAAACTGTTGGCTATAGTGCTCTTCAAATAGGCGCTATTTTTGCACTTGGACCACTTATGCGTTTTTTAGTACCTTTTTTGTTTCTCAAAAAGCTTGATTTAACACGCAATATTTTTTATATGGCTTTATGCGGTGGCATAATCGCTTCTTTAATGTTTTATTTAACCATTGATAATTTCTATCTTTTTATGTTCCCTAATATGCTTTTAGGTGCTTCTTCCGGGTTGATTTTGCCTTATATTGAAACCTATGCGATGGAACATCTTCAAAAAGAAAAATTTGGGCGTTCTCGTCTTTTTGGTTCAATTGGTTTTATGCTTGTTGGTATCGTTTTAGCTAGGCATTTGGATGATGTTACTAATGGGCTGAACTACCTACTTGCAGGTATGGTATGCACCGCTTTCTTTGCTTATCTATTAACACGCGATGAGCCTTCTACATCATCTTCCCATGCTCCATATGAACGGGGTCTGAACTTTTCAAAAGCAACTTTTTTGTGGATAAGTCTCTTTTTGATGCAAATCAGCTTTGGAACATTTTATAATTTCTTTACTATTTATGAAACTGCCCATGGCATTAGCTTGGAGACAACAAGTTACCTGTGGGCATTTGGAGTTATCTGTGAAATTACGTTATTTTATTTTCAAGCACCATTATTTCAGAAATTTAATCTTTTATCCTTGGTAAAATTAGGTGTTGGAGCAACTATTATTCGATGGCTTTTACTCTTTTTCTTTCCTCATTCACTCTATATTTCTTACGCTTCTCAATCTTTACATGCATTAAGCTTTGCACTGCATCATACAGCAGCACTCAGTCTTTTATACACACTCTATCGGCATAAAAAATTGGCAGCTCAATTTTACTATGGGATCTCTTTTGGATTAGGAGGGTTTATGGGAGCACTATTAGCAGGTTGGTTTTATGGCCCGTATCTTTATTTGTACGCTAGTTTTGTTGCCGCACTCTCATTTTTGTCTCTCTTTTTTTTCAAGGTGAGAGAATAATATTTTTAAAATAAACTGTTTCAACTCGAGCACTAAAATTTTGCCCCATTAAATCAATCAAATCCTCTTTTAAACGCTCTTTCCCTTTTTCTGTATCCAGTTTGTTAGCGTCCATAAAAGCAAGATATTGCAAAATTGTATTACGAACATTTTCTATATTGCCAGCAAGTCTTTTTTTATCACTTGAGCTTTTCATTTTAAACGCAAGGTCTACTTTGAGTATTTTATATTTACTTGAGTGAATATTGATAAAAATTGTATCAAGGCTTAATTCTAAAGGGTCAGTACTGATATTGGTCGCTTTAATCTCATGAGGTGAAGAAGTGTACATCGGAGATGCCGTATCATTTATGACAAATTTGATTGTCAAAAATCCTACTATAACTAGGCCGAAGATGATGGCAAGTGAAATTTTTAGTATTTTATCATTGAGCATAAATTTACCTCTTACTCCAAATTTTTTCATCCAACTTGAATGCTTCCACAATACCCAAAACATGAGATAATAGTTGAAAATAATCTTTGATGGGTGCAAAATCCAATAATGATTGTGTCAATATCGGCTCAAAAAGATCTTTCTTATAATCGACACACAAATACATTTTTGAATTGACAAAACTAATATACAGTGATTTTCCTGTTTTTTCTTTAAAAGCTATGATTCGCTCCATTAAAGAAGATGAAAGAATGTAGCGACTCTCTATTTGATCACCATAAACTACAAAATATCTTTCAAATGTTGTATTATCAAGCCTTACAAACTCACCCCATCTTTTATCAAGCCCTTGCATCCATTCACCCAGCACACCCAATGTATTTCCTGCTGTATCTGGCAAAACAAATGTTTTATGAGAAATCTTTTTATTAAAATCAGCGACAAAGAAAAGTCCTTGAAAGATGCTTACCCAATGCTCTTTTCGTTCACGATCTTCGATTTTTTTTTCAACATTAAGGTCTGAGAATTTTAAGGCAACGCCATTGATAGTGCCTTGCACTAAATCATTGCCACTAAATCTATCAAAATCATCTAAAAAAAGCTCACTCATTGCATACTCATTTTCGCTGATATGATTTTCAGATTGGTACTGCAAAGACGGGTCGATAAATTGGACGATTTTAGCAATTACCTCTTCTTTAAATAAAAGTCGATATCCAGCACTTTGATGCCGATAAATAAACAAATACACTAAAAAAGAAAAAGTTGACACCAAAACTAGAGCATGTAAAAAAGGAAACAAGAGCCTACTCGTTAAAAATATCAAAGTGATGAGGCTCAAAATAATAAGAATTAATGCTGTTTTTTGAAGTTTTGAAACTATGACTAATCTATCTTTTTCAAGAATTTTCAAGTCCCCATACATTTGCTCGTAAAAATAATCCATCAAAGAAGCTACATTGGTTTTCATCATGCTTAGTGTTTAAAAAGCTTTTTAACATCCACGGTATTGCGTTCTGATTTGGGTATCTCAAACAGTGCTTTATGCTCTAAACGCATAAAACGTGCCATCATATTAGTAGGGAACATCTCTAAGGCATTATTAAAATCTGTTACGCTTTGATTATATGCTCTTCTTGCAGCCGAGATTTGCTCTTCAAGTTCATTAAGCGTGTGCTGTAGGTGTGAAAAATTTTCATTAGCCTTAAGCTCAGGATAATTTTCAACTGAAAGCATTAGCGTTCCTAAAAGCTTAGAAAAATCTGCATCTAGTGAAATAGTTTCATGGGTATTTTGAGTCGTATTGGATGCTTGTGCGCGAAGTGCGGTAATTTGTTCTAATGTCGTTTTTTCATGGCTAGTATACTCTTGAACAGAAGCAACCAAATTAGGCAAAAGATCATAGCGTTTTTTCAGCATAGCATCGAGGCTAGCAAAAATATTGTTAACTTGGTTTTTTTTAGCGATAAGATTGTTATACATCAGTATCGCAATCAAAAGGATAATGCCGACTACGATGAGAAACGTTTGCATTTGCGCTCCTATCTAAAAAATTAAAAGTCTACCACATGCAAGGGAAAATCCCTTACATGCAGTTAGTTTAGCGACTGGCTCGTTTTCGTTGCGTTGGATCTAAGAATTTTTTGCGAATACGAATATTAATCGGTGTAACTTCAACCAATTCATCATTTTCAATCCATTCCAAAGCTAATTCTAGATTCATCTTACGAGGTGGAACCAGTTTAATTGCTTCATCTGCACCGCTACTTCTTACGTTACTTTGTGCTTTTCCTTTAATAGGATTAACATCTAAGTCGTTGGTACGTGAATGCTCACCAATAATCATGCCGCAATAGACTTTTACTTGCGCATCAATAAAGAGCGTGCCTCTCTCTTGTAAGCTAAAGAGTGAATAACCCATTGCCGTACCATCTTCCATGGAGGTAAGTGCTCCATTTTTACGGTGTTCTACTTCGCCACTCAGTGGTCTAAAATCTAAAAATGAGTGGTTCATGACACCCTCACCTTTGGTATCAGTCAAAAACTGTCCACGAAAACCAATCAAACCACGTGCAGGAATTTCAAACTCAATTCTCGTTTGACCATCACCTGTTGGATTCATGGCTTTCATTTCCGCTTTTTTTCGACCCAATTTTTCGATAACAGTTCCTGTAAACTCATCAGGAACATCTACGACTAAATGCTCATAAGGCTCCATTTTAACGCCATTTTCTTCTTTGATGATAACTTCAGGACGCGCTAGAGAGAACTCAAACCCTTCACGTCTCATATTTTCAGCCAAAATCGTAATTTGAAGCTCTCCACGACCTGAAACTTTAAATTTACCTTCGCCTGCATTTTCATAACGCATGGCGATGTTTGTTTTCATCTCAGCTTCTAGGCGCTCATTGATTTTATTGGAGGTAACATACTTTCCATCAAGTCCTGCAAATGGAGAGTCATTAACACCAAACACAACTGAAAGCGTTGGCTCTTCAATATGCAACGGATCAAGTGGCATAGGATTGTTTGGATCAACGATACTATCCCCTACATCGAGTGTTTCAAATCCTGCAATCGCAACGATGTCACCACTCTCAGCTTCTGTGATATCAATTCTCTCAAGTCCATGAAAGCCAATCAACTTAGAAATACGTCCACGTAATTGCTCACCATCAGCTTTAGCAAGCATTACTGTTTCATTCTTTTTAATTTTTCCATTAAAAATACGAGCAATACCAATTTTACCCACATAATTATCATAATCAAGGGTAAATACTTGTAGTTGTAAAGGATTTTCAGCTGCACCTGAAGGTTTTGGAACGTGGGTAATAATCGTTTCAAACAGTGGTTCAAAATTTTTATTTTCATCTTCCATATTGTATTTAGCATAACCGTCACGAGCTGCTGCATAAATAATAGGGAATTCAAGTTGTTGATCGTTAGCACCAAGGGCAACGAGTAGGTCAAAGACTTCATCCACGACACGCTCTGCATCAGCTGCTGGTTTATCAATTTTGTTGATGACGACAATCGGGCAAAGACCAAGACTCAATGCTTTTTTAACAACAAATTTGGTTTGTGGCATAACGCCTTCTTGCGCATCCACCAATAACAAAACGCCATCAACCATTTTTAAAACACGCTCAACCTCACCGCCAAAATCAGCATGGCCTGGAGTGTCAATAATGTTGATTTTAGTCTCTTTATAGCGAATCGCTGTATTTTTTGAGAGAATCGTAATGCCTCGCTCTTTTTCAAGATCATTGCTATCCATCGCACGCTCTTCAACTTTTTGATGCGCTGTAAACGTTCCTGATTGTTTTAATAATTCATCTACCAATGTGGTTTTGCCGTGGTCAACGTGTGCGATGACGGCAATATTTCTAAAGTCTTGCAAAAAAATCTCCTATAAGTTTAGCGTTTTCCCATCTCAAATAAAAAGTGTTTGATTTTTGTATTTTAAGAAGTAAATATGAGCGATTATACCATTTTATTGCTAAATGTAAAATAGTCTTGCATGCAAGGGTAATCATCTCGCAATAAAAACTACTTTTGATAAAGCATGGAATAAATTTTGCTTTGCTTTAGTGTGAAATTCTTTTTATTTAAATATAAAGCGAGCAAAAATGCAAGATGTTACCTCTTTTGTCAAAGCACAAAGTCCACTTAGCCTTGTGCCAAGTGGTGAGTCAAAAAAAGCAGATAGTACAAAATCAACCGATACAAAAAGCTTTATTGCTATCATGCTAGCACAACTGAGCGAAACCTCAACAAGTGCGAAATCAACCCTTAAAAGCCTTAAAGAATCATTGAATAAAGAAGAGGCTCTAGCAAAAGAAGAGACACCCATACTCAAAGCATCCACGGATGATGCTAAAAGTGTGGATGAACATCTTTTGGATGATTTATTAAAGATTGTGAGTGCCCTTAAAGCAGGGACAACGACCACTTTTTTTCCAACGCTCACTTCATCTTCTAATTCTAGGCTCGAAAAAATCCTCAATAGCGAAACGGCTCTTAAAGACTTTAGCAGTGTCAAAAATGTCAATGACCTCTTAGCACTCTCAAAAAAATACAATCTTGGCTTAGAAAAATTGAATTTTTCTCAAGAAAAAATAGAATCTTTACAAAAAGAGTTTCCAAAATTGACACAAAACAATTTTTTTGACATGCAAAAGGAGGAGCAAGAAGCGCCTAAAGAAGAGATAAAAGCTGTCGAAAAAACACCTTCAATTAGTCCATTAGACAAAAAGATGGTTCAAAATGATAAACCTATGGAACCCTCTTCAGCACTCAAAGATTTGATGTCAAAAGAGGTTATAAATAAACCAAAAACGGAAGAAAAAACTACTCAGCCCATAAAAAATGAAGAAATAATGGTAAACGAAAAGCAACCCATTAAAGAGACTAAGATAGTCGCCGAAGAGACGATGAGTGCTAAAAAAGCTACACCAACACCTATTGAAACCGTTGTACAAAAAATTACTACGCCACTCATTGAAACAGAAGAAAAAAAGCCTGATAAAAAAACAAAAAGTGAACCTACTGCGCAACTTAATAAAAAATTGGTCACAGAAGAAGAGGTAGAAGTTAAAACACCATCTGTAACAACACGTGTTAATGAGCCAAAAATCGATAATTCTACCAATGCAAAAGGCTTAACTGAAACTATTTTGCAAACTATCAAAATTGAAAAACCTCTGACACCAAAAACACCCGAAACTATTGAAATGGCTTCTCCAGTTATAACTACGACGGAAGAAACTATCTCCGATAATACCGAAACTAAACAAAACAACAGCGAGCTCAAAGTTGAAATTAAAACTGCTCCAAAACAAGATATAGCACTAAAGCAGCCAATTACGTCACCCAAAGAGAGTCTCAATCAATTCGCCAATGAGCTTCGCGAAAAAATTGAAAACTATAAGCCACCTGTGATGAAAGTTGAGCTTGCACTTAACCCTAAAGATTTGGGTTCTGTTGATGTAACGCTTTTGACAAGAGGTAGTAATTTACATGTCAACATTACATCAAACTCTAATACTATGACACTCTTTACACAAAACCAAGCCGAATTTAAAAATGCCTTGGTCAATATGGGTTTTACCAATTTGGAGATGAATTTTAGCGACCAACAAAACCGTGAACAGCAACAAAACCAATCTAAAAATTCTCATGAATTCTCTGAAGACTTAGGCGAAGATGCCTTTAATGAAACATTGACGACCGTTGAATTAGTCGTCCCACAATACGTATAATAAAGGATATATTATGGCAACAGGATATGAAAATCTTATCTCAGGAAGTTCAGCTTCTACAACAACAGCCGCAACAACAGCAACTAATCCTAATTCAGTTTTAGATAAAGATTCTTTTATGAAACTCCTTTTAGTAGAGCTTCAACACCAAGACCCAACAGCACCTATGGATAGTGATAAAATTTTAACACAAACCTCTCAATTGGCAACACTAGAATCAGCATCAAACACCAATAAGGCTTTAGAAGATTTGGCAACACAACTTAGTGCCAGTAGAGATTTTGCAGCTATTTCAACCATTGGAAAAATGGCCAGCCTTGGTTCAAATGCCGTGACACTTGAAAAGGGTAGTACTTCGAAATTTGAAATCTATTTTGAAAAAGAGATTAAAGCTGGAACACTGACGATAAAAGACAAAGATGATAAGGTTGTCAAAACGGTCTCTTTGGCTGATCAAGCTGGGAAAAGTGGCGTTTTGGCCTTTGAATGGGATGGTACTGACAATGATGAAACTGCTTTGGCTTCAGGATACTATAGTGTAACGGCTGATTACACGGATGCAAACAATGAAGCTCAAAGCACACAATTTGGTATTTATCCCGTTGAATCAGTTAGATATGAAAATGGCTCTCCTTTAATTAAACTAGGCTCAAGCTATGTGCCAATGAGCTATATTGTTGAATTTTTTTAGGAATACATAATGAACGCTTCCTTTTATAATGGTATTTCTGGAGTAAAATCACAACAATTTGGAATGGACGTATGGGCTGATAATATTTCCAATATCAGCACTATTGGCTATCGTGGCTCTACACCTGAATTTTCCTCATTGTTTTCAACCGCTTTAACAGGAAGTTATTTTGATCCAACTTCGAATGATATCGGTCTTGGAGCACAAAGCCAAACAACAGGACTTGACCTCACAGAAGGTGTACTTGCCAATACGGACAACCCTTTTGATATGGCCATTAGTGGCGAAGGTTGGTTTGGTGTACAAGGACAAAGCGGTGAAATTTTTTATACCAGAGCTGGGGAATTTTCCATTGATGCCAATGGTAATTTGGTTGATGTAAATGGTAACTATCTCATGGCCACCTCGGGCAACAATATGACCGCTACAACGTTACCTCAAGAGACGATTGATAAGTTTGGAAAATATTATAATCCTACTAATACCCATGATATTCAACCTTATCTCGTAGCTCCTTTAGGCAATGTTCCTCTTGGTGCCGTTGGAGATCAAAGCAAAGTAACGCTTCCTGATTTACTTTACTATCCACCTACTCCAACACAAAATGTTACTTACGGTGCAAATTTAGAACCCATAATAAATGTTGAAGCTACACTTATTCCCCTCAATGCACTTGATTTTCCTTCAACAGCAACCGCTAATGCGCTTAATGCCATTTCTTTAAGTGGTGGTATTGCCAATACAACGGGTATACTCAATCCACAAATAGGCGATAAAGTTATTATTGCATTGTCCGATACAAATGGAAAAATACTTAATACAACGGCAACACTTGATGCTAATAATGAATGGAGTCTTTCAAATTATGATGTTAGCAGTCTTGATTTAAGCGCGCCATTAAATGTAACTGCAACACTGCAAACAACACAGGAAGTAGCGAATGTTGAACATTTTTCAACCAGTATTATTTCTCCAACAGGAGAAAAAGATACCTTAGATATGACCTTTACAAAAAGAGTTCCACAGGGAACTGAGGGTACTACATGGGATGCTACTGTAAAAATTTTAAGTTTTTATGAAAATTATACGATTGAGCAATACGATCCGACTAAAACATATGATCCAACCCTTTATAATGTTAATATTGCGCAAAATCAAGTAACAAAAATTTATGACCCAGCGCTTTATTCAGTTGATAAAACCAATCATAAAGTATACAGTATCGTTGATACTCAAGTAGGAACCGTCTCTTTTGGCTCCACTGGAGAGCTTTTAAGCAATGATATTCCAACGCTTTCAAATAGTGGAACACCTCTTAACTTACACTTAGGAACACTAGGTAGCTTTGATGGACTCGTTTCAAGCAATAGTATTGATAAATCAAATGTTGTTAGTTCAGATGGTTTTGGTGAAGGATTTTTAACAGGATATGGCATGGATGGCAATGGAAATATTGTTGCAGAATTCAGCAATGGAAGAAGTTCTGCTATCTCTAAAGTAGCGCTCTATCATTTTCAAAATGACCAAGGGCTTAATAAAATTTCTTCAACACTTTTTACAACTTCTTCCAACAGCGGCAAACCAATCTTTTACGCAGACGCAAATGGTAAAACTTTTTTAGGCTCTGGTATTGTTAGTGGTCGATTGGAAGGAAGTAATGTGAGTTATGCCACTGCTTTGACAGAATTACTTATTACCCAAAAAGCCTTTGATGCAAATGCAAAAAGTATTACAACCAGTGACCAGTTAATACAAAATGCAATCAACATGAAAAAGTAAATAACCAAATAATGGAATAAAATTTGCTTTCAAATGATACAAACCAAGAGTAAATGATAAAGGATAACCGATGATGAGATCACTCTGGGCCGGCGTTACCGGATTACAAGCACACCAAATTGCGATGGACGTAGAAGGTAACAATATTGCCAACGTTAACACCGCAGGTTTTAAATATAGCCGAGCCAATTTTTCTGACCTTTTAAGCCAAACAGCAAAAATAGCCACTGCTCCACAAGGAGAATTAGGTGGTAAAAATGCAATGCAAATAGGGTTAGGAACACAGGTTAGTTCTGTTACTAAAATTTTTAAACAAGGCTCTGTCCAAGTCACCGATAAAAATACCGACCTTGCTATTCAAGGCGACGGTTTCTTTGTTGTCAGCCCAGATGGTGGAAGTACCTATAAGTACACACGAAATGGTGATTTTAGCTTTGATGCTTCTGGTAATTTTACAGAAGGTAATGGTTATATTATTCAAGGTTGGCTAAGAGATGCTGAAACAGGTGTTATTGATTCTACTACTCCTATACAAAATATTACGATTCCACCAGGACTTACAACACCTGCTAATGATACAAGCTATATTACACTCAAAGCGAATCTTAACTCAGGCGACCATGTAACCAATAAATCTACCATTTATCAACTTGATGCCAATCATGGCTGGTATGACAAAGATGGTAATGGTATTGAAACGAGTCCTGAGGTTCATAATGAAAATGATACTGCTGATAATGAATTTAATACCAATAAAGAGATTGTTGAACGAGGTCAAGATTTAGGGGCTCTTTTTAATGCCAATGGTGAAGCCTTTAAACTTCAAACAGGGCAAGGTGTTTGGGTGAGCTATGCCGATGCCAAAACAGAATCCCAAACCATTACCGCAGCAGCAGGCGCAAACCCTATTGATATTACTATTAATGGTGTTAATATAACGGGTAGTGTGACAACAGTATCTGCTATTGCAGCAGAAAATAATAATGCACTTGCAAGTTATATTGCACAAATTGTTAATGCTCAAACTTCCTCTACAGGTGTTGAAGTACAAGTAACAGGAGGGGATCAATTAACCTTTGTCAACACGAATAAATCGGGCACTGAATCTAATATGAAAAATATTGATTTGGTTGTAAATACAGGCTCGGCTATAGGGCTAGCCTCAACTAAAGTTATTACCGCTTTTAAATATACGTACTCTGCAAGCTCTTCTCCTTATAGTCCAACCGTAAGGGATTCTGCTCGAACTTTTACAACAACTGAAGATTTACGTAACGCTATGCAAGTGGATGCTAGAATTTATACGGATTATCTTGGTAATGGTTGGGATACCAGCACAGAAGCGGCTGCCAATAAAAATGATGGTGTTGAAGTAACAGTTAATTCACAAGGACAATTCCAAGTTAAAAATCCTTCTGGTGACGCATTTAACGTAGAAGATGGTGATTTAATTGACTCTACTGCGACACATACATTAGCCGAAGTAACTTCTAATGCAGTTGTTGCAGCTGTTTCAGAAGTATTTACAACAACTTTTGGTCCTACGGTTGATGCCGATAGCGTTTCATTTGATGGTGTTGGGCCATTTGTTTTAACTGCAGGACAAACTGCCATCCAAAATGCTACACAATTTACTGGTCTTTATAATGCTGCTGCTGGACGTACATGGACAGCTGCTGATAATGGTGATGGAACCGTTACTTTTACGGCTAATACCGCAGGTGCAAGAGCGGATGTTTCAAGTTCAGACTTTACCATTACAAGTGGCGGTGCTGGTGCTGATGTAACTGTAGTAGCGGCAGCACCGACAACACAAGGTGTCACTGGAGTTGCTGGTGCACCTGCTGGAACATTGATTCAAGATGTTTATTTTCCTGTTGGCACACAACTTGGTATTGGTGTTATTAATACTACCACGCTTTCAGCTCCTGTGACGCTTCCAGCAGGAACATCCTATACAATTGGGGGTGTCAATGCTACAGCTCCTGTTGGTGGTGTGACACTCCCAACAGGGACTGTACTTGATGATTTAACACTTCCAGCAACTTCTGGCTTAATTTTACCAGCAGGGACTGTTTTTTCAAATACAACAGATAATGTTTTAGCAGGAACCAATACAAAAACTAAAGATGATATAAATATGTTTCTTTCTATTTCAGCCTATACTGATGCTGCCAATGATATTGGACAAAATATAAATTTTACGACAACTATGGCAGCTTTACAAGGTTCATTAACATCTGGTACTGCTATTAGAACTACACAAAATATCTATGCTGCAAGTCTTGCCTCTAGTACGGATGTTTATGATTCACTTGGAACAAAACATACTGTCAGGTTTGAATTTACGAAAACGGGCTATACCAGCGATGGTGGAACAGAATGGTCTATTTTGATTTCCGTTCCAGAACCTGGTGATATTAACCTTGGAAGTTATCCTGAAAATATAGTCACAGGAACAATCAGTTTTAATAGTGATGGTTCTCTTGCTGGCTATAATCCAACTAACTTAACATATACTGCCAATAATGGTTCAACGCCTAGCCAAAATATCGAATTAAAATTTGGCTCTCTTAATCAATTTGATGGAATGACAAGTTTTGATAAAACCTCAACAACAACAGGTGTTTCTCAAGATGGTTATCCTGGTGGTGATTTATCGGGTATTAGAGTTGATGAAACAGGAACACTGATAGGAAGTTTTACAAATGGTAGAAGTTTTGGTTTAGCTCAAGTTGCTATGGCAAAATTCACCAATAATGAAGGACTTGAGAGTGATGGTGGAAATACGTTTATTCAAACATCTAACTCAGGAGATCCTATCATTGGTCAAGCCGCTGTGGGTGGGCGTGGGTTTATTCAAGCTAGTTCACTGGAAATGAGTAACGTGGACTTGTCACGTTCATTGACCGAATTAATTGTTATTCAAAGAGGATATCAAGCCAACTCTAAAACAATTACGACCAGTGATCAAATGCTTCAAACTTTACTCAGCTTAAAACAATAGTTTTAGCTTAAATATACTACAATGAGTCCCAAAAAATTTGGGACTCATCACATGAAAATTACGCTTAATCACTACACTCCTCTTCTCATATGTGCCGATGCCATTCGTACCTGTTGGCAAAGTTTTGACAAAAGTGATGAAGGTGGGGAAAAAGACAAAGAACTCATCGATCGTGTTGGCAATAAATTTAAACATGCCTCAACCCTAGAGCACCTTGTTTATAACTTTTATATTGAAGGCATCTCACGAGCCCTTTTACAAGAATTGGCACGTCATCGCATGGCTTCACTCTCTGTTAAATCGACACGTTATACCCTTAAAGAATTAAAAGCCGAAGAAAGCTTTACATGTAACGATTTTGAACGTGCTTCAAAATACCTTGTTTTAACAGGTGTTAATAGAGTCGATGAAATGAGCCTTAAAGCACTTGAAAACTTGCGTTTAGTACTTATAGAAGGTATTAGCAATGATAAGGCAAAATATTGCCTTCCAGAGAGTTATAAGACTGAACTCACATGGACAATCAATGCTAGAAGTCTTCAAAACTTTTTAACCCTTCGTAGTGATAAAAGTGCCTTATGGGAAATTCAAAACCTAGCCCATGCACTTTATAATGCGCTCCCAGAAGAGCATAAATACCTCTTTAGTATCAAAGAAAATATCTAATTAATTTTAAGCCTTTGGGCATGTGTGATGGCTATTGCAATAGCGTCTGTAATGTCCAAAGGTTTTATTTCTTGTTTAATCCCTAAAATTTTTTTAACCATGAAAGCGACTTGCTCTTTTGCTGCTTTGCCATTACCTGTGACAGCTTTTTTCACCTGTAAGGGTGTATATTCACTAAAATTACCAATCACTTGTAAAATTTTTAAACTTAAAGCTCCTCGAAATTGAGCAAGTTTTAATACTGTTTGAGGGTTATATGCATAAAAAATATCTTCGATAGCAACTTCATCAATGGTATGTTGTTTAAAAATAGTATCAAGCCCTTCAACGAGTTCCATAATCTGATGCTGGAGTATTTTTTCTTTTATTTTTATAAGTCCTGCTTCTATTAAAATAAGGCTATTTTTCTCTTTTTTTAAAATACTATAACCACAATTTTTAGTACCTGGATCTATACCTAAAATAATCACGTCAATATCCTTTATTCACGGGTTTTTCACAGGGTGAATAACTTTTTTTCACATTATACCTATCCTTCTTTAACATATAACTAATAATTTTTTAGATAAAATGAAAACCATCTATTCACATAGTTATTCACATGGTGAAGATTTTTTTAAGGAGTTTTTTTGTTAGCAGATACGATTTTAAGTCTTTTAAAAGAGGAAATTTCTTCTTTAGAATATGATCGCTATATCAAACAACTAAAATTTCATGAAAAAGCATCAAACTCAGGGCAAATGGTATTTATTGCGCCTAATATTTTGATTGCTAATTGGGTTAAAACAAAATACTGCGATAAAATTGCTCATTTGTTTGAACTCAAAATGGGTAATAAACCTGAAATTAAAATCATTTTAAAAGAGCATGTCAAAACAACTAAAAGTAAACCCATTAGCACTGACATCATTGAAATTGCAAAAAATACTAAAAGTACTATTCTCAATCCATCCTATACTTTTTCAAGTTTTGTTGTTGGAAGCTCAAATCAATATGCTTATACGGCAGCAAAATCAGTTGCAGAAAAACCAGGCATTATGTATAACCCTGTCTTTATTTATGGCCCTACAGGACTTGGTAAGACACACTTAATTCATGCTATTGGTAATTATGCTCAAAGTAAGGGTAAAAGTGTTATTTACGCTACAATTGAACAATTTATGAATGATTTTACCTATAATCTTCGCAATCAATCCATGGATCGCTTCCGAGAAAAATACCGTAATTGTGATGTTTTATTAATAGATGATACACAATTTTTATCGAATAAAATTCAAACTCAAGAAGAATTTTTTCACACTTTTAATGAACTTCATTCTGCTGGTAAACAGATTGTTTTAACCTCTGATAAACCACCTAAAATGATCAATGGTTTAGAAGATCGCCTAAAAAGTCGCTTTGAGTGGGGTTTAATTGCTGATATTGGATTGCCTGAACTTGAAACAAAGATTGCTATTATTAATAAAAAGTGTGAGCTTGATGGTATTACACTCAGTCCTGACATTGTTAATTATATTGCAGCCAATATGGGTGATAATATTCGTGAAATTGAAAGTGCTATTATCAATCTTAATGCCTATGCATCACTGATGCGCCAAGAAATTACGCTTGAATTTGCTAAAAATGTCATGCGTGAACAAATTAAAGAGCGCCGTGAAAATATTACCCTTGAAGATATTATTGCTATTATTGCTAAAGATCTTAATATTAAACCTAGTGAAATTAAATCTACAAAACGCAGTAAAAATATCGTTGAAGCAAGAAGAATTGGCATCTATTTAGCACGAACACTAACACCAAATTCTATGCCATCATTAGCCACCTATTTTGGTATGAAAGATCATACAGCTGTTTCACATAATATTAAAAAAATAAATGAATTAATTATGACAAATGAATCGTTTAAATTAAGAGTAGAAGAGTTAAAAAACAAAATATTAACGAAAGAGTCTTAAAAGTTTTACTAAATTTTGTGATGAAATGTGACCAAATAAAAAAAGTTTTTCACTTACTATTTTGCCTAATTTGAGGTATAATTTTTAGGTTTTCACATTTTCAACCCATACTACTATTTCGACTATTTTAATATTAAATAATAAAAGGAGATGAGATGAAAGTTTCAATTAAAAAAAGTGTTATAGAAACTATTTTATTAAACACTCAAGCATACTTAGAAAAAAAAGATCTTAGTCAAATTACCTCTCATGTTTTAATTGAAGCCAAAGATAACCATCTTTTAATTCAAGCAACAGATTATGAAATTGGCTTAACCTATACGCTTCAAGATGTTAAAATCATTACGACAGGTAATGCAACAGCCAATGGTAAAAAACTTATTGATATTATTAAAACACTCAAAGATGATGATATTGTTTTTGAAACAATTAATGATTATTTATATATTAAACAAAATAGTTCAAAATTTAAACTTCCAATGTTTAATCCTAATGATTTTCCATCTTTCCCTCAAATAGAAAACAAACCAAAATTTGATATCAATAGTAAAACATTGGTTCAATCCATTAAAAAAATTGCTCCAGCTATCGATACAAATAATCCAAAATTTGAACTCAACGGTTCACTCATCGATATCAAAGATGGCATGATTAATTTAGTAGCTACCGATACTAAACGATTGGCTATTGTTAAACTTGAAAAAGAGACAAGTGAAAATTTTTCACTCATAATTCCTAAAAAAGCTATTACAGAAATCCAAAAACTCTTTTTTGATGATATTGAAATATTTTATGATGAAAATACATTGATTGCCACAGCATCAAATTTTCAATTTTTTACTAAATTAATCAATGGTAAATTTCCAGATTATGAACGGATTATTCCAAAAAATAAAAATTTTAGAATTTTACTCAATCGTGATATGATGATTGAATCTATTAAACAAATTTTTATTATTTCTAACGAAATTAAAATCACTTTCAAAACTGAAAAAGTGATTTTTGAAAGTTTAAATGATGATAATATTGAAGCTAAAACAGAAATTGAATTTAAAACAGGTTTAGAAAATGATATTTTTCTAGCTGTCAATAGCCGCTATATGTTGGATTTTTTATCACACTGTGAGCAGGCTAATTTTACTTTAGGATTTAATGATAGTGGATTACCTTTCACATTAGAAAGCGATAATTTTATCACTATTGTTATGCCTATAATGATTTAAAAAACGAGTAATTATGAAAGTGGAGAATATATGAGTACATACGGTGCAGACAATATTAAAGTTTTAAAAGGCCTTGAAGCGGTTAGAAAACGACCAGGTATGTATATTGGTGATACCAATATTAATGGACTTCATCATCTAATTTATGAAGTTGTTGATAACTCTATTGATGAGGCAATGGCAGGACATTGTGATTATATAAAAATTGAACTTACACGAGAAGGTTCAGCGATAATTACTGATAATGGACGTGGTATTCCTGTTGGTTGGCATGATGGTGAAAATATGTCTGCTGCAACGGTTGTTTTAACCGTACTTCATGCAGGTGGAAAATTTGATAAAGACACCTATAAAGTCAGTGGTGGTTTACATGGCGTTGGTGTATCGGTTGTAAATGCTCTTTCATCAAAATTGGTTGCAACCATTAAGCGTGAAGGAAATGAACATCGCCAAGAATTTGCTTGTGGTATTCCTCAAACACCACTAGATATTGTTAAAACAACCAATCGTACTGGAACAACTATAGAATTTTGGCCAGATGGAACTATTTTTGAAACCGTAGAATTTCAATTTGAAATTTTAGCTACACGTTTTAGGGAACTTGCTTACTTAAATCCAAAAATCAAAATTGAACTCAAAGATCAGCGTGATGGAAGATCAGAAGTTTATCACTTTGAAGGTGGTATTAAACAGTTCGTTTTAGACTTGAATAAAAAAGAAAAAGTTGCTGATGCTGTGCATTATACGGCAAGTGTTGAAGATGTTGAAGTTGATATTGCGATGATGTATAACTCAACGTATAGTGAAATTCTTTACTCTTTTGTTAATAATATTAAAACCATTGATGGTGGAACGCATGAAAGTGGCTTTCGTGCAGGCTTAACACGTGCTATTACTAATTATATTAGCATTAACGCAGGCGTTCGTGAAAAAGACGTAAAAATTACGGGTGATGATGTTCGTGAAGGTTTGATTGCCATTGTCAGTGTAAAAGTGCCTGAGCCTCAATTTGAAGGTCAAACAAAGGGTAAATTAGGAAGTTCTTACGTAAAACCAATTGTTCAAAAATTGGTGTATGAGCAACTTGTTAAATACTTTGAAGAAAATCCTATTGAAGCAAAAGCAATAATGAATAAAGCATTAGCTGCAGCACGTGGTCGTGAAGCTGCTAAAAATGCACGTGATTTAACCAGACGTAAAGATTCTATGAGCATTGGTACATTGCCTGGAAAATTGGCAGATTGCCAAAGTAAAGATGCTTCAATTTCTGAATTATATTTAGTTGAGGGCGATAGTGCGGGTGGTTCTGCAAAACAAGGAAGGGATCGTGTTTTTCAAGCGATTTTACCGCTTAAAGGTAAAATTCTCAATGTCGAAAAAAGCCGTCTAGATAAGATTTTAAAATCAGATGAAATTAAAAATATGATTACAGCCCTAGGGTGCGGTATTGGTGATGAATTTAATGAAGAAAAATTGCGTTATCACAAGCTCATTATCATGACCGATGCCGATGTTGATGGTAGTCATATTCAAACACTCCTTTTAACCTTTCTTTTCCGCTTTTTACGTCCTGTTGTGGATAATGGTTATGTTTATTTAGCACAACCACCATTGTATCGCTATAAAAAAGGTAAAAAAGAGATTTATGTTAAAGATGATGCAGAGATGAATACATTTTTGATTGAATCAGGTATGGATGCTATTGATATTGAAGGTGTTGGAACGGCAGATTTAATTGACTATTTTAAAATTATTTCGGCATATCGTAATATTTTAAAAGAGCTAGAAAAACGCTTTTCGATGATAGATGTGATTCGACATTTAATTGAAAATCCAGATTTAATTGCTCTATCAACGGATAAATTATTTGAAGAGATTAATCAATTTATTACAAATGTTGGTTATAACATGCTCAATTATTATATTAATGAAGAGAGTATTCATCTATTTATTCAAACCAAAGATGGTTTGGAAGAACTTTTATTGGATGATAGTTTTTATACCAATCCACTTTATGAAGAAGCGCGTTATATTTATACTAAAATTGTTGAGCGTGATTTTGACGTCTTTGATGGCCGTGATCCTATTGAAGTATTGGATGAAATTGAAAAAAACGCCAAAAAAGGCGCTTATATCCAACGGTATAAAGGTTTAGGTGAAATGAATCCTGAACAATTATGGGAAACAACAATGAATCCTGAAAATAGGCGTCTTTTACAAGTTAAAGTAGAAGATGCAGAAGCAGCAAGCGATACATTTACACTCTTTATGGGTGATGAAGTTGAACCTCGTCGCCAATATATTCAAGACCATGCAAAAGACGTTAAACATTTGGATGTTTAATGCTCTATTCTGAGATTAGAGAGAGGGAAAATCGATTTATAACAGCGCTTAAAATCGTTTTTCCTTTCTTACTATTGCTCTTACTTTTCATTTTTTCGTTTCAACTTTTTAATTCAAATGTCAATAATTATGTTTTGTTAACACTTTTAATTCCCATCTATGTTTATTATATTTTTTACCTTATTTATAATGGTTTTAGAACTTCTTTAATTGACAGTACAACCAAAGCATTTACATATCATGAAATAATTCATCAACTTGAAAAATTAATCATTAAAAAAAATTATACGGTTGTATTATTACGACTTGATAATATTGGTGATATTGATGAACGTTATGGTAACGTAAACGCTGATAAAATTTTACGCCAACTTGTAGAACGAGTGGATTTTTTTTTAAACCAGTTACATTTAAAAAATGTGCCAATAGGCAGATGTGGAGGAGGAAATTTTTTACTTATTTTAAAACACTCTAAAAAAGAACTCAAACACCATTTTACGCTATTTTCAAAAGAGCTTAGGCATAAAGGGATTGATAATATTGAAATTAAATTAGATTTTTCAATGCTAGAAGCGGATTATGATACAAATAGTAAAAATATAGTAGAACAACTCTATATTTTATTAGAAGAAAATAAAAAAATTGATTTTATAGTTCCTAATATTAAACCTGATGCTTTTGAAAATATCGTTCAATATGCATTAGAATCAAATGATATAATTTTAAAATATCAGCCTTCAATGGCACTTTCAAATCAAAAAATAACGATATTGGAAGTTTTACCAAAACTTAATACGAAAGAGCATGGACTGTTATCACGTACACAAATAGAGCGCATTGTTAATTACAGTGGATATGAAAAAGAGTTTGATGAAAGAATTTTTACGATTTTATTAGATGAAATTTCACCTTTATTGGGGAAAAATATCTTTTTTAGTATGGATATATCACCTGTTTCTCTACGTAATAATAACTTTAAACGTTATCTATTGAAGTTATTTTATTCTCTAAATATTGATCCAAAACAGTTTATCTTAGATATTAATGAAAAGAACTGTTATGAAGATATGAATCGTTTTTGTGAAATTATTACAAGCTACAAAGAGTTTGGATTTAAGATTGCATTGGCTAATTTTGGAGGTAAAAATTGTAGCTTTGAGTATATTAAGCACTTACCTATAGACATTGTAAAATTTGATATTGAATTTACTAAAAAAATTGAAGAGCCTAGATATGAGCGAATGTTAACAGAGTATCTTTTATTAATTAAAAATTTAGACATTCAAAGTATGATAAAATTTGTTGATAAAGAGTCATCATTTGTCAAAATAGAGGCGTTAAAGCCTGATTATATTCAAGGTTTTTATATTGGAAAACCAAAAAATTTAGAACACATTAGAGGAGAAATAGAATGAAATATGGTGAAAAAGTGATTAAAGAATTTGATATTGATAAAGACTTAGAAATTTGGCCTAATAAAAATAAAAAAAACTACACGATTAAAATGACATTACCAGAGTTTTGTTGTTTGTGTCCACGCAGCGGTTATCCTGATTTTGCAACGATATATATTGATTATATTCCTAATGAATATGTGGTTGAGCTTAAAGCTATCAAGCTTTATATTAATAGTTTTATGAATCGCAATGTGAGTCATGAAGATAGTGCCAATGAAATTTACGACATGTTAGTGGCTAAAATCAATCCTAAATGGCTTAAAGTAGTAGCTGACTTTAATCCAAGGGGTAATGTCCATACAGTTATAGAAATTGATTCAAGTAACGTCAATAAAGAGATAGGATGTTAAGTCCTAAACTAATCGAACAATTTTTTGGAGCTGCTTCGATTCAGCGCTGGAATGACTATCCTCGTATGGTAGAATTGGTAGAGCTTGATAAACAAGCACATAAATTTATTATCGCTTATTTTTTGGCCAAAATGGAAGATGCTGAAAGCATCAATATGGTTTCATTGATTGAAGCGGGTATCTTTGAATTTTTGCGTCGTGTGGTGGTCACAGATATTCGTCCCGATGTCTTTAGAAGAGCACTTCAAAAAAAAGAAAAAGAGATTAACGTTTGGGTACTTTCACAACTGTATGATTCACTCAGTGATATTGAAAATGGTGCATTTTATAAACGTTTTGAAACTTACCTCAATAGCCCAAATATGTATAAAAAAGAGCGTTTTATCCTCAAAGCAGCTTCTTATATGGCAACTAAATGGGAATTTTCGATTGTTTACCAAACCAGTCAATTTTTAAATAATATTGATAGGGTCAAAGAAGCGGTTGATGAAGAGATTGAAGATTATTATGAGCTTATAGGTGTTCGTAAAATGGCCATGAATAAAAAGATTTCAAAGATTATTGACCTTAGTGGTAGACTTCGCTTTCAAAAACGTTGGGCACAAACACCGCGCATTCCAGAAACTTCTGTTTTGGGACACATGTTAATTGTCGCAATTTTAGGCTATTTTTATTCACTAAGCATCAAAGCATGTGATAAAAGGGTTGAAAATAACTTTTTTTGCGCACTTTTCCATGACTTCCCTGAAGCTCTTACACGCGATATCATTTCGCCTGTAAAGTACTCCGTCAGTGGACTTGATGACATTATCAGTGAATTTGAAATTAAAATGATAGAAGAGGAAATACTTCCTTATTTACCAGAGAATATTGTTGCACCCTTTAAGTACCTTTTAGGTTTATATGGCGACAATCATAAAGATGAATTCCTCAATAAAATTAATGAAAATGGCATTGATATTGTGGAAGATTTGAGTGCATATAATGAAGATAAATATAATCCAATTGATGGCTTTGCTTTGAAAAATTGCGACAGAATTTCAGCTTTTATAGAAGCGACACTTTCAATTTCGCATGGGGTAAAATCCAAAGAGCTTATACAAGGGCGTGAATATATCCTTCAAAAGCTTAAAGAAAAAGGAAAAATAGGAAATGTTGATTTTTATGCGTTAGCATTGGAGATTGAAACTTATTTGGGAGTTTAAAAGGGGGAATTTAAAAACCCTCTTCCAGATGACTGCGGCACACACCTAAAAAAAGTGCTCTGCTGTGTTCCCACCCTGAAGCTTTACTCTCAGTAGACATTGCACAGGTCTAGAAGAAGGCGAAGCGTATTGTACCCAAATTTTCTTAAAAAAAGGTAACTATGATAGATCCAAAAATTGAAGAGAGTTGGAAAAAAGTCCTATTTGATGAGTTTCAAAGGTCTTATTTTGCAAATCTTAAAACATTTTTAGTAGCTGAAAAAAACCAGTATAGGATATACCCAAAAAGTGCGAACATCTTTAATGCTTTTGCTTATACTCCCTTTGATAAGGTCAAAGTGGTTATTTTAGGGCAAGATCCTTACCATGGAGAAAATCAAGCACATGGACTCTCTTTCTCAGTGCAAGATGGTATTGCTCATCCTCCATCACTTCAAAATATTTTTAAAGAATTACGTGATGATATAGGTTGTGCAATTCCAAAAAGTGGTAACTTGAGTGCTTGGGCCAAACAGGGCGTTTTTTTACTCAATACGGTTTTAACAGTGCGTGCAAGTGAAGCGAATTCTCATCGTGGACAGGGGTGGGAAAATTTTACAGATGCTGTAATTAGGGCATTGAGTGAACAAAGAGAACATCTTGTTTTTATCCTTTGGGGTGCTCCTGCAGGAGTAAAAGCCTCTTTAGTAGATGCAAAAAAACATCTTATTTTAAAAGCACCCCACCCTTCTCCTCTCTCTTCTTATCGTGGTTTTTTTGGATCACATCCTTTTTCAAAAAGCAATGAGTATCTTATAGGTAAAGGTATTGAACCCATAAAGTGGTGTTTAGATTAACCATGCAAAAAGCTCTTTTAACATGGTATAAAGCGCATGGACGCCATAATTTACCGTGGCGCAATACACGTGACGCTTACCATATTTATCTTAGTGAGATTATGCTTCAACAAACACAAGTCAAAACTGTTTTAGAGCGTTTTTATTTTCCCTTTTTAGAGCGCTTTCCCACTCTGCAAAGTATTGCTGATGCCCCATTAGATGATGTACTTAAAATGTGGGAAGGACTAGGATATTACACTAGGGCTAGAAATCTTCATCACACGGCTTTAACATGCAAAGGTGTTTTACCGAGTAGCCCTGAAGAACTTGGAGGGCTTAAAGGCATTGGAAAAAGTACAGCACATGCCATATGCACTTTTGCCTATCATCAAGCGCTACCTATTTTAGATGCCAACGTTAAACGGGTCTTGTGTCGCTTTTTTGGCTTGTCAACTAGAGATGAAAAGGTGCTTTGGAGTAAGGCGTGGGAGCTTTTAGATCGTGATTATCCTTATGAATACAATCAAGCGATGATGGATTTAGGCTCGATGATTTGTACGAGCAAAAAGCCCTTATGTTCACTCTGCCCTCTAAATACGATGTGTAAAGGCAAAAAAAATCCAGAGAATTATCCTTTAGCAATTAAAAAAGCTAAAATTCCAACCAAAAAATATTTTGCTTTGGTCATTGAAAAAGAGGGGAAAATAGCCCTTATACAGCGGCAAGAGCGATTGCTTCATGGCCTTTGGGGTTTTGTACAAGTAAATGAGTGTCCTTTAAATTCGTATAGTTTAGGAACAGTTACACATACGTATAGCCATTTTAAAATAGAACTTCATGTGGTAAAGACATCACTACAAGTCAAAGTTGATGGATGGTTTGGCGTTGAAGAGCTAAATGATGTAGCTCTCTCAACGGTAGATAAAAAAATTATAAGGCTTTATCAGTCTACTAGTGTAAAAAAGCCTTACCAGTTGGAAGCACAACGCGCCCAAAATGGGGGTTGAGTACAGCCGCGGCACAAAGGTAAAAGGAAAGTAGTGAGCATGCTAGTTCAGCAAATGCTGCAACTGTATGTCCAAAATGAGCAAGCGTGCCAGAACTTAAAATACTTAAAGACAATCCAATAAAAAGAAAATCAATCGCTACAAAAATTGAAAAAAGTACCTTATTGTTTTTGGCAGATCCAACAGTCATGACCAATGAAAAAATAAGATAACCCAAAAATGCATAGCCGAGTTGTTTTATGTCAGCACTTTTAGCCATTTCTACTCCAAAAAGCCCCATTTTAATAAGCCATGTAAGTGCGACAGACCACCAAAACATTGCATATGCCCCAAATGCCGTTGCTCCAAAAACATTGTTACGTTTAAAATCACCGATACAGCCAAAAAGCTGTGCTCCTCCACCCAAAAAAATAGCCCATGGAATAATAAACGATACACCATCTGTAATACCCAATTTTTGAGTAGAAGCTACAAGTGTAACAATGGCAAGGCCAAAAAGAGCTAATGAAGATGGGTCAGCCGTTTCGACTTTAATGGTAGAAGTTGTACTGATAGACATGATAAGATTCCTGTAAATGAGTTTGATTAATTTAGCATATATAAATATGAAAACCAAAATTATACTGTGCACTTCGTACGTCTGTATGATAAAAATAAAGAAAATTAGTCAAAATAGTTACATATTTACCCAAAAAAAATATTTTTTTCTTCAATTTATAAAAATCTTCTTAAAGTGCTGTATTACGGTGGCTCACGTCATCTTAAACCGGAGTCAATTCTTAAAATTTCTTTATGTTTATTCTTAATTTTATATTAATTTAATGTAGTTTCGATAAGGTGTAAGAGGTACAAAAAATCATATTAACTTAAAATTACCTTAGGAGGTGCGATGCGAGAAACAATAATAGAGGTTAAAAACATTTATAAAGTTTTTGGAGATTCTCCTAAAAAAGCGTTAGCTCTTTTAAAAAAAGGGGTAGATAAAGATGAAATTTTTAGAAAAACATCACAAACGATAGGCATCAATGATGCAAGTTTTGAAATCTACAAAGGGGAAATATTTGTCATCATGGGTTTATCTGGTTCTGGTAAATCGACGATGGTAAGACTTATGAACCGGTTAATAGAACCAACAAGTGGACAAATCTATGTAGATGGTGATGAGATTACGGCCATGAATCAGTCGTCACTTCGAGACGTTAGACGCGAAAAAATCAGTATGGTTTTTCAATCCTTTGCTTTGATGCCCCACATGAATGTCATCGACAATGTCGCTTTTGGATTAGAACTTGGCGGTATGAAAAAAAGTGAGCGTTATGAAAAAGCTTTAAATGCTTTAGAGCAAGTCGGCTTAAAAGATTATAGTTTTTCTTATCCTGATGAGCTCAGTGGCGGTATGCAACAACGTGTTGGCTTGGCTCGTGCTCTTGCCAATGATCCAAGAGTATTATTAATGGATGAAGCCTTTTCAGCACTTGACCCATTAATCAGAGCAGAGATGCAAGATGAGCTTTTAAAACTCCAAGCAGAGCATGAACGCACCATCATTTTTATTTCGCATGATCTTGATGAAGCGATGAAACTGGGTGATCGTATTGCGATTATGCAAGGTGGTGTTGTGGTGCAAATAGGCACACCTGATGAAATTCTTAAAAATCCTGCCAATGATTATGTACGTTCATTTTTTAGAGGTGTTAATGTCGGTGGCATTATGACCGCTCGTGATATTGCTAGTCTACAGCAAGTAACTATCATCCAAAAAGATGGCAATGGTACACTTGCCGCGCTTCAAACTCTGCATGAGCATGATAGAGAGTTTGGCTACATTGTGGATAAAAAGAGAAAATATTTAGGGGTTGTTTCAGTGGATAGTTTAAAAGCTAAACCAAAGCGAGACAGCATAGATTTGGCGTTTATTAAAGAGGTTGAACCTGTTTTAGAGACGGCTTATCTGAATGATTTGATGGGAGCAGTCGCCAAATCACCGTGTGCCGTTCCTGTCGTAAATGAACAAGGAAAGTATATGGGTGCTATCTCCAAGGCAGCACTTTTAGAGTCCTTGGATTATAACTGGGAGGAGGAAGAATAATGGCAACAGCTGCAAACCCTTGGGGTACACAAGCACCTGCGACGCCTCCTAATAATGATTGGCTCATCAATGATAGCAATTCAAAAGTTCTTCACCATTTTGATTGGCTGAACCCTTTTGATGGCACATTGGTTCCTTTTGATAAATGGGTTGAACATGCTCTCAACTGGACAGTGGAAAATTTTAGAGGTGTTTTTCAAGCCATTAGAGTGCCCGTAGATGGAACACTCTCTATGTTAGAAAACTTTTTTCAAGCCATTCCACCAACAGTGTTTATTGTTTTAATGGCGCTTTTAGCGTGGCAAATTGCAGGAAAAAAATTGGCCTTTGGAACATTTGCTTCTTTAGTGATTATTGGTCTTATTGGTGCATGGAGCGAAATGATGGTTACACTTTCATTGGTGTTTACCTCCGTCATCTTTTGTATGATTATCGGCTTGCCTTTGGGCATTTGGATAGCCAGAAGTGATAGAGCTTCTTCCATTATACGCCCTATTTTAGATGCGATGCAAACCACCCCCGCCTTTGTTTATTTGGTTCCTGTGGTGATGCTCTTTGGTATCGGAAATGTTCCTGGAGTTGTTGTGACCATTATTTTCGCGCTACCACCATTGATTCGACTGACCAATTTAGGCATCAGGCAAGTCCCTGAGGATTTGATAGAGGTATCGCAAAGTTTTGGTGCAAGTCCATGGCAGATGCTCTTTCGTGTACAGTTGCCTGTGGCGATGCCGACTATTATGGCAGGTATCAATCAAACTTTGATGCTTTCACTCTCGATGGTTGTGTTTGCGTCAATGATAGCCGTTGGTGGTTTAGGGCAGATGGTACTTCGTGGTATTGGAAGACTTGATATGGGATTGGCAGCAGTTGGTGGTCTTGGTATCGTGCTTTTAGCAGTGGTGCTTGATAGAATGACACAAGCTTTAGGATTGCGTGAAAAAGTGATGCATAGACAACGCATAAAGTGGTATAAAAAAGGCCCTATTGGTTTGGTGTATACCATTACATGTAAAAAGGAGAAAAAATGATAGATGGAATAAAAAAAGGAGTTATTGGTACGGTATGCTTGATGTTCGTATCAACGTTTGCTATTGCAAATGAGTTGCCAGGTAAAGGTATCAAAGTGCATGCGATGCACAGTAATATTGCTGAGGAAAAGTTTCAAACAGAAATCATCAACGATGCGCTCAAAACTTTAGGGTATGACGTTTTACCGATTGATGAAGTGGCGTATGCGGTTATTTATCAAACGATAGCGCAACATAAAGCATCAAAAGATATTTATTATACGGCAGTTAATTGGACACCACTTCATGAAAGCATGTATGAAAAAGTAGGTGGTGATAAGATAATGTACCGTAAAGGTGAGTATGTTTCAGGTTGTGCTCAAGGTTATTTGATTGATAAAAAGACAGCTGAAAAATACCATATCAAATATATCAATGATTTGAAAGACCCCAAAATTGCGGCCTTATTTGATACCAATGGAGATGGCAAAGCGGATTTATCAGGATGTAACCCTGGTTGGGGATGTGAAAAAGTCATTGAGTATCAATTGGACGCTTTTGGATTACGAGATACGATTAAACACAATCAAGGTGAATATTCTGCCATTATTGCAGGAACGATTGAGCGTTACAAAGAGGGTAAGCCAATTTTGTATTATACATGGACTCCGTATTGGGTAAGTGGTGTATTGGTTCCAGGGAAGGATACTACATGGCTTCAAGTAACGAAAACAGCCCATCCTATTACCAAAGATACCGCTTTACCTAATGGCGATAATTATGGATTTAACGTTAATGCCATGAAAATTGTAGCAAATGGAGATATTGCACACAATAATCCTGTTGCGGCAAAATTATTTGAGGTAGCAAAACTCAATATTAATGACATCAGTGCTGAAAATATGCTCATAAGTAAGGGTGAAAAAAGTGAAAAAGATATCCAAAGGCATGCCAAGTCTTGGATAAAAGCCAACCAAAAAATCTTTGATGGCTGGATTGCTGAAGCTAAAGCAGCTTTAAAGTAAGTAAGAAAAGGCTAAAAGAATTTTTCTTTTAGCCTTTTCTTCTGTATTTAACGGCTTGCTAAGGTTTTTGCTAAAGCCCTTTGGATGCGTTCGTATTGTTTATCTATGGGATGCCCATTGGATTCAATATTTTTTAAAAGTGCCTTGCCCTCATCATATTTTCGTTCCCAAATATCAATGTCTTTTTGCTTATTGGCGATTTTGAGTTCCATCTCTTCAAGAGCTTTTTTATGTTTATTTTTTTCAAGAAGGTAAGCATCTTCTTTTTTAAATAATTTAGCAATGAGTACATTACGCTGAAAGATTTTTTCTTCGCCATTTTCTGTAAAGGTAACTTCTTCCGTAGTAGAGTCTTGAAGTTTTTGAAGTGTTTTGTGAAGACTGTGTATTTTTGCTTCGACATCACCGAACTCTTTTTCTTTAAGTAGGATATGATTTTTGATCTCTTTTTGAGCAATTTTATGCGCTTCAAGTTTCTTTTTAATGGTAATGAGGGCATTTCTTTTGTCATACAATGCTTGTTTCGCACGTTTATGTTGTAATAATGTGGAGCGAATGGTTGTCATATTCCATGCATGATTACTCTCATCTAGGATAGGATTTGCTTTGTAACGATTTCCTCTAGAATCAATCGTTTCATTAAGACTAAAGTGGCTTAAAAACTCTATCGCTTTTCGGTCAGCATTAGAAAAATGAAATAAAATATCTTCTGCAATGATGAGCATAATTTCATCAAACATTTCTCGCAAAAGGTAATAACTGAGTCCTCGAACTTCTTGAAGATTGTTCAAGCTAGTATGTGCAATGACAATGATTTCAACTAAATTAACCAACGTTATGACAAAGGTTTTTTTAAATTCAGCGGGGGTTAGTTTTCGAAATGTTAGTACATCTTCTATAACAAAAGGTAGCAACTCAAGGATATCTTCTTTGTGCGTTTTTTGGCTAAAAAATTGATGTTTGTACTGTTCTAAAAGCTCAGGGCTTAAACCACATGCTCTTCTTTCTTGGTTATCTTTGCTTTCAAGCTGAAAAAAAAGTTTTGCATAAATCATATCGTCGGCAAAGACGAGAAGATCATTGTTTGATAGGCTAAGTTTAGGGACGAGATATTCTCGCAAGACATCTTTATAAGAGTTATATTTTTTAGGTAGTTTGCAGTTATGCAAAAGAGTTACAATTTCACTAAGGACATCTTCTTCAAAACAATAAAGCGCTTCATGTACTCGGTATTGATTAAAATCATAATTTTTAATAAAAATATCAATCTTATTTTCAACTTCGCTAAATTTTAAATCACTTTTAGTTTCATTATTCTCTGATATGCTCATTTTAGTCCTACAAATTTGTAAAATTATTTTACCCAAAAATAATTACTAATTTACTCAACTTTCGCACATAAAACCTAACTCTTTCTTCGTGTAAGCACCGATGGCTGTGATGATTTGGTGTAATTCTTTATTGCTCTTGAAATTATCGCTGATATTAGCTATGTTGGTGAGGATT
>JAQUVE010000132.1 GCA_028693565.1 Sulfurospirillaceae bacterium | reverse complement strand
GAGGTCAAGGTATTGGTAAAGGTATTGTGAATACGCTGTTGGAAGAAGGAAGACAGCTTGGCGTGAAAAGAGTCTTTACACTAACGTATATAAAAGCTTTTTTGAGGCGGTTGGATTTGTTGAAATTCCTAAAGAGTCATTACCTTCACACAAAATTTGGGCAGACTGTATTAAATGCAAACATTTTCCGATATGCGACGAAATAGCACTGATCAAGAATCTTTAAAACTTTTTTTTCTCTCCTTGGTGATAGTGTTTGGGCAAATAATGTCCTCATTATACCCTTGGATACCACCATTTTCGGGTTTTTTCTTTTGTTATATTCTCCTTTATTTTAATGTTGAAGGAAAAATCATTTCGTTGTCACTAGCTTTTTTGTATCTAATTTTTTACGATATGAATCGAGGGTTTTTTCTTTTCTCTTATATTATTTTATTTATGCTCTTTTACCATGTTGCACGCTATAAAATTCGTGATTTCACACAATGTACCAACTGTATTTTAGCATCCTATGTTATTATTGGTTATTTTGGACACTATCTCATCAATTGTCTTTTAGCCTATTTTAGCAATATGCCATTTCCTTACTTCTCAAGCCACTATTTTTATTATATTTCGATTGATTCACTCTTGGCATTTCTCTTTTTCTCAAGGATTCCTCGGTGAGAATTAGAATTGTATTAGCTATTTTTTTCTTTGTTTGGTTAGCACTTTTGGTAAGGGTATTTTATATCAGTATCAAATCCAATGCCTATTACGAGGAAATAGCAAAACAAAATGCGATCAAAGTTGATGAATTAGCACCTCTTCGAGGTTTAATTTTAGATCGCAATCTCAAGCCTCTTGCTGTCAACAAATTGGGATTTTCTATTCGCATTAAACCGGGTCTTAGTGCAAAGCATCATCGTGACACGTTAGATCAGGAAATAGCTTTCTTAGCTTCAGTAGTACCCGATACAAGCATTAAAGAGTTGACTAAAGAGTATCTTAAAGCGGACTCTCCTTATAATCATGATTTTGTCGAGGTAGTGAGTTTTATATCATACGATAAAATTATTGCCAGTTTTTCTCAAATTTCACAAAGAGAAAACATCGAGATAGAAATAGCTTCAAAGAGACATTATCCCCATGGGGCGTTAGCTTCACACATTATCGGGTATGTAGGTAAATCCAATACCCAAGATATCGAAGAAGATCCTATCGCAAAATTAGTAGGTTTTTCAGGGAAAACGGGAATCGAGAAATATTATAATACAACATTACAAGGTACCAAAGGTGAGAAAAAGACAAAAGTTACTGCTTTTAATCAAGAGATAGAACAAATTAGTAAAACACTCCCTGTTAGTAATGATGTCATTTTGAGTTTAGATATGGAATTACAGAAATATATTATGACATTATTTGGCGATGATAGTGGTGCTGTTGTTGTCATGAATGCGAAGACAGGCGATATTTTAGCGGCAGCCAGCTTTCCTGAATATGACCTCAATAAATTTGTCAATGGTATTTCTCGCGATGAATGGGTAGAATTAGCCAATGATCTTAATCATCCTTTTACCAATAAATTAGTCAATGGTCTTTACCCTCCAGGCTCAGTCATTAAAATGGGCGTAGGTATGGCAATGCTCAATTCAGGTATTATTACACCTCAAATGTCCTTTGAGTCTACTGGAACCATGGATTTAGGTGGGCGTGTATTTCGTGATTGGAAAAAGGAAGGTCATGGTATGATCTCTTATGTACGCGCTATTCGTGAAAGCTGTGATGACTATTTTTATAAAGCTAGCCTTAAAACAGGCATTGATAATATTGCACCTTTTTTGTTAAAAATAGGACTTGGAAGTAAAACAGGGATTGATCTTCCTCGTGAGTTTGTGGGAACAGTCCCTAGTCGTGAATGGAAAAAAGAGCGATTCCATAAAGCGTGGTACCAAGGCGAAACATTGATTACATCTATTGGGCAAGGTTATTTTCTCGTAACGCCTGTACAGATAGCCAAATACACAGCTTTTTTAGCAACAGGAAATGGTGTCACACCTCATTTTCTTTCAAAAATCAATAGCGACAAAGTGGATTTCCCCGTTGATCCAAATATTGTCCCTGAAAATGAAAAGCGCTTTTTAAAAGTGACACGAGAAGGTATGTATGAAGTCGCTAACAATCAAGGGGGAACAGCAAGCCGCCATATTAATCTCACGGCACCTTTTAAGATAGCTGCAAAGACTGGTACAGCACAAGTTGTAAGTATCTCTCAAACAGATAAAAAGCGTATCAAAGAGGAAGATATGGAGTATTTTCAACGTTCACACGCATGGTTGACAACCTTTGGGCCTTATGAAAATCCTCAATATGTTGTAACCGTTATTATTGAGCATGGTAGTCATGGTGGTAGTGAAGGTGGTCCAGTTGTCTCAAAAATATATGATAAGCTTTATGAATTAGGCTATATCACAGTGGACGCGCCAAAAGGAAAATAAAATACTTCTTTGATAAGTTAAATAAACTTATAACGTAGAGATATTGATGTTATACTCAATTTTGTGGGCAACTTCTTGTGCAAGAGCTAAACCAAATAACTCTTTTAGAAGATAAAATCCAAGCTCCAATCCTGAGCTTACACCTCCTGCCGTGATAATCGTGCCATCGTGAACAACTTTAGAAGAGACAACATTAACACCATAGCACGCGAGCTCATCAAAAGCACTGTGGTAAGTAGTTGCCGTTTTGCCTTGCAACATACCAGCTTCTGCTAAGAAAAAAGCACCCGTACAAACAGATACAAGATAACGAACATGATCTTTGTGTGCTGTAATAAATGCTTGAATGGAAGCATCTTTCATCCATTTTGTGCGACCTTTTCCTCCTGGAAAAAGTAAAATATCTAATGTAGGGCATGTATCAAACGAGACATCAGGCAAGATTTTAAGACCATTAAAGGCTCGAACTGGCTCATGTGAAGGTGCAACAAGTAAAACATTAGTACTGTTTGCTTGAATTTTATTGATATAGCTTAAAACTTCATAAGGGGCAACAAAATCAAGCTCTTCTACGTCTGGGAAGATAACAATGCCGATGGTAATCATAGGTTACTCCTCTGTACGAACAATTAAACTTTTGGGCAAATTATACTGCAATATCCATATTTTTTCACTCTCTCTCATTTCTCCACTGTCTACTTCATGGTCATATCCTAAAAGATGAAGCAAGCCATGAATAAAAAGTAAAGTAATCTCTTCTTCAATACTATGGCCTAATTCATCTGCTTTGCTTTGCGCCAGTTCATAGTTAATGATAATGGAGCCTAATGGCGAGTGTGGAAAATCTTCAACAGGAAAACTAAGTACATCGGTTGTTTTATCAATATTGCGATAGTCGCGATTAAGCTCTTGAATACTTAGTGCATCAACAATTAATAGCTCAACTTCTTTGGTCGTATGTTCATTGCAAATTTGCTCAAGCAAGCTGACATGCAAAGGGATGTTGTTTTCATTGTCCAAAAGTAACATGAAGGCTCCTTTAAAAAAGAGATGGTTGTGTGGAAAAGCTGCGACTTAAGAATACATCAAAAAGCTCTTTTTCCCCTAAAATAAGAGCATATCTAAAGGCAGTATCATACAAGATTTCAATATCATGGTTTGATGCAAAAGGTATAATTTTCAATGGACAGTTGAAAGGCAATGTTTTAGTGGATGGGATGCATACCACAGTTTCATCTTTTTTTGCCTGTTCCATAAGGTAAGTAATTTCTTTTTCAAATAAAGTGATGTCCCTCTCAAATATCAGCACTTTTTCGCCCATACCAAACTCTTTTTTTCGCAATTGTGCAGTGATAAATTGAGGATAAAAATGCGCAATGGGCGAAAAAGAATCAATGGAATAACTGAGGTTTTGAGCGTCAAAGTATTCGATAACACTTAAAAAATCAGCCGCAAAGAGTGAAGGGATTTTAAGATCATGAAAAAAGTGTCTATCATTTGAAAATGTAGTGATGAAAAGCCCTTTGGCAACACTGTTAACATGATGCGCTTTTTCGATACGTTGTGTGGTTGGACTGAGTTGATAAGCGAGGGTTTCATCCTCTAGGCAAAAAAGGCTTTGCGGTTTGGCTTTAATTAACTCTTTTGCGAGTTCAATGAGAGAAAAAGGAAGATTTTTAATCTTTTTTTCACTTTGCAAGGCCAGTAAAAAAGCCGATTGAATAGGTGATGCAAGAACAAAATTAAGTGCTTTTTGCGTGCATAAAAAGCGTAGAAGCTTGATGATAGCTTGCGTGATAGACTCAACTTTGACCCAAGCTATTTCTGTATCATTACCGCTAAAAGCATCTGTTGTGATCACAGCATATGCCCCTCGTTCAATCGCCATAAAAATGGCTTCTTGTGAGGCTTCATAAGCGATAAAGAGGTCTCCTCGATTGATTTTTAAACTATCGAAATGAATCGCTTCGATAGCATCAATCACAGGAGAGTTCTGTAGCTTTCCTTCAACAATACGAACTAAATTATCAATTCTCATCCAATTGATGCGCCACTTTTACGAGGACGTTCTGGGCGAACAAGACAGAGACCCTCTTTGTCTTTTGCCGCAAGCAGCATCCCTTGACTGAGTAGTCCTTTGATGGTTGCTGGCTTAAGGTTGGCGACCACGCATACTTGTGTACTGATGAGCTCTTCAGGGGTATAATATTCACGAATACCCGCTACAATTTGTCGTGGATCAGCTTCACCCACATCAACTTTAAGTTGAAGCAATCTATCACTGCCTTCAACAATGGAAGCATCTAAAATCGTGCCAATTTTAAGGGATGTTTCAAAAAACTGGTCAATCGTGATAATGGACTCTTCTTTTTTTGACTCTTTTTTAGGTTTTGTCTCCATCACGATAGGCGCTTGCGTTTCAGGTTGCGCTAAAAGCTCCTCTTCAATGCGTGGGAAAAGAGGTGGCACTTTTTCGATGGTAAAAGTAGGTAACATATTTTTACCCACAACCAATGTTTCAAAGGAGTCTGTGGATATCTCAAAGTGCATTGCATGCGCGATTGTGGTTGTGGTCTTTGGCATCACAGGATGTAAGAGCAGTGTGACACGAGCGAGGATGTTAGAAACTAAAGCGACAACCGCCATGGCTTCATCCTCTTTGCCTTCTTTCATTTTAACCCATGGTTCATGCAAGGTAATGGATTGGTTAGCAATGCTTAGAGCTTTCCATAAATCTTCTAAGTAGCGATTGGTTTGAAGCTCTAAAAGATTGTTTTCCACACCTGCTAAGATAGCATCAACGGTTTTGAGTTCGTTAGCATGGAACTTGGCTACATCGCATGAGTTGATAACAAAATTGCTGTATTTTCCACTCATACCAATAATGCGGTTTAAAAGATTTCCAAATTCATTGCCAAGGTCTGAGTTGATACGATCAATAAGTGCTTTTTGGCTAAAGTCACCATCTTGTCCAAACGGTACTTCTCGAAGCATAAAGTATCGAAAATTTTCCAATCCATAAGCATCAGCGACCTCTTTAGGATTGACAACGTTGCCTTTACTTTTACTCATTTTTTCACCGTTTCTCGTCCACCATCCATGAGCGGCTACGTGTTTAGGCAAAGGAAGCCCAAGGCTAAGTAAAAAAGCAGGCCAATAGATGGCATGAAAGCGTAAAATATCTTTTCCAACCAGATGAATCGTAGCAGGCCAAAATGCCATGTTTTCTTCTTCTTGCCCGTATCCTAGTGCTGTGATGTAGTTTAACAATGCATCGAGCCAAACGTACATGACATGCTTCTCATCATTCATCGAAGTTGGTAGTTTAACACCCCAATCAAAGCTGGTACGTGTGATAGAAAGGTCTCGTAAGCCTTGTTTTACAAAACTAATCACCTCGTTTTTTTTGCCTTTTGGAAGCACGCATTTTTCATCCATGTGGTACCAATTTAAAAGTTCTTCTTGGTATTTTGAGAGTTTAAAAAAGTAGCTTTCTTCTTTGACAAGACGTGTTGCTTTTCCACAGTCTGGGCATTTGTCTTCATCTACTAATTGTGTATCTGTAAAAAAAGTTTCACAGCTCACACAGTAGTGCCCTTCGTATTCGCCTTTATAAATGTCACCCTTGTCAAACATGACTTGAAATGCTTTTTGCACACCAATTTTATGGTCGTTATCGGTGGTTCGAATAAATTTATCATAACTGATATCAAACGCATCCCAAAGAGTACGAAATTTTCCACTGATTTCATCAGCATAAGCTTGGGGCGTTTTATTGCGCATTTTTGCCGCTTCTTCTATCTTTTGTCCATGCTCATCAGTTCCTGTTAAAAAGAAGGTTTCATAGCCACGTAAACGGTAATAGCGCGCCATCGTATCAGCGATAATTGTTGTGTATGCATGTCCGATATGAGGGACATCATTGACATAATAAATGGGGGTTGTAACATAAGCTTTCTGAGACATTTCTTTTCCTATTGCAATTTTTTAAAAAAGTTAAAATTCAAAACCACCGCCTTGTCCTTTTGCCATACTTTCGTAGACGGCTTTGACATAGGCCTTACGTGTTTCACACTCAAATAGATGCTCACAAGAGGTACAACTTTCTAAGCCTTTCTCTTGTTGGCAGTGTTGCAAAAGCTCTTTTTTAGTGAGAAGCTCTTGGACATAGATATCTAGCGTCTCATTCATAACACTTCCGAACGCGTTCAATTTCAGCGAATGAGCCAAAAAAGCATGGTGTCGTATCGTGTGGA
>JAQUVE010000131.1 GCA_028693565.1 Sulfurospirillaceae bacterium | reverse complement strand
AAATCCTCACCAACATAGCTAATATCAGCGATAATTTCAAGAGCAATAAAGAATTACACCAAATCATCACAGCCATCGGTGCTTACACGAAGAAAGAGTTAGGTTTTATGTGCGAAAGTTGAGTAATCTATTTAATGTTAATGACCATTACATATTTTAAATATTATATCAATACTTAAGGAACAAAATGATGTCGAAGTTTCTTTTAAAAGTTACACCAGTTGTATTTTTTAGTCTTTTGCTTGCAGTAGGAGTACATGCAGCAACGATTGAAGTTATTAGCTCAGGGGCTTTTTATGCCACAATGGAAGAACTGAAGCCTGCATTTGAAGCAAAAACAGGTCACAAAGTTCATCTGCAATCGGGTTCATCCATGGGGGCTTCTGTGACTGCCATTCCAAATCGCTTAAAACGTGGCGAAACCTTTGATTTGATTATATTATCTGGTAGTCAGTTAGACAAAATGATCGCCGATGGCTTTGCACTCAAAGGTAGCCGTGTTGATCTCGTCCACTCCTCAATCGGTATGATGGTTCATAAGGGGCAACCAAAACCAGATATTAGTACCAAAGAAAAATTTGATAAGGTTCTGATGAACGCTAAATCCATTGGATACTCTGCAAGTGCTAGTGGTACACACCTCGCTAAAAATGTATTTCCAACGTTTAACGAAAAAGATTATAAGCACATCATGGAAAAATCCAAACTCATCGTAGGTGATCGTGTAGCTACTTGGGTTGGTCGTGGTGACTTGGAAATCGGCTTTCAACAAGTCAGTGAAATAGTACCTTTCACAAGTGATAGCAATGGTACGGTAGATTTAGTTGGACCGATTCCAGCCCCATACCAAAAAGTGACTATTTTCTCAATTGGCGTTGCAAATGGTGGTAAAGAGCCAGTTGCTGCTCAAGAATTGGTCAAATTTCTTACTGACAAAGAAAACTACCCTCTTTTGATGAATCAGGGGCTAGTTCCTGCTGCAATCGCAACAGGCAAAGTTCAATAATAGTTATTACTCCAAGAAAAAAAGCCTGTCGGATACGTCGGGCTTTTTTCTCCTCTATTTAAATTTTAATATATCCTTAAATTTTTATGCTATTCTCGTGCTATATACTTTATGTAATATTTCATAAGACTTCTTGAATAACTTAGCATAATTCATTATGTGAGGTTGTCAAAGAAGTCTAATCTTATTTAAGGGGAAAGTATGAAATTAGCTAAACTTAGCTTGGCAGCTATCGTAGTTGCAGGTCTTGCATCTAGTTCTTTTGCAGCAAGTGATACACTTGCAGACGCATTTAAAAACGGAAAAGTAACAGGTGAATTAAAAGCTTGGTATTTTGATAGAGATACTGGCAATCCCAATACTGGCGCACTTGCTAAAGGTAATGAGGACCTCTTCTCTACAGGTGTAATGCTTAGTTATGTAACGGATTCGTTTAATGGTTTAAGTTTAGGTACAACATTCCAGTCAAGTTACGCTCCAATGGCTACGACTGATGCAAAAAACCTTTATGCTACTGATATGTATGGTTCAGGTGCGGTTCTTTCTGAAGCCTATATCGTTTATACAATGAAAAATACAACTGCAAAAGTGGGTCGTCAGTTTATTGCAAGTCCACTTGTAAATAGCTCTGGCTCACGTATGATTAAAGAGGCATTTCAAGCTGCTGTTCTGATCAATACAGACCTCCCAAATACGACTTTGGTTGCCGGTTATGCTGACAAATTTCAAGGTAGAACATCAGATTATGACAGAAGTGTCGCGGGTACTGATTCAGATATCTCTAGCTTTAAAAAAGAAGCTGTATTTTATGGTACAGGAACGACCGCAGGATCAAATGTTTTTGGCTTTGATGGAGCATTTACAGCGGCTGTTATCAATAACTCAATCACAAACTTAACATTAATAGGACAATATTTATTTGTTAACGATGTTGAATTTACCAATGGTGGTGATGCACAAGTTTTCTATGCAGAGGGTAATTATGTTATACCTTTAAGCAATACAAAAGTACTTTTAGATGCAACGTACCGTGGTTCTAGAACATCAAATGCCACATTTGATAGCTTCCATGTTGAAGGTAATATGTACCAAGGACGTATTGGTTTTAAAGAGCTAGCAGGATTTAATGCGTCTTTTGCTTACAGTACAGTATCTAGTGATCAGTCTGTACTTTTGGGTGCAGGTAATGGACCAACAACCTATACAGCGCCACTAATCAAAGGTGCGGAAGTCACGTCTGGTGCTAATACTGACGCATACAAAATTGAAGTTGGTTATGATTTTGCAAAAGTTGGCATTGCAGGACTTAAAGCCTTAGGTCAATACTCTAAAGTTACTCAAGATAGACCAACAGTGGTAGGTACAGTATTGAATGGCGCAACCGCAGATACAGAATCTACATTTTGGGATGGACAAATTGCTTACGATCTTCCATCAGTTAAAGGTTTAACGCTCTCTTTACAATATGAAGATGGTAAAAAAGAGACAACTTCAACTGTAAACTCAAGTGAAATGAGATTTAGAGCTAACTATAAATTCTAATGTCTACGCCACCTCTTTTGAGGTGGCACTTTTTCAACGGTATCTTCTTAAGAAGTTATTCTATTTGAAACTTCAATCAAATTCATATCGGGATCTCGAAAATAAATCGATAAAAGTGAACATGTAGCACCAGTACGTTGCACTGGCCCTTCAATGAGAGTGACGCCGCATAAAGTAAGGTGCTTTACAACATCGGATAGTGCAACGGATGTGATAAAGCACAAATCAGCAGATCCCGGAGTTGGATGCTGGGCTTTAGGTTCTAGTTCATTTTTGTATTGATGGAGATTTATTTTTTGCTCACCAAATGTCATGGCTTTTCTATCGCTAGAAAAAGTAATAATGTCCATGCCTAAAACTTTTGAATAAAAACTAGCAGTCACTTCAATATCTTTGACAGTAATAACTAAATGATCTAAGCTGTCAATTTTCATGGATGTTCTTCCTTTTTGGCTAACGGTGGACTTCACCGATAGATTTGCCCTGTGTGGTGCTAAGATTTGTTATCGTTTTTGATCAATCTTTGAAATAAAATATCTTCTAAATTTCTACTTGAATCTGCTACTAGCAAAATATAGACTTTTTTATTTTCAATTTTATAAATTATTCTCCATCTTTTATAAATAGCTTCTCGATATTTTAATATTCCAATTTGTTGAAGTTCTGGTACAACTCTTGTGCATTCAGGGAAATAATATAAGTTATTACATTCTTTCTTTATAGCAAAAAACACCTCTTTTGCGATAGATATACTATCAATTTTAATATATTCAATCATTGATTCCAAGTCAAATTCTGCATTTTTTGTCCAAATAACTTCAAAATTTTTCATTTTAAAATTATCCAAATAGTTTTTCCTCTAATGCTACAAACATATTTTCTTGTGAGATAGTTTTAGTATTTTCAATATCGTTTTCACTTTGAACAATGAGTTTTAATAAGTTCAAAGAATTTTGTAGGTTTTCATAACTTTTAATATCTTGAATAACAGCTTTAGCCTCACCATTTTGAGTGATAATAATTGATCTTTGGTTTTTATTTACATTGTTTATAACATCTGCCGTTTTTGATTTTAGATAACTTATAGGCTTTATATCTTGACTTAAATTCATTTTTTCTACCTTTTAATATAAAGATACTGTATTGTACTAAATTTAGATTTAATTTGGTATTAACATGAATGATGTTATATGATAACGTTTGAGTTGAGAAATATTTGAGCCGTAGGGTCAAATATTCTCTCCAATGTGTTGTTATCTTTTAATTTTCGTTGTAACCATGTTCTCTTGTCTGTAATATAGACTTCCACCAATTTTCTCTTGAGATTATAAATCTATCTTCAACTGTTGATTTAAAAATATCAAGAATTGAATATCTAAAATTTTGTTTAATATGCTCATTTTGTAATTGTTTAAGTCCTATATTGCCTCCATGATATGTTTTGACATATGATTCCCAACGACCTAAAAGCATATATTCTCCATATGCAGAACCTACATACATTTTTCCATTAGATGTATCAGTAATTAGATAAACACCTTTTTGATTTTGTAATGCTGTTTTCCAATTTTCTTTTGAAATAATATTAGATAATTCTTCCCATGAAAGATTCACATTATCGTAACCTGGAAAAACATCATTATTAAAAATATTTGACAGAATTTGCTCTACTTCACAATCTGAAATAACAGATTCAGCTTTTCTAATCATATTTTGTGATTTATTTTTAAATTTGATTATTAATCGTCCAAAATATTTTTCATATTCTGACAATGTTTCATATTCATAACCTATCCCATTTAATATATTCAAATCTTTAGTAATTTTACCAATATGAAATAGTAACCATAAATTATCTTTTTTATTTAATAAAATAAAGCCAATTGTGATTTGACCAGTTTTGTATGATTTATTTTTATTATAGTTCCAATATTGACCTCTTAATAAAGTATCAACATCATTATTTTTAAAAATTTCTATTGGATTCCAATTGTCATCTACCATTAGGTTAAAACGAATTTTTACATTGTTTAAATTTTCAATATTTAATATTTCATTTAAAAGTATTTTGTCCTTCATTCATTTCCCCTTATTAAGATAACGGCAGAGCGGGTGAGCGACTAGCATTGGTAACCCAGTAGGGTTTCCGATGGTTGCTCGCTCCTCCCGCTTGTTATCTGGTGCGAAGCATCAGGTGACTAGCGGAGGTTCAGCCGCGCTGCCGTTATCTCGGATGCGTAGCGTCCGAGATAACTATTTATTCAATAAACATTATATACAAAATAGTCTGATATTATCAAATAAACATACATAAAAAATGTTGGTTTATTTTATAAAAATGTTTCAAAATGCACTATTTTGATTGATTATTAGCCAAAAGCACTAAAATCTTTAAAATTTCGATGTGTATTTAAAAATGTTTTTGGCGTTATTTGAACATTTTGTCGTTTAAACAGTTGAAAAAAGTGTTAAATGCTCATGGTGTCGTTTAATTTTTAGGAGCTCATGATGAAGAAAAACTTATATTTTTTGTAACAAGAAATCTGTCTACTACGCAAAATCAAGCTTTTCTCTGATTATTTAAGGATATGCCCTACTCTTTTAAAGTAATAAACACTCGCATAGGGTACGAAAAAATCCTTTACATGTAAAGCATCTATGATGGTGTCACACTCACCAAGATAGACTTCGATAGTGATACCTCGTTCTTTTATGTGTTGCAAGTTAGCCGTATCCCAAACGTAGTATAAAAGCTCATGGAGCTCTTCTGCTGTTCCTTGTTTAAAGTAGGGTTGCATATCAAATTTAGAAGGATAAGCGATATTTTGCATAAAATTTTGCGTATAAAGTTCACTGTTTTTGGTAAATGAGAGGGTTTGAAGTTTTTTAAACTTAGCGTCTTTATCCCCAAAAAAGGCGGGTGAGAAGAGTTGGAGAGTGTCGATACGCTCTTTAGATGCAAGGGTGTATTCGAATGCTTTGATAGCACCATAACTAAATCCTGCTACGGTAAAATCGCTCGTGTTGAGAAAATCTTGAAAGATTTTCTCTTCATGGTTTAAACAAAAGCCACTAAAGTATCGCATCCACCATCTCTTTAAGACGTGCTTTGCTGATGCTCTCTTTTTCGTTTAACTCTTTAGCGATTTGTTCAACAACATTGTTCATGCCTTCTAAAAACTTCTCAATTTCTTTGTAGGCATTTTCAAGGATGATAAGAACATCGTTTTCATGTGGGATAATTTTTTCACCCATACCATAGACTTCGACCATCTGCTTGGCGATTTCTGTGGCACGTAGTAAATCCTCTGTCGCATTAGAAAATTTTTCGTTATATTTTAGTTTCGTTGCCGCACTTCCTGCGAGATAAACTTTGATTTTGCAGAGCATCTGAGTTTTGGACTCTATCTCTCGGTCAACATCTTTTAATCGGTCGTTGACGATGGTGATTTTGTCAAAATCGATCTCAAACCAATAGGCACACAGTGCTTTTGCCGCTTGATAAAGGGATTGGATCGTTTTTTCTTCTTCGGAGAAGATAAGCATCTTTTTTTTGCCCATCAAAACTTTTTGGCGCACCGCTACAAAATCTTGCAATTCAAGATAGATGGAGTCTCGACGCAAAGCATTGATAGCCGCTTCGTTAACAAAGGTGGCTAAGGCCGCCCCGCTGAAGCCGACACTCATATTGGCTAACTCATCTACGGACGTCATGGAGGGTTTATTTTTGAGATAAGATTTTAGTATCTCAATGCGATCATTTTTATCAGGCAATGGGATGAAGATGCGTCTGTCAAATCTGCCTGAGCGAAGCAGGGCTTCATCGATAACATCGATCTTGTTGGTAGCGGCGATAACGATGACCCCACTGCTGTCCTCGAAGCCGTCCATTTCGGTTAAAAGCTGGTTTAGAGTAGATTCACGCTCATCATTGCGCATCCCGCCTCTTGCCTTTCCTACGGCGTCTATTTCATCGATAAAGATGATGGAAGGCGCATTGGCTTTGGCTTGTGAAAATAGCTCACGCACCCTTTTGGCTCCCATACCCACATAAATCTGCACAAACGTCGCGCCACTTTGATAAAAAAATGGCACACTCGCCTCACCTGCAACGGCTTTGGCAATCATCGTTTTACCTACACCTGGAGGGCCAACCAGTAAAACACCACGCGGTAACGTAATGCCGT
>JAQUVE010000130.1 GCA_028693565.1 Sulfurospirillaceae bacterium | reverse complement strand
TTGGTATTTCAAGAGAAGTTAAAAATGCATTAATTGCGCAAAATTTATTTGACGAAAAAATGATAGATATGGAAACTCAATATAAAGATAAGCTCATAGAAGTTACTTATAAGGTGATATCAAAGAAACATGGGATGATGTTTGAAGCAACAATTAGTGATAGTGGTGATGGTTTTGATGTTCAGACGCTTAAAAATATCGTTGTTAATGCAGATAATTATAATGGTAGAGGCTTTGTTATCATCAGAAAGCTCATGGACCATTTCTATTTTAATGTTAAGGGTAATGCTATTACGATACAAAAGTTTTTAACACTCAATTCAGAGTTGGAGTGACCATTCCCAAAAAGGTGAGAGTGTAAAATTAACTGAATCAATCTCAAAAGAACCTTCATTGCCAAGGCTAATAATATCAACTTTATGTACATCTAAAGCAAGAAGCGAAGGCATAAGCTTTTTCATACGTGATTGAATAGCCTCTTCAGTGCCAAAAGCGATACAAAAAAGAGCTGTTTTTTCTTTTGGGAGATAAAAATCAATTCCTTCATCATAATAGATCTCTTTTTCTCGTTTTAATAGCTCTAAAAAAATCATATTTTCAAAGCGCTTCAAAAAATCTTTTTTAAACGTAAGAGCGTTTTTTAATGCGAAATCAATGGCATAGACTTTTTTAGCTACATTGGGTTGATTGTACTTTTGAACAAAAAAAAGTAAATTATTTTCTACCAAGTGAGTAGTGATAGTATAGAGCTTATCTTTGGAAAGCTTCATGGTAGATTTGAGTTGATTATAAATTTGAAACAGTGTTATTTTCGTGCTTTGTAATTCACAGAAACGTTTATAAATTGCAAATACAGTAGACTCTGGTAAGATGATCTGCAACATAGCTTGCATCTGTCTATGGTAATCTAATTCAAAAAGTTGATTGATGTGTGGAAATGTTCCATGATTAGCAAAGAGATTAAATAGATGCTCGATATTAGAGTGTTTTTTATCAAAAGCAATGAATTCTTCAAAATCAAGGGGATAAAGTGTTTGTTTGACAAAACCATTTAACGATTTTTCTGAAAGGGTAGTCGTAATAATAATTTCTGCTACTTGAGGCACTTCAAAACTGAAATCAAAATGTTCAAGTACTAAAAGAACAATAGGATGTGATACCAAAAATAATGATAAATGCTCTGCAATAGTTGCACGTTCGACTCTTGTATCTGAAAAATCAATATACAGATAACTCCCTTTTTCATAATGACTTAAATGATCAAAAATCAAATGTGTTTTTCCACTTTTTCGTGGACCACATAATAGTACTTTTTTGTGAGTAATTGTTAATTTCCTATCCACAAAAAGTGCATTTTTATGTTGAGTTTCGTAAAGTATCTCTAAAGTTTGCATAGGTAATCCTTTGCAAGAATGATAATATTTTCCTTTTTAAAAGGAAATAAAATTGCATCAAAATGGAATAAAAGCCCTATATTGCTTGACTTTTATGTTGTCTTTTAGTAAAATCACAGTCCTTAATTCGGTCATCTATTAGGGTGGCAAGTTCTTTACAGGGGTATTTTATGGAAAAAATTAGACTTAAACTCAAGGCGTATGACCATCGAGTTTTAGACAGATCTGTTGCAGCTATTGTAGAAGCTGTTAAACGAACTGGAGCCGAAATTGTCGGACCAATTCCTATGCCTACGAAAATTAAGCGCTATACAGTGCTTAGATCACCACATGTAAACAAAACTTCAAGAGAGCAATTTGAGATGAGAATTCACGCACGTATGATCGATATCGTATCTGCTACGACTGATACAGTTGATTCACTCATGAAACTTGACCTTGCACCTGAAGTGAATGTCGAAGTTAGAGCAATGGGTAAATAAGGGGTAATGATGGAATATATTATTGAAAAAATCGGTATGAGCCGAACAATCGCAGTACCAAGTGTTCCGGTTACGTTACTCAGAGTATTAGAAGCAAAAGTATGCGTACTTAATGAAAATAAATCAGCTTTAGTTTCTTATGCAAGTGGTAAAAAAATGAACAAAGCGATTGCGGGACAGCAAAAGAAATATAATCTTTCTGCTGAATTTAACCGTTTTGTAACACTTAAAATTGCTGATGTTGAAGTGGGTGAGTTAAGCACAGCTCCACTAAATGAGGCAAAAACGTTAAAAGTATCATTGAATACTAAAGGTAGAGGTTTTTCGGGTGTTATTAAACGCCATAACTTCCAAGGTGGTCCTGGTGGACATGGTAGTCGTTTTCACAGAGCTCCTGGTTCAATCGGTAACTGTGAATGGCCTGGCCGTGTACAACCTGGTAAGAAAATGCCTGGTCACTATGGTAACACTCAAGTAACTGTAAAAAATGAAATTGTTTCGTTTGACGCAGAAAATGGTATCTTAGCTGTTAAGGGCTCAGTTCCTGGCGCAAATGGATCATTAGGTAGAGCAAGGATTGTTAAATGAGTAGTGCAATCGTACTAAATGAAAAATTTGAAAACAGTGGCGTATTAGCTCTTCCAGCATGTTTTGAAGAGATTAATTCACACAACTTATATCTTTATGTCAAATCTTACCAAGCGGCACTTCGTTCAAACACTGCGCACACCAAAACAAAAGGTGACGTGAGCGGTGGTGGTAAAAAACCATGGGCACAAAAAGGTAGAGGTGGCGCACGTGCAGGTAGTAGAAGAAGTCCTGTATGGGTTGGCGGTGGTGCTGCATTTGGACCAAAAGCTAACAAAAATTATGATTTAAAAGTTAACAAAAAACAGAAAAAATTAGCACTTGAATTTGCTTTAAATGAAAAAGCAGCAAACAATGCACTTTTCGTTGTAGATTCGTTAAACATTGAATCAGGTAAAACAAAAGACGCAGCAGCAATCATCAAAACATTGGGTGCTAGAGATGCACTAATCGTTAAAGAATTAGTAGATGACAATACCTTTTTGGCATTTAGAAATCTACAAAATTGCTACATCATTGAAGCAAATGAGCTCAATGCTTATCTAGCAACTGCATTCTATACAGTAGTGATAGAAAAATCAGTGCTCGAAACACTAACAAAAGAGGGTTAATAATGGCTGATATAACCGATATTAAAGCAATCCTTTATACTGAAAAGAGCTTAAGCCTTCAGGAAAATGGTACTGTGGTTATCCAAACTTCATTAAGAATGACAAAAAATAGCTTGAAAGAAGTTTTAAAGCAGTACTTTGGTTTTACGCCACTGAAAGTCAATTCTCTAAGAGTAATGGGTAAAGTAAAAAAGTTTAAGGGTATCCAAGGTAAGCGTAACGATTTTAAAAAGTTTTATGTTCAGTTGCCTGAAGGCGCTCAACTAGAAAATTTGGAGGCGTAATATGGCAATAAAATCATATAAACCATATACCCCAAGTCGTAGGTTTATGACTGGCTTGGATTCTGGCGACATTACTGCAAAAGCAAGCGTTCCTTCACTTTTAGTGAAAATTGCTGCAACAGCAGGTAGAAATAATAATGGTAGAATTACTTCTCGTCATAAAGAAGCGGGCGTTAAAAAACTTTATAGAATTATTGACTTCAAACGAAGAAAATTTGATATTGAAGGTACTGTAACGGCCATCGAATATGATCCAAATAGAAATTGTCGTATTGCACTTGTAACCTATATAGATGGTGAAAAATGCTATATTCTTCAACCATCAGGCTTGAAAGTTGGCGATAAAGTACAATCTGCAGAAGCGGGTCTTGATATTAAACCTGGCAATGCGATGAAACTTAAAAACATCCCAGTTGGTACTATCTTACATAATATTGAAATGAAACCAGGTAAAGGTGGCCAGATTGCACGAAGTGCAGGTGGTTATGCACAATTAATGGGCAAAGAAGAGCAATATGTTATGGTTCGACTTCCAAGTGGAGAAATGCGTAAAATATTGTCTGAATGTATGGCAACTGTTGGTGTTGTTGGTAATGAAGATTGGGCAAACGTTGTTATTGGTAAAGCGGGACGTAACAGACATCGCGGTATCAGACCTCAAACACGTGGTTCTGCTATGAACCCAGTAGATCACCCACACGGTGGTGGTGAAGGTAAAACTAACTCAGGACGTCACCCAGTAACTCCATGGGGTCAACCAACTAAAGGTTCTAAAACTCGTAAGAAAAAAGCGAGTGATAAACTGATTATCTCTAGAAGAAAAGGAAAATAGATGGCTAGATCGCTAAAAAAAGGTCCTTTTGTTGACGCACATGTTATGAAAAAAACAATTGAAGCAAAAGAGACAAAATCAAACAAGCCGATTAAGACATGGTCTCGTAGAAGTACTATTATTCCTGATATGATCGGTTTAACATTCAATGTACATAATGGCAAAGTTTTTGTTCCTGTATACGTTACTGAAAACCACATTGGTTATAAAATGGGTGAATTTGCACCTACTCGTACGTTTAAAGGCCACAAAGGCTCAGTACAGAAAAAAATTGGTAAGTAGGTAGAAGATGAGTACAGCAATATTAAAATTTATCAGACTATCACCTACTAAAGCTCGTTTGATTGCACGTGAAGTTCAAGGATTAAATGCTGAATTTGCTATGGCAAGTTTAGAGTTTATGCCAAATAAAGGTGCAAAAATCATTTCTAAAGTGATCGCTTCTGCCGTTGCTAATGGTGGTTTTGAGCCAAATGAAGTTGTGGTTGCTTCGTGTCGTATTGATGCAGGCCCCGTTCTTAAACGTTTCAGACCAAGAGCAAGAGGTAGTGCGAGCGGCATTAGAAAACCAACTTCTCATATATTTGTTGAAGTAGCAAAAGCTACAAAGAAGGAAGACTAAGATGGGTCAAAAAGTAAATCCGATTGGTTTAAGACTTGGTATTAATAGAAATTGGGACTCAAGATGGTTTCCAGGTAAACAAACCTTGGCTACAAGTATTGGGGAGGATTATAAAATCAGAACATTTTTGAAGAAAGAGCTTTATTATGCTGGCGTTAGTCAGATTTTAGTAGAGAGAACTGCTAAGAAATTAAGAGTTACAGTAGTTGCAGCACGCCCTGGTATTATCATTGGTAAGAAAGGCTCTGATATTGAAAAATTAAGAGCTAAACTTAACAAGCTAATTGATAAAGATGTTAATGTTAACATTAAAGAAGAGAGACGCCCACAAGCTTCTGCTCAACTTTGTGCAGAAAACGTTGCAATGCAATTAGAGCGTCGAGTTGCTTTTAGACGTGCAATGAAAAAAGTGATTCAAGGTGCGCAAAAATCTGGTGCAAAAGGTATCAAAATTTCTGTTTCAGGTCGTCTTGGCGGTGCTGAAATGGCAAGAACTGAGTGGTATTTGGAAGGACGTGTTCCATTACATACACTTAGAGCAAAAATTGATTATGGTTTTGCAGAAGCGCACACAACGTATGGTGTTATTGGTGTAAAAGTTTGGATATTTAAAGGTGAAGTTCTTGTAAAAGGCCTTGTACCTGAAAAAGAAGAGCAACCAAAAGAAAAAGATGCTACGCGAAAACCAAAGAGAAGAGGTAAAAACTAATGTTAATGCCTAAAAGAACAAAATATAAAAAGCAGATGAAAGGCCGCAATCGTGGCGAAGCTAGTAGCGGTGCTTCAATCTCTTTTGGTGAAATCGGTTTGAAAGCGGTTGAAGCAGGTCGTATTGACTCTCGCCAAATTGAGGCTGCAAGGATTGCATATACAAGACATGTAAAGCGTCAAGCAAAAACATGGATTCGTGTATTCCCTGATAAACCTTTAACAGCTAAGCCTATTGAAACTAGGATGGGTAAAGGTAAAGGTTCAGTAGATAAGTGGGTTATGAATATTAAGCCAGGTAGAATTATTTTTGAAATGGCTGGTGTGCCTGAAGAGTTAGCGCGTGAAGCCTTGACACTTGCTATGCATAAACTTCCTTTCAAAACAAAGATTGTAACTCGAGAGAGCGAAAATGAAGTATATTGATTTAAATAGCAAAAGCACAACAGAGCTTTTGGAATTATTGAAAGAAAAAAAGGTTCTTTTGTTTACATTAAGACAAAAGTTAAAAACAATGCAACTGACTAATCCTAATGAGATTAAAGAAGTTAGAAGAGATATCGCTCGTATTAATACGGCAATTTCTGCTCAAAGTAAGTAGGGGTAACTAATGACTTTAAAACGAGAGATTCAAGGCGTAGTTGTTCAAAAGGCTGGTGATAAAACAATCACTGTCTTAGTAGAGAGACGTGTTATGCATCCACGATATCGTAAGTTTGTTAAGCGTTTCAAAAAATACTTAGTACATGACGAGAGCAATCAAGTTAAAGCTGGTGATACTATCAGTGCAATTGAATGCAGACCACTTTCTAAAAGAAAATCTTTTAGATTAAAAGAGATCGTTAAAGTGGGAGTTGAATAATGATTCAAAGTTTTACGCGATTAGCCGTAGCTGACAACAGTGGTGCTAAAGAGATTATGTGTATTAAAGTACTTGGTGGCAGCAAGCGTCGTTATGCAACAGTAGGCGATGTTATTGTAGCTTCTGTCAAAAAAGCGCTTCCAAGTGGTAAAATTAAAAAAGGCCAAGTGGTAAAAGCGGTTATAGTTAGAACGCGAAAAGAGATTCAAAGAGAAAATGGCTCATTGATTCGCTTCGATGAAAATGCAGCTGTTATTCTTGATAATAAAAGAGAGCCAATCGGTACAAGGATTTTCGGACCAGTCGGAAGAGAAGTTCGTTATGCTAACTTTATGAAAATTGTATCTTTGGCACCGGAG
>JAQUVE010000129.1 GCA_028693565.1 Sulfurospirillaceae bacterium | reverse complement strand
AAATCCTCACCAACATAGCTAATATCAGCGATAATTTCAAGAGCAATAAAGAATTACACCAAATCATCACAGCCATCGGTGCTTACACGAAGAAAGAGTTAGGTTTTATGTGCGAAAGTTGAGTAATTTAGATATGGGATATCAAACACGATTGTTAGATATTATGAGTACTTTGCGTCGCCAAGGATGCTCAATCTTGATGGCAACGCATTGTGCAGATCATGCGTTGATGTTATGTGATAAGGTTGTATGGATTGATAAACAAAGTATTGTGGCACAAGGAATACCAAAAGCAGTATGCCATGTTAAAAGATTTCAGAAAATTTACGGGATTTCTACTCAAATAGTTAAGGATACTAAAGGCAGTAGTCATCTTGTTCCTCTCAAGATAGAAACTCCAAAAAAATTTGCATCTTAAATATGGTCAAAATTTGGGCAATCATCCGTTATAACTTTTAAGGTTATAGCGCTATAATTTCCTAGTCGTTATATACTATGACTATATAGGGAGCGTTTATGAATACAACTTTGTTTTCAGGAGTGATGCGATTTGATAAACCTGAATTACTCGAGAAGCGTATTGGATTATTGGATGCGATTGAACAAGTAGGTTCCATTAGTGGTGCCGCTAAAAGAGTTGGTTTGAGTTATAAAGCCGCTTGGGAAGCCGTCGACACGATGAATAATCTTTCTCTTACTCCTTTAGTTGTAAAGATAACAGGAGGTAGTGGAGGAGGAGGGACAACGTTAACAGCTGTAGGAAAAGAGATGGTCAAAAACTATGCTGTTTTACGGCATGAGTATGAGCGTTTTATCATGACTCTCTCCAATATTGCAGAATTCAATCTTGACAATATTAAAAACTTACAAAGGATAGCCATGCAAATTAGTGCGCGTAATCAATTGATGGGCAAAATCGGTGAGATAAAACTAGCAAAAGTGAATGCGGAGGTACATATCATTCTCAAAAGTGGTGTTGAGCTGGTTTCAACGGTAACCAACAGCGCTATAGAAGAATTAGGACTCAAAGTTGGCGATGAGGTGATTGGTATTATCAAAGCTTCTAGCGTTCTTTTAAGTATGTCACTTGATTTGGCAACAAGTGCTCGTAATAAAATTGTTGGCATTGTTACGGATATTAAAAAGGGAGAAGTTAATTCTCAAATTAGTCTTGACGTAGGAAATGGTGATGTCATTATCTCTACCATCACTACTGATTCAGTTGCAACATTAGGTTTAGAAGAAGGTGTTAAAGCATGTGCCATCATCAAATCTAGTAGCATTATCATTGGAAAATAAGGAGAAAAAATGTTGAGAAAAGTTTTAGTAGCACTCTTTTTAAGTGTAGGATTGATGGCAGGGGAAGTGAGTTTAGCAGTAGCTGCAAATATGACAGATGCAATAGAAGTACTTAAGAAAGCATTTATGCAAACACATCCAGATATCAAAGTTAGTAGTGTTTTAGGCTCTAGTGGTAAACTTTCCGCTCAGATTATTGCGGGAGCTCCGTACGATATTTTTTTGAGTGCCAATATGAAATTTCCCCAAAATTTATATGCTGATGGTGTTGCCGTAAGCAAACCAATTGTGTATGCGAGTGGTGCTCTTGCAATGATGAGTACAAAAGGATTTGATCTCAATCGTGGTATCAGTGTCATTAATGATGCAAAAGTTGAAAAAATTTCATTAGCCAATCCTAAAACGGCACCGTATGGTACAGCAACGGTCGAAGCATTTAAAAGTGCAGGCTTATATGAAAAAGTAGAGTCAAAACTTGTTTATGCGGAGAGTATCTCTCAAGCAGTTCAGTTTGCAACAACAGCGGCTGATATTGGGTTTGTCAATATGTCAGCTTTTTACAGCCCTAAAATGAAAGCTTATGTTAAAGGTAAAGACTGGGTAGCTGTTGATACAAAACTTTATACGCCTATTGCACAAGGTATGGTTATCCTTAAAAAAGGTGAAAACAATGCAGATGCCAAAGCATTTTATGATTTTCTTTCAAGCGCTGAAGCGAAGAGTATTTTTAGAGATTTTGGATACGTAGTCAATGAATAGACTCCAAGCAGTTGTCACAAAAATAGAAGGTGAGAAGAATTTACATATCATCAGCTTTGATTTTGATGGCACGCCTTTAAGTATGATGGGATTGGATCTTCCATTAGGCTTGCATATAGGCTCTCGTGTTATTTTAGGAGCCAAGCCTTCTCATATTGCTATTGCTAAAAATTTGCAAGGAGAGTTGAGCTACTCCAATCAATTAAACGCTAAAATTTCAAATATTGAAGTTGGGTCGTTATTGTGTAGCCTCCTTCTTGACATTAAAGGGATGATGTTACAGAGCTTTGTGACAAGGCGTTCGTATGAGCGTATGGGGCTATGTAAGGCAGAGAGTGTAACGGTACTCATTAAGGCGAGTGAGTTATTTGTTTTGGAGGTTTTGGATGATTGAAGTATTCAAAAATCTTGACCTTAGCCCGTTTATCCTCTCCTTTAAATTGGCAGGAACGACAACGACAATTCTTTTTGTGCTGAGTGTTTTTATTGCATGGAATCTCTCACAAAGCAGATCAAAATTTAAACCTATTTTTGAAGCGATTACCGCATTGCCTATTGTCTTGCCTCCTTCTGTGCTTGGCTTTTACATTCTTTTTACCCTCTCCCAAAACTCACCACTTGGCCATTTTTTCAATGAATATCTTGGTATTAAGATGGTGTTTAATTTCTCAGGGCTTGTGGTCGCTAGCTGTATTTACTCATTGCCTTTTATGGTTCAACCGTTACAAAGTGGCTTTGAAACACTCCCAAAAAATATGCTGGAGGCCTCCTATATAGCAGGAAAAAGTAAGTTTACAACACTGTTTAAGGTAGCGCTTCCTAACATTAAACCCTCTTTAATGACTGCAATTGTCATCACTTTTGCGCATACAGTCGGAGAGTTTGGGGTTGTACTAATGGTGGGTGGAAGTATCCCTAATGAAACCAAAGTAGCCTCAGTTGCGATTTATGAAATGGTGGAGATTATGGATTATACGACAGCACATATTTACAGTGGGGCTATGGTGACAATCAGTTTCATGGTCCTTTTAATTGTGTATGTCTTTAACCGTAAGCAGAGTCGTCAAATAGGGGGAATCGCTTGATAGAAATTGCAATCAATAAAGAGCTTTTAGGCTCCCATGGAGCGATGACTTTGCATGTCGAGCTTGAGATAGAAAATCAAAGTTTTGTGGCGCTTAGTGGTCAAAGCGGCAGTGGTAAAACAACGCTCCTTCGTATTTTAGCAGGGCTTGAAACAGCACAAGGTGCGATTAGTGTTGATGGTGAAGTATGGTTGAGCCCAAAAAAGACCCTCGCTCCACAACAAAGAGGTATTGGTTTTGTCTTTCAAGATTATGCGCTCTTCCCAAATATGAGTGTGCTCGATAATCTTCTTTTTGTAAGAAATGACCAAAGTTTAGCACGTCATCTTTTGTCATTAACCCAAATGGAAGAGCTTGCCTCTAGGAGACCAAACTCTCTTTCGGGTGGGCAGAAACAACGGGTAAGTTTATGTCGAGCGATGATGAATCGTCCTAAATTGTTATTGATGGATGAGCCCTTGTCAGCACTTGACCCTGAGATGAGGACAAGATTACAACACGAAATTTTAATGCTTCATAGAGAGTTTGAAACAACAACGATTATGGTAAGTCATGACCCGAGTGAGATCTACCGCTTAAGTAATCGCGTGATTGTCTTAAAGCAAGGAGCTGTCGTCAATGATGGTGATGCAAAAAGTGTTTTACTCAAAACACAAGGCAGTCAAAAGTTCTCTTTTGAGGGTGAGCTACTTGATGTTGTCAAAGTCGATGTTATTTATATTGCTATTGTTTCGATTGGTCAACAAATTGTTGAAGTGGTATTAGATGAGAGCGAGGCGAAGGAGCTTCAGGTTGGAAGTACAGTAAGTATCAGTACGAAAGCATTTGCTCCCATTATTCAAAGTGTTAAAAAATAAGGAGTTTCAATGATTAGAGTATTTTTGATGAGTTTGGTAATCTTTTTTTTAGGAAGCACTCTCAGTGCTGAAAGTCTTAAAATTGCCGCAGGGGCAGGCTATAAAAAACCTTTAATGGATGTTTTAAAAGTGTATGAGCAAACACATCCTAAGGTTGAGGCGATGTTTGGCAATATGGGACAAGTGTTTGCCCAAGCCAAGCAAGGAGAAGTTGCTTTGCTGATTGGGGATAAAAAATTTTTAGAAAAACAAACAGGGGTTGTTTTTACGCATTATCAAACAATAGGTCATGGGAAAGCCGTGATGGCTTATGCTAAGGGCGTCAAATTATCTAAAATAGAAGATTTGAGCTTGGGGAACATCACTAAAATGGCAATGCCCGATGCTAAAAAAGCTATTTACGGTATTGCAGGTATGGAGTTTTTGAACAACAGTAAATTATATGATGCGATTAAAGATAAACTAATGGTCGTTTCCACCGTGCCGCAGGTAACAACATATGTTATTACCCATGAAGTTGATGTTGGTATTATTAATCTCACCGCTGCCTTGGATGCAAAAGATCAAATAGGGGGCTATATGGAAATTCCAGTATCTCTTTATACCCCAATTGAGATTGTTGCAGGTAGTCTAGAGTCATGCTCAAAGCAGCAAGAATGTCAAGATTTTGTAACATTTTTAAGTTCAGAAAGTGCTAAGGAAATTTTTCACCGCTATGGACTTTAGTACCATTTGGCACCCTTTATTTTTAAGTTTTAAAACAGTGGGTGCCTCTTTTGTATTATTTATTATATGTGGTATTCCCTTGGCATACCTTCTTGCTAAAGAACATTTACCTCACAAGTGGTTGTTAGATTCATTAGTAACCATGCCCCTTATTTTCCCTCCAATTGCAATTGGTTTTTTACTACTATTACTTTTAGGAAGAAATGGTTGGCTAGGGGTCTATTTTGATAAGATCAATATACACTTTATTTTTGAGTTTAAAGGACTTGTCATCGCGGGTTTTATCGCAGGGCTTCCTTTAATGGTTAAGCCCCTACAAGCAGCTATTGAGCTTTTTCCAAAGAGTATTTGTGAGGCTGCTTATGTCAATGGAAAAAATAGGTTTCAAACATTCATTTGGGTTGTTTTGCCTTGCATTAAGCCAACACTGATAGCAGCTTTACTCGTATCGTCTGCACGCTCTTTAGGAGAAGTTGGCATCACGCTGATGTTGGGAGGTAATATCGTTGGTAAAACTGACACGATGTCACTTGCAATCTATAATGCTGTCTTTGATGGAGACTATTCGCTCGCTTTAATTTTATGTGCTTTATTAATCATTATTTCAATAGGTGTTTTTTTTGCACTTCACCATCTAACGCATACGAAGCAAACGCTTTAGCAATCTTTCGTTACAATACGGTTAAAAATTAAATTAGGATGGGTGATTGCAAAGTGTAGATGAAATTGTACAAGCGAGCCTAGAGGTTAAAAAATCCCTTTTTATTAGCTATTTAGTGCCCTTGCATGATTTTGAAAGCTTACATAGTAGGCTTAAACTTGAGCACCCAAAAGCCGCACATATCGTATGGGCCAAACGCTCGTTAAATGAATATGCGCAGATTGTGGAAAATAACAGTGATGATGGCGAACCTAAAGGTACTTCTGGGCCGCCAGTGCTTAATGTAATGCGAGGTTATGAACTCATTAATGTTGGTATTTTAATTGTACGTTATTTTGGTGGTATTAAATTAGGAACAGGTGGATTGGTAAGAGCATATGGAAGTAGTGCCAAAGAGGTTATTGCGTGTGCTTCACTTAAAGCTTATGTCACCAAAGAGGCGGTTGTTTTTACGTGTGAGTATCCTTTGATTCCTCGGTTTGAACACTATTGTGCGAGTCATGGATTATTATTTGAGCGAAAATTTGAAGTACATTATGCGCACTGGACGATACAGATGAGCCAAGAAGAAAAAGAGGCTTTTCTTCTTTTTGCTCACCCTTTTTCACGAGAGGGTTTTAACCTTTTATAGCTCTATTGCTTCGATGTCAATAACAAGTTTTACATCTTCACTAACGGTTAATCCACCACCTTCAAGTAACTTATTCCATGTAAGACCAAAGTCTTTACGGTTAAGAGTTCCATCAAGTGTAAAACCGATACGTTGATGTCCTTGAAAATCTTTAATAAGGCCATGAATGGTAGCATTTAAAACAATATCTTTAGTAATGCCGTGCATACTAAGCTTTCCATAAACTTTTCCCTCTTTCATACTGCTCATAACAAAATCAATGGTTTTGTATTTTGCAATATCAAAAAAATCGGCACTACGTAAGTGTTCATCTCTTTTCGTAATACCCGTGTTAATCGAGGAAGCTTCTATCTTTGCTGTGAGTGTTGTAAATTGTTTTGTTGCTGGGTCAAATTCTATATCGCCACTGTATGTGTTAAAATTGCCATTGACTTTAGAGATCATCATATGGGTTACGCTAAACCCAACATTAGTATGTGTGTTGTCAATAACAAATTCCTTAGCGTGTGCCATACTGAAGAGAAAAGCAAAAGAGAGAAGAAGTTTTACATAATGTTTCATGGTATATCCTTTTTCTAAGATAAGAAATTATAATACCATAAAACTTATGGACACGATGTGCAAAAAAAGTAACAATTGGGTTAAAGCATTCCTATAAATTGGAAAAGCGCTGCACTACAAATACCCGCAACGATACCTGCAATGACATCATCTCCCATGACGCCTAAGCC
>JAQUVE010000014.1 GCA_028693565.1 Sulfurospirillaceae bacterium | reverse complement strand
CAGATGCTTGTGAAACGTTGTCGATGCTTAAAACATTTTCTTTTGAAATAAGATTGATTTTTCCCACTTCTTCAACCATATGTTGAATCTTCAAAGAAGTATCGATAAAATTTTCAACAGAATGATGTGTATCATGAATAGTTTGTAAGATGACCGTGTCAATATGTGCTATACCATCTTGAAGCGTTGTCGTGATGGTGGCTAAGTCTTGAATTTCTTTAGCATTGCACGTAATATCAGTATTCGTATCCATGATAGATTGAACGACAACGTTAATGGTAGTATCGATTTCGCTTAAGCTTTTTTGTGTACGCTCGGCCAATTTTCTTACTTCATCTGCTACAACAGCAAAGCCTCTGCCATGTTCTCCCGCACGTGCAGCTTCAATGGCTGCATTGAGCGCTAAAAGGTTGGTTTGATCCGCGATGTCTTTGATAATACCTAAAATATTTTTAATATCGTTGGCATTTTCACCTACGTGGTTTAATTTTTGAACTAACTCTTGTTCTTTAATAGCCGTTATTTGCATTGTTTGTTCAAGCTGTTCAACCTGTGTTTTAACAGTGTCAATATCAGTTTGCGTGCGCTTTAAAACATTTTGAGAGGTTTTTGCTTTTTCAACAGAGATTTGAATACTTTGGGTTAATGCAAGCCCTTCTTCTTTTGTTTCATGAATAATATGTGATTCAGCACTAGCGTTACGTACGACTTCTGATGCTGTGCGTGAAAGCTCTTCAGAAATAGAAGCATTTTCATGGCTGATATTTTTTGAGTTTTGAACAATTTCATGCAGTTTTGCGATAAAGCTATTAATATTTTCTGCAACTTTTCCAAATTCATCTTGTGCATTGACTTCAAGTCTTTGTCTCAAATCACCTTCTGCACTGGATAGCTCACATGCTATCTCGCCGAGTCTATTGAGTGGATTTAAAAGAGCTCTTATCATAATACGCATAATTATCAATGAAAGAAAAAGCATTCCAAAACCCATTAAACATAATTTGAGTATTTGATTATTTAAAAAAGCATAAGAGGTTGATTTATCATAAGCTATTCCTACCCTCCAACCACTTTCATCCGAAAGAGCATAAGCGTATAATTTATCGAGATGATTGTAGGTATAGTTGATGATCCCATTTTTTGTATCATTAAATTGTTTGGTTAAGTTAGGGGCGATAGAAGAGAGCTTTTGACCTATAAATTTTTTCTGTGGATGCGCAATGATAATGCCTTGTGTATCTTCTATAATACCATAACCGCCGGATAGATTAATATCAGAAATAGCTTTTGTGAGACTTTCAAGACTAATATCAACACCTAATACTCCCGTAAATTCTTTGTCATCATTATAGATAGGAATCATGATAGTAATCATCAGTGTTTGATTGGTAGCATCAACATAGGCATCCGTCATAGAGATTTTTTTCGTCTCTTTGGCTTTTTGATACCAAGGGCGTTTTCGTGGGTCATACCCTTGTGGTCTGGCTTTTTCACTTCCCCAAATCATTCCTCCATCTTCAAATCCAACATACGTATCAATTCCACTCAAGATATGTGTGGTTTCTTTGAGTTTTTCAGTCATTTCATGTAAAGATCGTATATCTATATCTTTAAAATATTGTGCAGCGCTAATAATATTTTCTTTTTTAGTATGCAAAAGAAGATCAATATAATCTGCAAAGGAGCGACTTGTTGTTGTTAAACTGGATTCAATTTGATGAACACTATTTTTTTTTGTGTCGATGTAGGTGAAAAGACCAAAAGAGACTAAACTGAAAAACATAAGAAATGAAACGGCTAGCATAATTTTTGTTTTAAAAAGCACGGAAGGAACCTTAGTGAATATTTTGACAATTCTAACGCCAAAACACTACAAATTGGTTACGAAATAATGATGGATTAGTTTATGTGATTTATAGGAACAGCAGAAGGTTCATAAAAATAAAACCCTTGTAATTCATCCACCTGCAAGTTTTCAACATGATGCTTAACCGCTTCTGTGTGTACATATTCAGCAACGGTTCGAATAGAAGCATTGCGTGCGAAGCTGATAATTGTTTCTACAATCGTATTCGCTTTAGCATCCGTGTCAATATTTTTAATAAGAGAGCCATCTATTTTTATAATGTCAATAGAGAGATTAAGAATATGTGCAAAATTGGAATACCCACTTCCAAAATCATCCACCGCAATGCGACACCCATAGGTTCTAACTTTGGTAATAAATTGTCTGATAGCATCATAGTCTTCAATCGATTCGCTTTCTAAAATTTCGAAAATAACTCTTTGTCCGATGTATTTATAACGCTCTAGCATCGTACAAATCATTGCGACCGTTTCTTGATTTAAAATATCATTGATAGAGATATTAACTGAAAAATCTTTATCACTATGGGCTAATGCGGTGAAGCTTTGTTGGATAATTGTGCGTGTTAGTTCACCATAAAGATTGGATTCTTTAGCAATTCGCAAATATGGAAAAATAGTATAAGGCTGGTTGTCAGCAAGTATAATGCGTGCTAAAACTTCGTATTTTTGAATTTTATGCGTATGGGCTGAAACAATAGGTTGGTAAAAAGGAACAATACGGTTTTTTTCAAGAGCCTCTTTGAGTTCTCTCACTTTAGTGACATTATCTTTAATGATTTCACGTAAATTAAAGCCTTCATGGTAAAGTGTTGGATTGCTCTGTTGTTTACTTTTTAACACCATATCGGCAGTTTCAAGCAAGGGAGAGGTAGAAGAAGCTACCACTGCGATGGAAGGTGTTCGAATTTCACCATCAATCATAATAGGCTCTTTAGAAAAAGTGTCTAAAACGTGCTGTGCTATATGTAAAAGGCGGTGTTTTGCTTTGAGCTCAAATAAAATACCAAAGTCATCTGCCCCAAGACGGTAAAACGTTGGGTTGACTTCATGGAAGGGGATAGAAAGAATGCGCTTAGCGGTTGCTTGTAGCAATTTATCGCCTTCGTGAATACCGTAAAAATCATTGTAATGTTTAAATTTCTTAATATTAATCAAAATCAGTGCATAGGATTTATGATTGCGAGTGATTCGATCTTCATAAGCTTTTCGGTTACCCAATTGTGTCAGTGTATCAAGGCGAGACTCTTTTTCGCTTTTTATTAAGAAAAAGGTGATAAGTCCAATACTAATAATATACAAAAAGACCAAAAGATGTGAAAATTGAGTAATAGATTGGAGTTGTACTTCAGATTCATTGATAAAAAGTGTTTTGGCGCGGTTTAATGTTTCCATCAATTTTGGATCGTTAATCTGCGTCATAATGGTGATAAATTGTGGATAGGCTTCGATAATTACTTTAAAATGAAATAGCGCAGTTCTCGCAAGCTTCATAGTATGCTCATTTTCAAATTGGTATTTTGAAAGGGTATCAATATCATGATGTATCGTGTTCATAATTTGTACATCTTGTGCATTTTTTGCCAATAAAATTGTACCAGCAATGTTGTTAATCATCGCTAGTACTTTTCTGTCGCTTGGATGAGTGGTTGTCTCAGCTTTAAAAAGATTTTCTTGCAATGTTACAATGGCTGCGGTAGCGTTTTTAACCACAGAGTTTTTGGTTTGAAAATCATAAATAGCTTGAATTTTTTTATCAAAAGCCAAGGTATGTTCTTCCAATGCTAAAAGGGTTTGTTGGTGCTTATGGATCATCCCGTGAATTGTATAAAAGTTAGCAAGCATGGCTTTTATATCTTCTATTTGCTGATTAAGAATATCTTGATTGACATAAAGAAAAAAAGTATTGTGTAAAATTTCATAGTCTAATTTTTTCTCAGCAATTTCAATGGATTTAAATTGTAATTCAATGTAATTACGGTCTGTAAAATAACGGTGCGAAAAGGCATTAAATACAAAAAGAGAGACCAGCGCTAATAGCCCTAAAATAAAGGTTAAGAGAAGTTTTTGAGAGATACGCATCTTATTGATCACCTGATGGTATGTCACCGGTTAGTGTATTTAAAAAAGCAACTAAAGCATCAATAGTTTCATTGGTCAGTTCAATGCCAAGGTTGTGATAAAGCATTTTTGTAATTGCTTCATACAACGTTGGAACACTGCCATCATGAAAGTAAGGTGCCGTTAATGCGATATTACGAAGGGTAGGTACTTTAAAGACATTTTTATCCATTTCTCGTTTGGTGATCGCATAACGGTCATCAATAGGGGTATCACGCTCTAAAGGTATGATGGATCCCATTTTTTGGTAAGAGTTAGCACCAATATTAACACCATTGTGGCATGTAATACACCCTAATGTTTTAAACAGTGTATAGCCTTTTAGCTCTTGTTCATTCAGTGTCTCTTTACCCATAAGGTAGCGATCAAATTTTGAATTTGGAGTGATAAGTGTTTTTTCAAATTCTGCAATCATGTGCGCAAGATCATCTTGCGTAATCGTTGATTTTTTTGTAATAGCCATAAATGCCTGATGATAATAGGTGTCTTGTTGCAATCGTTGCACGGCTTCTTCAAGAGATAAACCCATCTCAATAGGGTTGTGAATAGGTCCTAAAGCTTGTTCATTGAGGTCTTTTGCTCTACCATTCCAAAATTGGGAAAAATTAAAAACAGCATTAAAAACAGTTGGTGAGTTTAGGACTCCTTGGGCTTGGTTGACGCCTATAGAAACTTTTCTGCCATCTGCTCCACCGTGTAAAAAGGAGTGGCATGATGCACAAGAGAGCGTTTTATCTTTCGATAAGATAGTATCAAAAAACAGTTTTTTTCCTAAAAGAGCTTTTTCTTTATCATATGCAATTGATTGAGGGATAGGTGTTATAGGCTCATTGGCATAAGCAAATAGGGTAAAGAAAAAAGGTATAAAGAGCATTAGTTTCATCATGTCCCTAACGATTAATAATCTAAAAATAGTCAGCATTTTGGCTCCAAAAGAGATTTGAAATTTTCAAAAGGAAGAGGTTTTCCTAATAAAAATCCTTGAAATGTATCACAACCTTCTAAAACGAGCGTTTCCATTTGTGTCAAGGTTTCAATGCCTTCTGCTACCGTGTGCAATCCAAAACTTTCTCCAATTGCCATCATCGCATTGATAATAGATGTTGCATCTTTTGTGCCATCTAAAGCTTTGATGAGGGACTTATCTATTTTGACTTCATCAATAGGTAAATTTTTCAAGGTATTTAAGGAGACATAGCCTGCTCCAAAATTATCTATAGCAAATTTTACACCTTTTTGATGCAATGTTTGTATAACCGTAAAAATATAGGGGTTGGTTTTCAGTATTGTTGATTCAGAAAGTTCGAGTGTAAGCCTTTTTAAATCGTCATAATTATGGGCAAATAACGCCAATAACTTAGATACAAAATTCTCTTGTTCAAGCTCTTGAGAGCTTATATTAACGGATAAGCTTAGATGGGAGGTTGTCTTAGTATTCCACTCTTGGAGTTGCTTTGAAGCATGCTCTAATACAAACAGACCAATTTTTTCTATTAAACCAAAATCTTGGGCTATTGGCAAAAATTCATTAGGTGGAATTAACCCTTGACTAGGGTGCTGCCAACGTAAAAGAAGCTCTGCGCCAAGGATTGTTTTATGATCATCTAATTTAGGTTGGTAATAGAGTACGAATTGATTGTTGGTTAAGGCAAGATGGATATCATCTTCAAGATTGGCACGTAGTTCAAGTGCTTCTTGCATTTGATTATCGTAAAAACGTGTTGTATTTCGCCCCGAAGCTTTTGCTTTATACAGTGCCATATCAGCGTGTTTTAAAATATCTTCTTTGGATTCTTGCATGTCATGAAAAAGAGTGATACCTATACTCATTGTGATATGCCGCAAATGTCCTTCTAATTCAAAAGGTTGTTGCATCGCATCATGGATAGATTTAGCAATGGTCCTACTATGTATTGCAGCCATAGAAGAGTTACTTCCCAGATTTTCAATTAAGATGACAAATTCATCACCTCCAAAACGCGAAAGAGTATCTTCAATACGAATAAGACTATTAAGGCGAACAGCCACAGATTGGAGTAAAAGATCTCCGATGGCATGCCCATACGTATCGTTAATTTTTTTAAAATAATCAATATCTAAAAAGAAAACAGCACCATAGGTATTGGCTCTTTTGGTATGGGAAATGGCTTTGTCTAAATGTTCTAACAAAAGACGGCGATGCGGTAGCTGTGTTAATGAATCATAAAATGCTAATTTATGAACAGCATCTTCACTTTGTTTACGATTGCTAATATCTTGTTTGATAGCCACAAAATGTTCTATATTGTTTTGTTGGTTTAAAACAGAGGTGATAGATAGCTCTTCATAATAGAGTTGGCCATTTTTTTTGCGATTTATCACTTCTCCATGCCATGCCTCTTTCGCAAGAATCGTTGACCACATTTGTTCATAAAACTGTTGATTTTGCTCTCCTGAACGTACAAGTTCACTAGGCTTTTTACCAATAGCTTCGGCAATGGTATACCCTGTTAAGTCTTCAAATGCTGGATTTGCCCACTCAACGAGAGCATCTTTGTTAGTGATGACTATAGCATTGGTTGTTGTTTCAAGGGCATGATAGAGGAGTTTCATTTGAGCATCAGATGCTCTTTGACCACTTAAATCACGAAAGGTTGTTACCATACATGTAACAATACCTTCTTTAAAAAGAGGCTGTCCATGAATTTCAACAGGGATCATATGAGCGTCTTTACACGTATAGTACTGTTCTTCACCATTAAAGGCTTCACCTGCTTGCAGTGCTCTAAAAAGAGGACAATCTTGCAAAGAAACGTGTTGATTTAAACTATGGGAATGAAAAGTACTGTGTGCTTCTTTCCCTATTAACTCCTCACGTGTGTATCCTAAAATTTCTAGGGCTCTTGCATTGATTTGAAGTATTTTCCCTTCGATGTCAATCGTGTACATTCCCTCCATCATAGTATCGGTAATGACTTCAAGTTCATTGCGCTCTTGTTCAATCAACCGTGTACGTTGTACTAAGACGAGTAATAAACTGGTAACAATAATAGCGCCAAGGGCGTTTAAAATGATAGAAATTAGAAAATCACGTCTTAGCAATAGCGGTGTATTATCAGGCTGATAGGCTATTAAATAACCATCAACTCTTCCGGTGATTCCTTTCATTGGTAATAGTGTTACCGCAAATGTTTGCTCGCCTAATGTAACAAAAAGACCAAATGGTTTTCCATTTTCAAGAGCATTGTTCAGTTCAATGTTGTGTGATAAGAGAGTATTGATCTGTTGTGCATTATGTGAAAGTGGCTGTAAGGTATATTTTTGCTCATTGCTCAGTATTTTCGCTTTTTCTTCATATGCCCAATAAATAAAAGCGACAGACTCATCCCCTACACCTTTAATCTTTTGCTTAGAACTATCTAAGATATGCTGCTTTTCATTGTAAAATTGATACCCAACAAAAGCAACAGTTAAAATAGTCCAAAAAAATGTGAGTAGTATGGCTATCTGTTTAAAATATTTGATACGCTTATGAGATGACATTGATGTGTTTTTCTTATGTTGGTTTAATAGTTAGATAAATTTTATTTTACCTAACTATTGTGCCTTAAAAAAACTTAATCTCATCTTTATTGTAATATGTACGTAAACTATCACAAGAAGTATATAGCACCTCTTATCAAATACTAATCTCTTTGATATCTGCAATAGACTTAAATGCAGTATAAATAGAAACGATGAGATTTTGACGATTTGTTCTTACGTTTATCTCGTCAGTATTTACCATTACATTGTCAAAAAAAGCATCAATAAAAGGTTTTAGAGCGAACAAAGCATCAAGATTCTCTTCAAAGCTTGCATACGAAGTTTGTGTTACTTTTGTAAATTCAGAAAAAAGTTTTTGTTCAAATTCAGAATCAAATAAGGCTTCATTAATGACGATATTATCTGCTAGGTCTAAACTTTTAATAATGTTAGCAACCCGTTTAAACGTTGAAAACATCTCTTTAAAACCTTCATTTGAAACGATTGTCGCTAATGCATTTATCTTATCGGACAAAATGACAATATCCCTCTCTCCGCTATTGATAACCGCTTTAACGATTGAAGGATTAACATCAAAAAATTGATACATTCTCTCCAAAAAGAACGTTTCAAGTGTCGTTAAATCAAAACCTTTATAATAAACACTCAAATCATTCAAGTCACGCCTTATATCAAAGCTCACTCTTTTTTCCAGTACTATTTTAATAATACCATTGACTGCGCGCCTAAGAGCATACGGATCTTTGGTGCCAGTTGGGATTTTATTGATACTAAAAAGAGCTAACAGGGAATCAAGTTTATACGAAAGCGCTACAATGGCACTAAAGAGGCTACTTGGCAGTTCACTCTCTTCACTTTTAGGTAAATACTGCTCTTTAATCGCTAAACAAACAATTGCTTCTTCTTGCATTTGTGTGGCATAGTAATACCCCATCAAGCCTTGAAGTTCCGTAAATTCATACACCATTTCACTGAGCAGGTCACACTTACTCAACAAGACGGCACGACTGAGTAATGATTCTAACTTAGTGGGTTCAAAAGAAGCATTTTCGGCTTGCAGCTGTGTCATATATTTTTTAGCTAAAAAAGAAGCAATATTCTTTTCACGGAATTCTTTATCAAAGATTGAACCTAAACCATCAAGATAAACGACATCTTTTAAACCTTCAAAGGAAAGGCCATTTTTTAAGTCATTGTCTAGAAAGAAAAGTGCATCACTCAATCTCGCGCGTAATACTTTTTCATTTCCTTTGACAATCAAAGCATAATCATCACTAATAGCATTCGAAACAACGATAAAGTGGTTACTTAAAACTCCATTTTTAAAAACAGGAAAATAGCGTTGATTCTCTTTCATCGAAGTAATAATAACTTCTGGAGGAAGTCGTAAAAAACGCTCTTCAAAACTTCCAATCAATGCTTTTGGATACTCTGTAATAGCAACTACTTCCGCCAATAAATCTTCATCAATCTCAATATGAACACCCTCTTTGGCTTCAATCGCTTTAAATTGTTCTAAGATAAGCTCTTGCCGTTTAGCGGGATACAAGATAACGCCTCGCTTGGCAAGGTTTTCAAAATAATCACCCGCAAAAGCATACGTAAACGGCTCATACGAAACACTTCGGTGCGGATAAGATGAAGCCGTAGAAGTAACATTATAAAGCGTAAAAGGGACTTGCTCATCTCCTAGCATACAACCAATCCATCGAATCGGGCGGATAAAACTCTCTTCTAAAAAGCCCCAGCGCATTGATTTTCCAAAATTTAGCCCTTTGATAAACTCTTCAAGCATCACCTGAATTAAGTTTTTAGCGGCTTGCCCTGCAACCATTTTTTTATAATAAAGGACTTCTTTACCCTCTTTTAAACTAGTCGTAACATCCGAGAAATCTACACCACATTTTTTAGCAAAACCTAATGCTGCTGCTGTTGGTTCACCATCTTTTAATGCAACAGTTAAAGGAGCGCCAAAAAACTCTTCTTCTCGTGCGTTTTGTGCTACTGGAAATTCATTATGCCAGAGCACAAGTCTTCGCGGTGTATAATAAAATTCAAAATGACAAGCAAGTGCATATTTTTCTAAAATACTGAGCCATAGGTTTTCAATATTAGGAAGTTCTTTTAAAAAAGGAATCGCCGGAAGCTCTTCAACGCCGATTTCTATAAGAAGTGGTTTGATCATTAATTGACCTTTACATGTAGTTAATTTAGCTCTATTTTACCAAAGAGTGCGTTAAAGTGAGCTTTTACATGTAAAGGTGATGTGTTGCCTATTGGTAATTTTTACAATGTCCAAAGAATTTACTAAAGACCCAAATAGACGGGCAAAAGTCGCTAATCGCCCACACAACAATCATTGCTATTACAAAAAAAAGCAAAATATTGCCATAGATTGAGCCGATACTCAACAAAAAGTAAGCAATAACCAATACAGTTGCCATCATGAAACGTTGTAGTTTTTCAGCACATAACATTATCTATCCCTTATAATAAATATTATCATTTAGTATAAAATTCTTTCACTTAAAATGGCGTTATTTTTTAGGGCTAATGTGTTAATATTTGGAAAATTGCAGTTATGGGAAGATGATCAGAAAAACCGATACCTAAGTGCTGACCCTTACCATGAACGCTAATTTGCCAACGTTTTGGATTGCCTTTTTCGTCTAACATGTAAGGACGTGAAAAAGCCTCAAATGAATTTGGCTTATACGAAAGCGCTTGTGCGTTGTGTAATGTTTGAGAAATAAGTATATGATCTAATGCCTCTTGATGCTTGCCATATACATGTGAAAAACGTTTGTTTTCGGGGAGTTCATACCAAAGATTGTAATGTTCCGAATTTTTATCACCACTTTTTAAAAGCCTGACTAGCGCTATACCCCAATCATTTTTTTTAATTTTATAGGGTGAATTAAAATCGCCCAGAAGAATGTAAGCACCCTTTTTTTCGTGGAGTAACATGCTATTTAATGCTAGCGCATACTGCATACGTTCCTCGACTCTCTCTTGCTGGGCAGGCCAATGATTGACAAATAAAACCAAAGACTCTTTTTCAATGCGAACAACGATACGGTGAATCCCTCTTGCTTGATTTTTGATCAACATGGTATTGGTTTGTGTGATTGGAAAACGTGAAAGTAAAGCAGATTCAACCGAGCTTCGCTCTTTTTTAAGGGGGAAAAAATGGTAAGCATAAGCTTTTGTCCCCAATGCCTCATTTAAGCGCAACAAGATCTTTTCATTTTCAACCTCTTCTAAAGCAATGATATCAGCATCCATATCACGAATCACTCGCGCCAAATTAGTGATCTTTTGGCGCAATTTTTCTTCACTCCATTGATGCTTTGCACCTACGATATACTCCTCATATTCACCCCCATCAAAATGGGCATCAAAGAGATTTTCAACATTGTAAGTAGCGACTTTAAACTCAAGACCAAATGCCACAAAAGGAATGCAGAGAAAAAGAAAAAAACGTCTCAATTTTCAGTTCCAAGCATTGGTTCATATTCACCCGTATCCGTATTGAAATATTCTAATTCACCCGTATCTAAGTGATAGTACCACGAACGAATAAAAAGTTCCCCCGCATGAACACGACGCTCAACATCGGGATAACTAAGAAGATTTCGTGACTGAAATAAGACAGAAATTTTCTCAGTCAACTCAAGTCGTTCTTCCATGCTCACATCATGACTTAATTTATGGGTAACATAATTTTTAGCATCAAGCCCTAATTCCAACCACTTTTTGACATGGATTAGATTGATATCGGTGATTTTTGTATACATGGCTTCAATCGCCCCACAATGCGAATGACCGCAAATAATAATATCGGTAACCCCTAAAACCGATGTAGCATATTCAATCCCTGCAGCAGTTGCGTGATAGTCATTATCAGGTGCGAAAGGGGGGACAAAATTGCCAATATTGCGCAATACAAACAAATCACCTGGGGATGAGTTCATAATCAAAGAGGGATCAATGCGTGAATCACTGCACGCAATAAAAAGCACTTTTGGATTTTGACCGTTTTTGACCAAATCTAAAAATTTATTTTCATACTTTTTAAACTTAGTATCTTTAAACTTTTCATACCCACTAATTAAATCCGCTATCTTCATCACTCAAGTCCTAACAGTTTTTTGAATTATACTCAAAGTAGATGAAAAACGCAGGATGTTATACATTTTTTTGCTACAATTTCACCACAAAATTTACAACAGGAAATCATATGTTAGAATTTCAAAATGTCACTATTGTCAAAAAAGCGAATGTCTATTTTGATGGAAAAGTTACAAGTCGCACTATTAAATTTGCAGATGGCACTACTAAGACTTTAGGGTTTATGCAAGTTGGCGATTATACGTTCAATACAGCCGAAGCTGAAATTATGGAGTTTTTAGGTGGTGAATTAACAGTTGAACTGCCAAATCAAAAAGAGCCTCTTGTTATCAAAGGAAGTGCCACATTTGAAGTACCTGCAAATTCAAGCTTTAGCCTCCATGTAAGCTCACCAGCGGATTATTGTTGTTCGTATATTAAATAGTTTTGTACGTAGTCTTCAAAATCTTCAACATTCAAGGGTTTACTAAAATAGTACCCTTGAATCTCATCACACCCACTTTGAATTAAAAAATCAAGTTGTTCTTTGGTTTCCACACCTTCAGCAATACTCTTTAAACCTAAGCTTTTTGCTAATGTAATGATAGTTTGCACAATGGCTCTATCATCTAAATCTGTTGTTATATCTTCGATAAATGATTTATCAATTTTAAGTTTATAAACTTTAAAACGTTTCAAATAACTCAAAGAAGAATAGCCTGTTCCAAAATCATCAATAGAAAGACGAATCCCTTTTGCATTTAAAGCATTCATAATTTCAACCGCACGTTTTGGATCTTGCGTTGCCACACTCTCTGTCAGTTCAAGCTCAAGATACTCTGTGGGAAAGCCCACTTCAGAGATAATTGTATCAACCAATTGAACAAGATGTTCATGGTGAAATTGCACAGCGGAAAGATTGATAGCCAGCTTCATCGGTGGCAACCCCATATCCATCCATTGCTTCATGCGTTGCATAGCATTGCGTAAAACCCACTCACCAAGTAATAATATTTGTCCACTTGATTCGGCTATGGGAATAAACTCAACAGGCGAAATAGCGCCAAGTTCTGGATGATGCCAACGTAACAATGCTTCAGCACCAACTAACTTTCTATCATGGAGTGAAATCTGTGGCTGATAATGAATACTCAATTCACCTCTACTATGTGCGAAGCGTAGAGAATTTTCTAGCATTAAAACACGTGAGGAACGTTCTTGTATCTCAGCAGTACAAAAGCAATATGTATTGCGCCCATTTTGTTTAGCCAAATACATCGCTGCATCAGCTCTTTTATAAAGCTCTTCCATATTATGCCCATCCAGTGGGAAAAGAGCAATACCAATAGACGCTGTGATGGTTAATTCATGTCCTTTTATCATAATAGGCTGTTCTATCGCCTGCAAAAGTTTTTTGGCGACATGCGCTGCCCCATCAGCCTTTAATCCAGGTAAAAGTAAAACAAACTCATCACCACCTTGACGTGAAAGGGTATCTTCTTCTCGAATCAACTGACTCAATCGCTTGGAAATTTCGATCAGTAACATATCACCAATCGCATGACCTAAAGTATCATTGATATTTTTAAAATGATCAAAATCCAAAAGGAAAAGTGCAAATTGCTCATTTTTACGATTGGCAATGCTGATGTCATGAAGCATTCGAATATTGAGCATTGCTTTATTGGCAAGACCTGTAAGTGTGTCAAAATACTCTAATTTCTCAATTTTTTCTTCATTAGCTTTACGAATCGTAATATCACGCGCGATACCTAATATACCAATAACTTTATCATTGTTATCGTATACAGGAGCTTTTATTGTCTCAAAGTATCCAACATAACCATTCTTTTTAAAATGCAACTCTTCTTCATTAACAACAGCTTGTTTGGCGTTTAAAGCGATCAAATCATTCGCTCTAAAAAAATCTGCCTTTTTTAAATCTACAAAATCATAATCGTTTTTTCCAATAATATCACTCTCGGATGCCCCGTATAAGTTTTCAAACGCTTTATTGCAAAAAAGGTAAATACCATCTGTATCTTTAAGCCAAATAAGATCAGGAATTGCATTTACCAATACTTCGAGTTGTTTTTTAACTAACAATTTTTCGTCTGTAGTTTGAATGACTTGAGTCTCTAATAGCTTTTTTGTTTTTTTAAGCTCAAACATTACCTTAGCAAGATATGCCAAGAGGAGCGCCATAAAAAATGCAATGAATATCCTAAAAAGAAATGTAGATTGATTTTCTTCCCAAGCATCTTTTGGTGCAATACTAAGTGTCCATGTCGCATTTGGAACTTCAAAAGCATAATCTATAGGATGAATCAATTTTTCATGTGAAGATTGCGTAATTATCTGTTTTTCGTCTGTATCGGGTCGCATTCGCCATAACTCAAAAGCAAGTTTTTGCTCTTTTAAACTATCCATATTGGATGATTCAAACAGTTGAGCGATATCAATGCCAACCAAGACAAAACCCCAAAAACTCTCTGGATTTTCTTTATCTAAAAAAATAGGTAATCTTCCAACTAAACCAAGTCCCCCTTGAGCAAGTATCAGTGGTCCAGCAAGGGTTAATTTACCACTATTCTTCGCAAGTATAGCTTCATTTTTTTGATTTTCTGTCTCAAAAAGATTTAACCCCAAGGCCTTTTCATTACCTTTTAAAGGAGCGACTTGTTGGATGATGCCACTTGGAGCAATGGCCAATTCTACAACGCCAGGATAAAAAGATAAAAAATCTTCTGTAACAGATTCAAAATTTCGAATTCTCCCATCACCTTGTCTCAGCAAGGTAGCAAGTGCATAACAAGAAGAGAGAGCTCTTTCAAGGCGAGCTTTTAAATCAAAACTATAATACGTAGCTGCATTTAAAATATTGACTTCTTTTTCGCGTATTTGAATGGTTTGAAGATAATAAGTAAAAGAAAATAATAGTGCAAATGTTACAAAAAAAACAGAAATTAAAATATTGTTAGCAAATTTTATATGTTGCTTTAAATACACGTTATAATGCCTTCCCTTAACCAATAGATAGTTTAATTATAACATACTTGCATTAAATTGATTGCGCGAAATTATACGCTGAAGCAAAAGCCCATTGGAAATTAAAACCACCAAGTTCTCCAGTTATATCTAATACCTCACCTAAAAAATAAAGATTAGGACAAATAAGACTTTCCATCGTTAAAGGATTGATTTGATGCGTTGCGACACCTCCTTTAGTCACTTCGGCTTTGGCAAAGCCAAAATTTCCTGCGGGAGAAAATTCATAAGCTTTGAGCGTCTCTAAAGCGAGCTTTTCTGTCGAGGTTAATTTTGAAATGACTTTATCTTCAATTGTTAAAGAGTCTAAAAAAGCTTTACAAAAACGTTTTGGAAGAGGCAGGGCTGAGGATATTTGTTTTTTTGAGTTCTGTTTCAAAAGTACTTCTAGTGTAAATTCGGGTAAAAAATCAATACTAAGTTTTCCCTTTTTCCAATACAAAGAGGCACTTAAAACGGCAGGGCCACTAATACCTTTGTGGGCAAATAAAAGATTGCCTTGTGTGCGTTTACCTTCAACACGGATATAAACAGGAAGGGCAATACCACTAAGCTCTTTCATCCAAAACTGCTCTTTTTGCAACGTTAAGCCAACCAAGGCAGGTTGCGGTGTGATAACTTCATGTCCAAATGTTTTAGCAATTTCATAACCAATTCCACTAGCGCCAATACTGGTATAACTCAGCCCTCCACTAGCGACAACAACCTTTTTGGCCAAAATCTCACCTTTATCTGTATGAATGATAAAATGTTCTTGCTTTGTAATATGTAAGACTTTGGTAGAGAGATAAAAGGTATGTTTCCGCGTCAGCTTTGAAAAAAGAGCAACCAATTCTTTGGCACTATTCGCACAAAAGAGTTGTCCATACTCTCGCTCTTCAAGTGCTATATTATGCTGTGTTACAAAAGCCACAGTCTCTTGTGTCCCCCAAATATTAAAAGCATGTTGCATAAAAGAAGGCTCACCAAGGTACGACTCAATACTAGCATAACGGTTAGTAAGATTGCACTTTCCACCACCCGAAATCAGGATTTTAGCACCTATTTTAGGATTAGAATCGATGAGAGCTACATCATGAAATTTTAAATGCGAAGCCGCCATTAAGGCACTCGCACCAGCGCCTATAAAAGCAATGTCATGGATTTTCACATCTAACTCATCTATTGAGTACTATCGCAACTATATCCAACCGTTGCACTAAGCGATAATGTTTCTGTATGTTCTAGCGGTGCTTGCGTTGGTATAGCGTTGTTGGCTGACATAACAGTACTTTTCAAACGCATAGCATCCATCGTCATCGGGCGTATAGGTTGCGCACCTTCAAAGATGACTGAACTTACCGAACAGAGCATACTGGTTTCATGTGAAAATGCTTTGGCTTGCTTTTGTGCCAATGCTAGAATTTCTGCGCGTAAAGCAAGTTGAGTTGTATGGTATACGTGAGTGCTCACTCCCCAAGAAAGGGCTCCTTGATTGACATGAACACTAGGAGCTTTGATTTTATCAAGTTTTGCAAAAAGTGTGTTAAATTGCTCTATGGAGGTAAATTCACAATCAAAAGAGAGTGCCCCACGGTAACCTATAAAGGTTTGTTTTTGATCTTTATAACTATAACGAGGGGAAAGATGATAGCCTCCTCCACGGCAAAACTCGCCTTTTGAATCAAAACGTTTAACCTCAGCAACCAATGCGTTAAGATGCTCTTCAATCGTGGTGGAAAGTTTACTCTCTTCTTCAAAGCTGGTTTGTGAGCGCAAAACATCAGGGTTAAGCTCTTTGGAAACCTGCTCATTAGCTGTAATACTCATTTGAGCAAAAGCGAACATTGGCGTCAAACACAAAAACAATAGAGTTTTTTTCAACATCATCGAGCACTCCTTAGCATCTCTTTTCGCTTTCATCATACCATAACCTACGACCAAGAAGTCAGCTTAAAATCTTCAAAATTTTGTCGTATTGCATCATATAAAATGATACCTGCTGAAGTCGCTTGATTGAGGCTTCGGCCATTTTTTCCCATCGGAATAGTGATGGCATTTTCCCATTTCATCTGCATCAGCTCCATCGGAAGACCTGTGGATTCACCGCCAAAAAAAATAAAATCTCCTTTTTGAAAAGAGGCTTCAAAGTAAGGTTTTTTCGTTTTAGTCGTCGCAAAGAAAAAGCGATCAAGCTTCTCATGATGCACTTTTAAAAAATCCTCTAAACTCTCCCAAACGGTAACATCCAACAAATGCCAATAATCAAGCCCCGCTCGCTTCACTGTCTTATCACTGATCTCAAACATCGTTGGTTTAATGATATGCAAAGCACAATCCGCATTGACACACATACGACCAATGCTTCCTGTATTTTGAGGAATTTGTGGATGTACTAAAACGATATTAAACATACAATAATCTCCAATTCTGCCTCAAAGAGGCAAGCTATAGTGCCTTAGTGTAACGTAGCTTTTCGGGCTTTGCCCAAAAAGCGTATCAAAATAGATCTAAAAGATAATAGTTTTATTATCATGCACAAAAATGCGTTCTTCAAACACTAGATCAAGGGCGTTAGAGAGGACATTTTTTTCAACATTGCGACCTGCTCTTTGCATATCTTTCCATGTCATTTCATGGTTAATGTGAATGACATCTTGTGCGATAATTGGCCCTTCATCAAGGTTATTGTTAACAAAGTGTGCCGTAGCACCGATAATTTTTACGCCTCTTGCAAAAGCTTGTTTGTAAGGGTTTGCACCAATAAAAGCGGGTAAAAAGGAGTGGTGAATGTTGATCATGCGCTCATCATAATGCCCTACAAATTCGCTCGATAAAATGCGCATATATTTAGCTAAAACAATATAATCAAGTGTATAAGCGCTCAATACTTCTAAAACTTTAGCTTCATGCTCTGCTCTGTTCAGACCTTCATGGCTTACACAATGATAAGGAATATTAAACTTCTCACTCAAACCTCTTAGCTCATCATAATTTGAAACAATAGCTAAGATGTTGGCATTAAGATCATCACTATCGTGTTTGAGTAAAATATCGCCCAAACAATGCGTCTCTTTGGTTCCCATAAGGATAATATCTTTTTTGCGCGCTTCAGCGAGATAGATATCTGCATTAGCTGGTAAATAGGCTTCAAGCGTTCCCTTAAAAGCCTTCACATCAACATCCCCACTTAGCTCCGCACGCATAAAAAACTTGCCATTGTCACGGTCAACAAACTCATCATTTTTAATGATGTTAAGTTGGTATTTAAATACCACATCCGAGATACGGTAAATCAGTCCTTTTTCATCAGAACAATCAATCTTTAAAATATAATTTTTTGCTATTTCCATTGTGCTATTTTCTCCATTTTTCGTCTTCTTAACTCTTTGGCAATTGCGGCATGAGTAAACCCATCGCGTATGACTTCTTGAACATCAATACCACCTATAAAAACACTCTCCCAAACTCCTAAAGCTTTAGCATGCTCTTTTACCCCTTTTTTACAATGTCCTAACCAATTTTTCAAAGGGATATCAAGGGCTATATGCAGTAACGCTTGATCTGTTAATTCACCCTCTAAAAAAGGTTGATATTTAAAAAAAGAGAGATAATGATTGGGCGCTTGCAAGGCTTTGAACCACTCTAAAGGATTATGCCCCAAGAAATTTGCCACGATGTAAAAAAAATAGTAAGAATAGATATCTTCCTCAAAATTTTTCTTACAGCGAAGCAAGCTTCTAGCTACTTTGAAAAAACGATTTTCAACCTTACAGTTCAAACATTTCTCAAACAACGCTAACTGATACATATAATACAAACCATAATGTAAAAAAGAAGCCTTAAAAAGCTTTTCAAACTCCCATAAAATCCGTGTCTGGCTTAAATCACTGAGATCAATCAAACGCATCACTTCTAATGTTTTTGCCTCTATTTTAAAACCAAGGCGGGCGCTAAATTGTACCGCACGAAGCACTCTTAAACTATCTTCTTTAAAGCTTTTTTCATCAATGAGCGAAATTTCTTGAGCTTTTAAGCTCTGCAACCCACCCCAAAAATCAAGAAGATCTCCACTAAAAATGTTAAGCATCATCGCATTCATCGAAAAATCACGTCGCTTTGACGCTTCTTTTTCATCCTCACACAAAACAACATCGAAACCTGTATGCCCAAAACCAGCTTTTCGCTCTACACGTGGCAATGCAAAATCTATTTTTCCAAGTTTATAAACAAAAAAACTCTTTCCAACACCTACTGCTCCAATGCGCTGCATCAAAGTATCAAATGCCGAAGGCTCAATATCGTAAACTTCAATATCAATATCATGCAAACCAATACCCAGATACAAATCCCTTACACTTCCCCCGACGATATAAGCCCGTTTAGTGTAAGGACGTAGTAATGTAATTGCGTGATTGATTTCTTCACGATATTCAGAGCTAATGGCTTCTAGATTCATAGCCTTTGCTTGTCCAGGCTCTCCAAATGCTCATCAATCGTCGCTAAAAGATACTCTAGGAAATTTAAAGTCAAATCAATTTTAGCCTCAATGTTTTTATTATTAGGCGATTGAAATCCTTCAAAAAGTACTAAAATTCGCTCTCTTAAGCTGAGAAAAAATTGTTTTTGATCATCAATCGGTGAACTTACTTCTTCAACTTCCTCTTCCGCACTATCGACACTCTCTTCATAATGGATACGCTCTTCATGAAAGGTTGCTATAGTGTTCATAGGGACTGCTGTATCATTTTTTGTTTGCGTCTCTTTTTTACTTACTTCATCGAGCTCAGCTAGCGTCGAGAGGATCATCTCTTTTAGTTCCATAGTTTCACCAACCATCTTTCAAATTCTAAAAATTCCACTTCGCTATTCATATTCAAAAAAAACTTTTTCATCTCTTCATCTACACCCTGATACTTTTTACGAATACCCGAAAGTCGCATTATCGCAATCTTTGCTTCTTTATTGTCAGGATTTTCACGCAATAACTCTTTATAAATTTCTAAAGCCTCACTTTTGAGGCCTTGTAATTCATAAATGGATGCTAATGTGAGTGTCTTCATGCTTTAGCTACATAATCCGCGATAATAGAACCCATCTGTGTCGTAGAGCACACTTCTTTAGCTCCATAACGTGCTAAATCTTTCGTACGATAACCATCACTGAGTACTTTTTTAACTGCATTTTCAATTCTATCCGCTGCTTTGGTCTCATCAAGCGCAAAGCGAAGCATCATAGAAGCACTTAAGATTGTTGCTAAAGGATTGGCAATGCCTTGCCCTGCAATATCAGGTGCAGAGCCATGAATAGGTTCATAGAGTCCTACTGTTCCACCAATAGAAGCTGAAGGTAAAAGACCGATTGAACCACTAATCATACTGGCTTCATCACTTAAAATGTCACCGAAAATATTGCCTGTTAAAATCACATCAAACTGTTTTGGATTACGCACAAGTTGCATCGCCGCATTGTCTACATACATATGTGTTAATGTAACTTCAGGATACTCTTTAGCAATCTCAATAACCGTATCACGCCAAAGTTGACTAACCTCAAGAACATTAGCTTTATCAACAGAGCAAACATGTTTACGTCGCTTCATAGCTGATTCAAAAGCAACCCGTGCGATACGCTCTATTTCAAATTTGCTGTAGACCATCGTGTTATACGCTTTTTGCCCATCATTGGCACGAGGTTCACCAAAGTAGATACCACCAGTCAGTTCACGCACGACAAAAAGGTCAACGCCCTGCAACACTTCAGGTTTGAGAGTACTTGCATCTAAAAGCTCATCAAAGACCGAAGTTGGTCGAAGATTGGCAAACAATCCTAGTGCTTTGCGAAGCTTTAAAAGCCCTGTTTCAGGGCGAAATTCACGTGGTAAATTGTCCCATTTTTCGCCACCAATAGCACCAAATAATACAGCATCACTTTTCATACAACCTTCGATAGTTGCATCAGGAAGCGGTGAACCTGTCATATCATATGCCACGCCACCCATCAAATAATCTTCATAACTGAGTGTAAAATCTTCATTCACACAAACACAATCAAGTACTTTGATGGCTTCATCCACAATTTCAGGACCAATGCCATCACCTCTAATAACCGCTATTTTATAGTTTTTTTTCATTTCTTCATCTCAGCTTTAGCATAATTCATCAATCCACCACACGCTAATAATTCTTGCATAAAAGGAGGAATTGGTGTAAATTTATAAACGGTTGCACCATTTTTCACTTCACCACTTTCCATCGAAATACTAATCGTATCTCCTTCTTTAATAGTGTCAGTTTGGCTTAGTTCGAAAATGGGTAAGCCCATATTGAAGGCATTACGATAAAAAATACGTGCAAAGCTTTTTGCCACAACAGCGCTTACACCAGCAGCTTTAAGCGCAATGGGTGCGTGTTCACGACTACTACCACAACCAAAATTTTCCCCCGCAACGATGATATCGCCTGCTTTAACTTTGTTGACAAACTCAGGATCAGCATCTTCCATGACATGTTTAGCCAATTCTTTAGGGTCTGATGTATTTAAATAACGTGCCGCAATAATCAAATCGGTATCGATATTATCACCGAAATGCCACACTTTTCCGCTTATAGTACTCATGTTGTTCCTCTTTAAAAGACTTGAATGACATATTTTAGCAAATTAGGGTTGTCAAAAAGTTTAATTGATATTTGCAATACTATAACGCCCTTTATCACAACTTACATGTAAAGGGATGTCAAACAGATATGAAAGTTGCGTATCATTTAAAAGGTCCTCTTTTTTGCCACGCTGATAAATTTCTCCACTTTTAATCATCACAACCGTTTGTATCTCTTCAAAAATCTCTTCTAAATGGTGTGTAATTAAAATAATCGTGGTTTGTGTAGAGAGTTTTTGCATCATGGAGACAAAGTTGATTTGCGCTTTAATGTCAAGCCCAACTGTTGGTTCATCGAGTATCATCGCTTTGGGGTTATGCACAAGAGCACGAGCGATAATGCATTTTCGTATCTCACCTGTTGACATTTCTGAGATGCGTTTGTGGCGCAAATGCTCAATTTCTAAAAAGCTTAAAACCTCATTGACTTTGTTGACATGTAAAGGTGAAAATTCTTGATGTTCGTAGATGTGAAAACTACTATAAAATCCTGAAAGTGTCACTTCAAAGGCATTTAAAAAACCTGCGCGTTGCGTAAATTCATAATGCAATTCATTGGTGATAATGCCCAAATGTTTTTTAAGTTCCCAAATATCCCACACTTTTTTTCCAAAAACCTCTTTCACCATATCGAGTGAAAAGCGAGGATACAAGTCATTGGAAAAAAGTTTAATCAACGTTGATTTTCCAGAACCATTGGCTCCAATAATTGCCGTATGTTCCCCCTCTTTTATCGCTAATGAAATATCTTTTAAAACATTCTCCTCTTCATAGGCGACATTCACATGTTCAAATTCAACTATTTTCATGTTATCTTCTTTCCAATCCTAACATTCCAAGTCCAAGAGCCACAAAGATAGCACCACTAATACGGTTAAACCAACGTGCACGATGATGGGTTGAAAACCATTTTTTAAGACTTCTTGTAAAAAAAGCATAGCTCATCAGTGTGCTAAACGAAAGCGCCATAAAAGTAAAAGTTAAGATAAAAAACTGACTCACTAAAGAACTTTCAGGATTTAAAAAAAGCGGAAAAAGTGCCGTAAAAAAGATAATCGGTTTAGGATTGGTGATGCAAATTAAAAATCCTCGTTTAAAGATAAAGAAGTACTCTTTTTTACTTTTTTGACCTTCTAAATTGACATTAGCAAAAATATTGTTGATATTGCGTAGCTGTTTCCACCCAATGTAAATAAGATAGAGTGCTCCAATGATTTTAAAAGCTGTAAAAAGAAGCAAGGAAGTATTAAGAACAACACCAAGCCCTAGCATAGCTCCTGCTGAGAGGATAAAAAGTCCTAAAATATTGCCTAAAGAGGAAAAAACAACTGCTGTAATATCATACTTGATAGAGTTGTTGATAGCCAATAAAACCGCAGGACCAGGACTAACGATAGCGATAAACGCTACAGTTGTGTATAAAAGCCAAGTGTGTAAATCCATCCAAAAACCTTTGTTTTTGAAGAATTATAGCTATATTTTGTCGTTACGAAGATAAGGCCCTCTTAAGAGGGCCTTTTACTTAGTTGTAACTTCCGATATAAAAGACTTTGGGATTAGTACCTTTTTCAGGAAGTAAAATGGTTGGTTTGTTTTCCTTTAATACCTTTGTAATTTGGCTTTTTGGATCATTCATATCACCAAAAATACGTGCATCGGCTGGACATGCTACCACGCATGCAGGTGCGAGTCCTTTGGCTACACGGTGGTTACAAAAAGTGCATTTTTCAACAGCTCCTGCCCGACGAATGGCTTCGTAACCTCCAGCTCCACGTTCAGCATTAAAGTTTGGAAAGGGTGCTTTACTTTTATCACTGAGTTCTTTTTTAGAGAAAGTACCATCTTTGACTTCGCTGCTTGTATCCGTAGCAAATTCAATAAAAGCATCTTTAGTATTAAAATGTATCACGCCATAAGGATCAGCAAGCATACAACTTTTACAACCAATACAAATGCTTGGATCATGTACCACAAAACCTTCGTCTGTTTTATGCATTGCATGTGTTGGACAGACTCTTACACACGGTGCGTCTTCACAATGGTTACATAAAGTTGGTGTATGGGTGTATGTAACTTTAGGAAAAACACCATACGTTTCGATTTTATGGCTTGCCCAATCAATTCCTACGGGCGTATTATTTTCACTTTTACATGCTAAATTACACGCACCACATCCTACACAACGATGTAGGTCTATAATCATTCCATATTTTTTTGTCATTGTTTATCCTTCACCTATATCTTTTCGATTTTAACACGTGTATGTCCACCATGTCTAGGATTTGATCCACTTAAGCGCTCCCAATCATAACAATAAAGTTCATTATTATTGCCACCTCGTGGTTTTGAGCCAAACACTTCGCTTCCAACTCGTCCATAAGCCCAGTGTCCTTGACCAAAACATTTGACAACCGTTCCTGGACGCACACCTTCCCACAGTTTGATTTCACTCTCAATCGTTCCAAACATGGAAACAAGGCGTACTTTATCACCTGTTTTCAAACCATACTTTGCACCATCCAGTGGATTGACTTTGGTAACATCTTTTTCATTCTCATCCCCTGGGTCTACATTTTTAGTGGTGTAATACCACGGCGTATTTTGACTACGTCCTTCACGGTTCAAACGCGAACGATGTTCTGTAAAGATAAAAGGATAAACTTTTTCATCGCCGTATCGAACAGCTGGTTCATAATGAGGAACAAAAAACTGCTCGCCCATCACAGTATAATTAGCCGCCTGAATCGCTTCATCCAAGCTCATTTTATGTTTATCTGCATGATTTTGAAGTCCAGCTTTGAGTGTTTCACTAAAAAACTCAAACTTATGCGTTGCCGTATGGAAATGACCTATTTTTTCACCAATTTTGTAACGCTTGGTTTTCCATACACCCTTTTCAAGAAGCTCATTCCAGCTATTTATCGTGTCACCTTTACTATTACTACTTCCGTCCCAAATAGGTTTGGTATAAAATTTCACAGCAAATAGATCAAACTCAGCAGGTGTTTCAGGTGTTTTACCTGTTTCAGGGTCTTTAAAATTATCTTGGAAATAGCGTAATGGTGCATCAAAACCTTTTTTTGCCAATGCTTGTGCCAACATAAAAGGCACTTCGGTCTCATCGGTTCTAGCATCTGCAAGCGACTTAATCATTGGTTGATGCATCGATAAATACGCTTGTAAATTTTGTTTTGTTTTGGCAAAACCATAGCGCTCAAAGAGGTGTATTTTTGCAGGTAAAACGATATCTGCGAACATACTCATCTCCGCAATATTAGTTGTTATATGCGCAAAAAATGGTAATTTTGACATCGCTTCTTCCCACTGTTTTGTACCCATGGAAGAAAATACCCAGTTATTCCAATACCCAATAGCAACTTTAATATCATACGGGTCTTTATCAAGCATCGCTTGGGCGACACGTGAAGTACAGACAAATTGTCCTGATTTCATATGCTCAAGAGCTGGAAAACCTTTGGTTCCACGTTGGTCAATCTTAGGCTTTTTTAAACTAGCAGCAAATCGTGGATCGATATACGGTTTAACATCTGGTGTTTTAGCCGTTGGCGCTGAGCTTTCTTGTAAGATACCACCTTCATGGTCCACTGAGCCTACCAGTCCATTGAGTGCATGACATGCAAAAGAGGAAATTCCCCCTCTAATCTGCATAGCAGCACCTGGGCTCGTCCATGAGATAGCACGATTACCAGCTTCCGCAAACTCACGAGCTACTTCTTTAATCTCTTGAGCACTAATTCCAGTAATTGACTCCGCCCATTCAGGAGTGCGCTCTTTCAGCTCTAAATTCCACCATGCAACGACACCATTAGTGTGTATTTCATTGAAAATTACCGGTAATGGTTTTTCATCAACAATAATCTCGCTAGGAACTTCCACTCCTGGTACAAAGTAGTTTTTCCCATCAGCAAAATCACCTACAAATTCTTTATTCCATTTCCCTTCACTCAAGATAACATGCGCAATCGCAATGGCCAAAGCACCATCAGTTCCTGGAATAATTGGTAACCATCGGTGTGATTTAGCAGCGGTTGCTGAAAGTCTTGGGTCAATCGTAGTAATTTTAGCTCTATCTTTGACTTTCCCAAATTGGTTGATAAACCACGGAACTTGGCGATTTGAAGCTACCATATCGGAACTCCATCCCAAGATATAGCGAGTATGGTCTAAATCAAAATCTGCGTATTTAGGGTATCCCTCAGTCTGTTCACGTCCAAATTCTTCCGCATCAGCACACAAGGCGCTGTGTGAGATATTATTCGGGCTTCCAATTAATTTGGGAAATGTTCCATACATAATCTCATTCATATACGTATACCGACCACGTGCTAATAAAAACTTGTGCGTTTCGCCTGCATTAATGAGTTCCATAATTTTATCGGCAATCGTATCAATAGCTTCATCCCATGAAATTGGAACAAATTTTGGATCAATACCTCGTCCTTTTTTAAGATTGGTTCGCTTAAGTGGTGTTTTAACACGATCAGGATCATACGCTTGTTGAATCGCTAAGTGTGGTCGTGGGCAAATACGTCCACCACTGGCAGAATTAGGATTGCCTCTAACTTTAATCAATCTCCCATCTTGAACAAGCCCTTGAATGCTACACCAACTTGTACATCCTTGGCATGTAGAAGATATCCATTTACCACTTTCACCTTCATAGGCAAGTTCTCCCGTTTTGGCTTCCACTGCTTGAGGTGTGAAAACGGATACTGTAGTTGCTACCGCTGCTGTCGCGGCTGTTGTTTTTAAAAAATCTCTTCTATTTATACTCATCATATCCTCCTTATGCCATTTGACCGAGATAAACTACTAAATTTTTAAGGAAAAAACTGCCTACCACAATCGCGATAGAAGCAGGAACAAAAACTAATCTAAAAGTAGTTTTTCCCAATAAAACAAGTGTAAAAAGAGCCAAAGGGATGATTAGCCCAACAACAATACTTAAACCCCAAAACTCTATACTAAAACTACTCATAAGTACATCGTAGATATGTTTTGATGATGCTGTCGTAAGGGCAAGATTGTAAACCCATGCAAAGATAGCAGCCAACTCAAGGGTTAAAATCATATTGATCACAATGGGTAATTTAAATTTCTTGGCAACATCTTCTGCATAATCCATATTAAGTAACAGGCTCAGTGATGAACCCGCTAAAATTGATGATACAAAGAAGATAATGGGCATCGCATTATTCCATGGCTCTCGTGCAATACCTGAGAGCAAAAAGCCATGATATAAACCAACCAAACCTGCTAAAATTGCACCTGCATACACCATCTTCGCGCATAAAGCTGATGCGCCTTTGGTTAATACATTAAACGCAATAAATAACGAAATGAGCACAAATGCACTTTGCAAAAAGATACCGATTGACATAAACGAAGTTGGATTAATCGCATACAATGTCTTAATGACATTCAATGGACGTCCAAGCTCTGTTAAGAGCAACAACAATCCTGCCATAACCAGTAATGGCGCAATAACCAATGCTTTTTTGACAATGCCCTCATAACTTTTGGCATCAATATAGTAAAGCACAGCTCCCATCAAGAAAGCACCTACTCCTAAACCGCCTAGAAAAAGGTCTAACGAGACCCTTATGTCCCACACAATTTGCACGATGAACTCCTTTAAAGATTTTTGAACTTTTCTTTAAGTACAATGCTCTTAACGCAACAATCATACCAGTTTTTAAAATCCCTATAATACGGTGTTTTAAATGGTTCAAAAGGAAAAAATACATGAAAATCTATCAAATTTTGACCAGTAAAAATCAAATTTTAACCATCTTTTTTTTACTGCTTACACTGCTTTTTCCTCTGCAAGCTAAAGAGAAAATTGTTCTAGGTCTTACAGGCACTGTCTTTAAAGATGATTTAAAAAATTTTATGGATTGGGAGCATTATTTGGAAAATAAAAATGAATTTGATATCCAAATACGCTTTTCAAAAACTTATGCGGAGATGAATGCTCTTATCAAAGAAAATCGTGTAGATGTTGCGTATGTTTGTAATTCAAGTTACACTAAATTAGATAAGGATAAGACGGGAAAACTACTTGCTATCCCTATTGTCGATGGCAGTGATCAATACTACTCATACATTATCACTAAAAAAACAGCACCTTATACACAATTTTTGGATTTCAAAGGTGCAATTTTTGCCTTTACTGACCCAGAAAGTAATTCTGGTGCTATTGCTCCTATATATCATATGTTGCAACAAGGGCTTAATCCAAAAACATTTTTTAAATCCTATATTTACACCTATGAACACGGTGAATCTATTAAAGCCGTTTTAGATGGTTTTGTTGACGGCGCGAGTGTCGACAGCATTGTCTTTACACGTTTTGCGCAAAAAAATCCTACACAAATTGAGAAGTTAAAAATCATTCAAAAATTAGGACCTTATACCAATTCTCCTATTGTTGTACGTAAAAATCTATCCGAAAAACAGTTTAAAGCCCTACAAAAATCATTTGTCACGATGCATCTTGATCCTTATGGCCAAAGTATTTTACAAAAGCTTTCTCTCGATAGATTTGATATCCCTACTAATCAAGACTTTTCGGATGTGGCTAAAATGGTAGAAGTGGTTGAAGAGCAGTTATGATACAAAAATTTCTTAACTATCTTTTTTCCCTATCGGTTCAAATCAAGCTCGCTATTCTTATCTTTTTTGTTGCCCTATCCATCTCTTCAGTCTCTATTTTAATCAACATTGATATTCATAAAAATCATACTAATGAAATCATTGATGAACTTATCAAAACCAATATCAACTCCAATAAAGCCTTTGTGAGCGAGTTTATCTTAACACACAACCAATGGGAACTGTACAAATTTCTTAAAACACTCAGTGCTAGTACCTTAATTGAGAGTTGTGGTTTTATCAATAAAGAAAATAGTATCGTTGCACATACGGATACCGAGCATTACCGCATTGGCGATAACTTTACAGAGTTTGAATCGTATAATATTGTTCCCTTTGTTCAAGATGGCGTAATGTTTGGCTCATTTATCCTAAAAGTCCAAAACCAAACTATTGCAGGCGTCATTAAAGATACGTTTTTAATCCAAGTTATTTTGTTGATTATGGTTGCGCTTATCTCATTAATTATCGCCAACATCTTTATGGGAAAACTCTTAAAGCGCCTGCATTTACTCTCAAACAACGCTTCCGCGATGATTGAAAAGCGGTGGGAAGACATTACTATTTACAAAGGTAAGGAAAATGACGAAATTACTAAAATCATCGAAACAACCACACAACTGATGCATGAGTTGCGTAGTTCCATCGAAAAAGAAGAGAAAAATGCTCGCATCTCACATTCATTGATTATCTTAGGTGAGATAAGCTCTTCTTTTGCCCATGAGATTAAAAATCTTTTACAGCCACTTAAACTGCTTATTCCTATAAAAAAGCTGCCCGATAAAGAAGATATGCCTATCATTCGCAATGCTTTAACACGTATTGACCATCAAGTAGTTGACTTTTTAGCATTAGCAAAACCTGCTGAGTTTCATCGAGAAACACCTTTGCATGTCAAACCTTTTGTACAAGAATCCATTACCCTTTTAAAATCACGCCTGTTTGAAAAAGAACTTATCATAGAGAGTTTTGTTGAAGAAAATTTTCTTGTTAAACTCAATGCAAATGCAATTGAACTTATTTTGATAAATTTATTTAACAATGCCATTGATGCTGCTTTCCACAATAGCACTATTGATATTTCATGGACTAAGTCTGATTTAAATGGGCTCTCTTTGTTATGTGTTAAAAATGAGGGTGAAACGATGGATGAAAGAACAAAAGAGAGTTTGTTTAAACCTTTTTTTACGACTAAAAAAGATGGCTCTGGATTGGGACTATTTAGTATTTATAAAATAGTCTATCTTTCAGGTGGTTACATTGAATTTAAAAGTGAAGAGGGAAAAACACAATTTTGCCTTTATATCCCTATTGAAGAGGTTTTATGAAAATTGCCATTATTGATGATCAACAAGAGATACGTTACTCTGTAGCCAAAATATTACAACGCCATCACCACGCAACTTTTCAATATAATGGCGAAGAAAGTACTCTTGAAGAGAGTATTCAAGAGCAAGGGATTGAATTGCTGATTGTTGACATTATGTTAAACGAAAATTTTACAGGCATTGATTTAATTAAAAAGCTTAAAGCCAACGCTATCACTACGCCTATCATTCTTATGACAGCCTATACAACGCCTACTAATATGATAGAAGCATCCAAGATAGGGATTAAAGATATCTTGCAAAAACCATTTGATGAATCTGAGCTTATGCTCTTAGTCAACCAATATCTTTCCCCCACGCACAAAGATAAAAAGGCGCACCCTTTAATCAAACAAGGGGCTGAGGAGTTTGTTGGCTCTTTTGAAACCATGAAAGATATTTATAAAAAAATAGGCATTGCGGCTAATAATATGCTCAGCGTGCTTATTTATGGCGAAACAGGGACAGGCAAAGAACTTATTGCAAAGCTTATCCATACCAATTGTTTGCACCATGAGTCTGATTTTATCGCTATCAACTGCGCTTCTATCCCCAAAGAGCTTTTTGAATCGCAACTTTTTGGGCATGAAAAAGGCTCTTTTACCAGTGCGGATAAACAACATATCGGCTATGCTGAACAAACAGGTGATGGAACGCTCTTTTTAGACGAGATAGGCGAACTCGATAGTGAATTACAAAGTAAGCTTCTGCGTTTCTTAGAAACTAAAAAATTTAGACGTGTTGGAGGCACCAAAGAGTTATCGTTTAATGGCCGTATTATTTGCGCCACCAATGCTAATCTTAAAGAAAATATACTCAACCACACTTTTAGGGAAGATTTGTATTTTAGACTTTCAATGCTCAGTATTTCTTTGCCGACACTCAAAGAACGTCAAAAAGATATACCCATTTTATGTGAACATTTTATCTCTCGTGCCAATCGCGATTTACAAACCAATATTACAGCTATCAAAGAAGATGCTCTTTTAAAACTACAACAGCACACGTGGAAAGGTAATATAAGAGAGCTACGCAATATCATCTATAGTGCGTGTCTCAATGCGAGAGATGAGCATATCAACAGTGATGATCTAAAAGAGTTAGACAACTGTGAGAAGACTTCAAAAAACGATATGGCCCTCTTGTGTCAAAAATTTTTTCAAGAATATGGGGTAGAAAAAGCTCACGAACTTGAAAAGACAATGAGAAAAGAACTTTTGTTATCTGCTTTTTCGCTCTGCCCCAACATCACACAACTCTCCTCTTCCCTTGGTATTTCGCGTAACACACTTAAAAAGCAGTTAAAAGAATACGCAATTTATGATGATAGCAAATAGTATCGAAACACATAACATATCAATATATCTTGATATGTTATGTGTTTTTTGCTATGATACTTTAAAAGATTTACATGTAAAGGCATTTGAATGAAAAAAGTACTGATTTTATGCACAGGCAATAGTTGTCGAAGTATTATCGCTGAAGCACTTGTCAATGCTCGGTTAAAAAATATTGAAGCTTACAGTGCTGGCGTAAAAGCGAGTGGTAAAGTCAATGCCTATGCCAAACAAGTGTTAGAAGAAGAAGGTATGTGGAAAGAGTCATATCACTCCAAAACGATTGATGAAATTAGCCATATTGATTTTGATTTGGTCGTAACAGTGTGTGACCATGCCAACGAAACATGCCCCATGTTTCCTAAGCCCTACCCTAAAATACATGTCGGTTTTTCAGACCCTGATGGCAAAGATTACGGCGCTTTTATCCTGACTTATAAAGCTATTGAAGCAGAACTATTACCCATTATTGAGGAGAAATTACGTTAATGGAACATCATCATGAACACCACGACCATCATGACCATCACCACCATCACGAGGTAACAGGTAAAAATCTTTTCATTACCATTATCCTTAACGTTTTTATCACCGTCGCACAAATTATTGGTGGAGTCATTTCAGGTTCACTCGCTCTCTTAAGCGATGCTCTGCACAATTTTTCTGATGTTATGGCTTTGCTCATTGCATGGTGGGCCAATAAAGTCTCTTCACGTTCCAGTAGTGCTGAAAAAACCTTTGGCTACAAACGTGCCGAAATCGTTGCCGCACTTTTTAATGCTTCGGTGCTAACAGGTACTGGAATTTATCTTATCGTTGAAGGTATTGCTAAATTTATTCATCCTGAGGTTATCGATTCAGACATTGTTATCTATCTGGCGATTTTAGGCATTATCTTCAACTTTGGAAGTGTGTTGCTCATTCAAAAAGATGCGCATGACAATCTCAATATGAAAGCGGCTTACATGCACATGATCAGCGATGTTATGACTTCTGTGGCAGTGCTTATTGGCGGTCTTGGCATGAAATATTTTGGCGCTTTTTGGATTGACCCGCTTATCACAATTGTTATTGCACTTTATTTGATTCAAACCTCTTTTTCGCTGATTAAAGAGACAACATCTATTTTGATGCAATTTAGCCCCAAACATTTACATGTCAAAGACATCGAAGCTATGGTTTTAGAATTTGCAGAAATCAAAAACCTCCACCATGTCCATCTTTGGAGACTGAATGATAAAGAGATTCACCTTGAAGCACATCTTGATTTTAAAAAAGATGTACCTTTAAGCGAGGCAACACGCATTGTAGAGACAATTGAAGAAGAGCTAGAAGAGCATTTTGGCATTGCTCATGTAACGTTGCAAGCAGAGTTTGATAAAGATGACCATAAAGATTTAGTGTATAACCAAGGATGTCATCATGTTTAATTTGTGGGAAAAGTGTGTCGATTATTTAGTGTATGGGTTATTTGGTATGGATAAAGATTCTGCTATGGGGAGTTCATTGCACTTTTTTATTTTTGACACGATTAAAATTTATATTCTTTTGGTGTTCATTATTTTTGTAGTAAGTTTTTTACGAACCTACTTTAACACCGATAAAGTAAGAGTTTATCTGCAAGGAAAAAGTGAATTTACAGGCAATATACTAGCGGCCCTTTTTGGTATCATCACCCCTTTTTGTAGCTGTTCAGCCATTCCCCTTTTTCTAGGTTTTATGCAAGCGAGAATCCCTCTTGGCATCACCTTTAGTTTTCTGATCTCAAGTCCTATGAACAATGAAATCGCTATCGCTCTACTGTTTGGTCTTTTTGGCTGGAAAATTACGGCACTGTACATCGGTTTTGGCTTACTTGTTGCGATTATCGGTGGTTTTACTGTAGGGAAAATGGGAATGGAGAAATACGTACTGATTCCTGTTGTTCCGATGAGTGGTGATTTGGACGATGTGGAGATTAAACTCACCTTGGAACAAAGAGCGAAAGATTCGTGGAACTATACCTATGACATTTTGGAAAAAATTTACCTTTATGTGTTGATTGGGGTGGGCATTGGCGCATTTATCCATGGCTATGTACCGACTGATTTTATCGTCCACTATGCAGGAAGTAATACATGGTATAGCGTCCCATTAGCCGTCATCATGGGTATTCCAATGTACTCCAACGCCGCAGGCGTGATAGATCGGAAG
>JAQUVE010000013.1 GCA_028693565.1 Sulfurospirillaceae bacterium | reverse complement strand
GAATCGAAACTCTTTTAGAAAAGAATGGCTTTTGAGAACATACCAGTTAATTGTTTCAGGGCGTGTACAAAGGGTAAATTATCGCCTATATGTTGTTGAAATGGCACAAGCACTTGGGTATGTTGGTTATGTTAAAAATCTTTTAAATGGCGATGTTGAAGTCGTAGTTAATACCGATTATGAAGAGGATTTAGAATTTTTTATCAGTAAATTGTATGATGGTTCACTTTTTTCACATGTCGAAAATATTGTGTGTCATCCAATAGATTTTATTGCATTTAATAGTTTTACAAAAAAAGGGTAGGTTCTGTGGTTTTTTTGAATATAAGTTTACATATCTTGTTTTCGCTCGCCTTAGGTTATTATTTTATGACAGCTATGCAGTGGTATAGTTATCGTTTACAACGTGTTGTATGGCATTATAATCGATATGATTGGCACTTTTATTTTTTTCTATTGCCGCTTATTTTATATTATATCAGTCATGGTTTAGTTCTGTATCTGCTCTATGGTATTTATGTTTGCTTATTGTTTTGGTGGGCGCATAAACGTGATAAAAAATTAGTTTTTACCCCACGTATCAAACGTTTTTTTCTTTTTCTCATCTTAAGTACGATTTTTCAGGATATGCTCTGTTTACTGATGACAACTTGTGTTAAATACGGTATTATTATTCCCCTTTTAGTGGCGCATATATTTAGTATGGTTTATGAAAAAATAGCTTATGAAGGTTTTAAAAAAGAAGCACGTAAAAAACTTGATGTACACAGTAATATTAAAGTGATTGCTATTACGGCAAGTTATGGTAAAACAAGTATTAAAAATTTTCTTTTTCAAATGCTTTCATCGCACTATAAAACATATATGACACCCAGAAGTGTTAATACGCTAGCAGGCATTGTAAAGGATATTAATGAGTCACTACCTCTTGATAGTGATATTTACATTGTTGAAGCAGGTGCTAGAGAACGAGGTGATATTGATGAGATTGCCCGCTTTGTTAACCCTCACATCGCTGTTGTTGGGAAGATTGGTGAACAACACTTGGAATACTTTAAAACATTAGAAAATATTCGTAATACCAAAATGGAGTTGCTAAATTCTTCACGTTTAGAAAAAGCTTTTGTTCATGTAAGTGCGTGTGTTAAAGATAATGATTTTATACATTCTTTTGGTGATGACCTAAGCCACGTCAATGCAACTTTCGAACATACAACTTTTTCTGTAACAATTAATGGGGTTGAAGAGCAGTTTTTATGTAATTTATTAGGTGATTTTAATGCCATTAATTTATGTGCTTGTATTCATGTTTGTTTATCACTGGGTATACCATTAGTGAATATTAAACATTCAATTGCAAATCTTAAGAGTGTACAACATCGCTTAGAAAAAATTGAAGCGGGTGGTAAGCTTATTATTGATGATAGTTTCAATGGTAATTTTGATGGAATGATGAGTTCATATGAATTGGCTTCAACTTTTAATGGTCGCAAAGTGATCATTACGCCTGGTATTGTTGAAAGTAGCGACAATGCCAATAAGCTTCTAGCGCAAAAAATTGATGAAGTTTTTGACCTGGTAATTTTAACGGGCACTATCAATCTTAATATTTTAGATAGTTTAATTCATAAGGCTGAGAAAATTATTGTCCATGATAAAACAAAAATTGAAACTATTTTAGCCGAGCATACGCGTGCTGGAGATTTAATACTCTTTTCAAATGATGCACCAAACTTTATGTAATTTAATACGCAACAGTATTTTTGTTATATGATTGTTATGTTGATATTATATGATTTATCCAAAGTTTTTAAGTAAAAATTGTTAAGGAAGATAAAGGGAGTTTTAATGCAAACAAAAAGCTTATATATTTCATCTTTGGAACCATCAGCGGGCAGTTTGATTGTTGCCATGGGAATTATGGAGTTGTTAAAAGGTCGTTTGGGTAAAGTAGCCTTTTTTAGGCCTGTCATTCTTGATGACAAGGAAGGTGATAAAGATATTGATTTTATGCTTGAGCATTATGCTCTCGGTATGAACTATCAGGATATGTATGGATATACGGTGCATGAAGTTGAAAAACTCGTTGCTGAAAATAAATTTAATACAGTATTAGAGCATCTCATTGAGAAGCTTAAAAATTTAGAATTAAATTATGATTTTGTGCTAATTGAAGGATTGAACCAATCAAATTTTTCAAATACATTAGATTTTGATATTAATTTAGCTATTGCAAAAAATCTTAGTAGTCCCTTTATCAGCGTATTAAAAGGTAAAAATAAAAAGCTCAGTGAAATTATTGATGAAATTCATATTGAAGCAGATGCAATAAAAGGTTCAGGGTGTCAGCATTTTGCGACATTTGTTAACCGCTTAAATGAAAATGACGCTCAAGAACTTAAAGAGCTCTCTACTCAAGAGCCGCTTCAAAATTCACCGATATATTTTCTTCAAGAACTACCAGAACTAGATACTCCAACAGTTGCTGAAATTAAGAAAAAACTTGGATGCAGACATATTTTTGGAGAAGAAAAAGATTTACGTCGTGTCGTTAAACAAAGTAAAATTGCAGCAATGAAATTAGATAATTTTTTAGAGTATATAGAGGAGGGTGATTTAATCATTACTTCAGGTGATAGATCAGATATTATTGTCGGATGCCTTAGTACCGCATTTTCAAATAACTATCCGAATATTTCAGGTATTCTTCTAACCGCAGGCATGATGCCGCATAAATCTATCAATAAACTTATAGCGGGGTTTAAAGACCTTTCTATTCCTATCTTGAGTGTTGATCATGGTACTTATGATACTGCTGTTAACGTTGCCAAGGTTCCTGCCGCTATTACTCCACAAAGTGTACGAAAAATCGCACTTGCCATGGGGCTTTTCTCGTCTAATGTCAATATTGCAGAAATTGAAGCACAAATCAATACTGAATCCTCATCAACTTCAGTTACTCCAATCATGTTTGAATATGCATTGTTTGAACGTGCACGTAGAGATCGTAAAAAAATTGTTCTTCCAGAAAGTAATGATGAACGTATCTTAAGAGCAGTGGAAATTCTCTTAAGACGAGATGTAACTGATATTATTTTATTAGGTAATAAAGACGATGTAATGCAAAAAAGCTCATCTATAGGTATCGATATCAGCAAAGCGACTATTATTGATCCGCTGAATTCACCGTTAATGGAAGAGTTTGTTAATGCTTTTTATGAGATGCGTAAAGCAAAGGGTTTATCACTTGATGTTGCGCGTGATAGTATGATGATGAAAAACTATTTTGGTACTATGATGGTTTACCTTGGTTATGCTGATGGTATGGTTTCAGGAGCCATTCATACGACACAAGAAACTATTCGTCCTGCTCTTCAAATTATCAAAACAAAACCAGGTATTTCTATTGTATCTAGTCTATTTTTTATGTGCCTTGATACAAGAGTCCTTGTTTATGGAGATTGTGCTGTCAATCAAGACCCGAATGCTGAAGAGCTAGCACAAATTGCAATTTCTTCTGCAGATACTGCTAAAATGTTTGGAATTGAGCCAAAAATAGCTATGCTTTCTTACTCTACTGGTGATTCTGGCAAAGGGGAAGAAGTTGAAAAAGTGCGTTTAGCAACGAGTATCGTGAAAGAGCAACGTCCAGATTTATTAGTTGAGGGACCAATTCAATATGATGCTGCAATTGATCCTGATGTAGCGATTACTAAACTACCAAATAGCCAAGTTGCGGGTAAAGCAACCATTTTTATTTTCCCAGATCTTAATACAGGTAATAACACGTATAAGGCGGTGCAAAGAAGTTCAGGCGCTGTCGCTATTGGACCAGTTTTACAAGGTCTAAGAAAACCTGTTAATGATCTTAGTCGAGGATGTTTAGTGGCTGATATCGTTAATACTGTTGCTATTACTGCAATTCAAGCACAAAATAATGATGGAGATAAGAAGTGAAAATATTAGTTTTAAATGCAGGGAGTTCTTCCGTAAAATATCAACTTTTTAATATGGATACTAATGCTGTTTTAGCGAGTGGAATGATTGAGCAAATTGGCGAAAATGAGTCTAATGCTAAAATAAAATATTTTGACCATGGTGTTGAAAGTGTCATTGAGCGTAAATCAACTATCAAAGATCATAAAATGGCGTTAAAATTAATGTCCACATTATTAATTGAATCAGGCACAATTAGTGATCTTAATGATTTGGATGGTATCGGTCATAGAGTTGTTCAAGGTGGAGCATCTTTTCGTGAACCAGTCATTGTTACAGACTACGTAGCTGACGAAATTGAACGTTTAATTCCTTTAGCACCACTACATAATCCTGGTCACTTAGCGGGTATTCAAGTATCTATTGAACAGAGCCCAAATGTACCACAAGTCGTTGTTTTTGATACAGCTTTCCATAGTACAATGCCTAAACATGCATATTTGTATGCAATTCCTTATAAGTTCTATGAAGATTTGAAAATTAGACGCTATGGTTTTCATGGAACATCACATCGCTTTATTGTAAAAGAAGCTGCAAAATATTTACAAAAGGATATTAATACTCTTAATGCGATTACACTTCATTTAGGTAATGGGGCAAGTGTAAGCGCTATTCGAAATGGTAAATGTGTTGACACTTCGATGGGATTAACACCATTAGAAGGGTTGATCATGGGAACGCGTAGCGGTGATATTGATCCTGCAGTTTTATTTTATCTTGCTCGAAAATTAGGTTATAGCATTGATGATTTAGATAAACTGGTCAATAAAGAAAGTGGGCTTAAAGGGATATGTGGCAATAATGATATGCGAGCTATTAATAAATTAGCCGAAGAGGGTGATGCACAAGCTCAATTAGCTCTTGATATGTTTAACTATCGTATTAAAAAATATATTGGTTCGTACAGTGCTGTTTTAGGTCGTGTTGATTGTATTATTTTTACAGGAGGTATTGGTGAAAATGATAGTAACGTAAGACTCAATAGCTGTAGTGACTTAAAAAACCTTGGTATTGAGATTGATGCAACAATTAACAATCAACGATGTCGTGATATCTTGACAATTAGTAGTTCTGAAAGTAAGGTCAAAGTACTTGTTATTCCAACTAATGAAGAACTAGAAATTGCAATACAAACTAAAGAAGTTATTGAAAACATGAAATAAAAGTTACCATGTAGAGAGAAATCTCTACATGGACTCTACGATAAAAATTCTTTTGCGATGGCATTGATCCTTTTTCCATCGGCAACACCAGAACATTCTGCAAGAACTGCGCCCATGACTTGACCTATCTCTTTTAAACTAGTAGCCCCTAAAAGTTCTATATGCTTACGAACAATAATTTTTAAGGCTTCATCATCTAATTGTTGAGGCAGATAGCTTTTTAAAATAGCCGCTTCAGCACTCTCTTTTTCAACAAGATCATCTCTATCAGCATTTTTAAATGCCGTAATGGAATCTTCACGCTGTTTAAGAGATTTTTGGATTATTTTGATAATTTCTTCATCACTGAGCTCTTTTCGCTCATCAACTTCAATTTGTTTTAAAGCACTCATTAAAAAACGAATGACATCTCTTTTAAATGGATCTTTATTTTTCATTGCCTCTTTGAGGTCATCTTGAAGTTTTATTTTTAGTATAGACATTCTTTTTTCCCTTGGAACTTAATTTGCTTTAGATATAGTATAATAGCAAAAAGTTTGTGCAAACTACAATAATAATGGAGTTTTATGAAAGTTGTTACGTTAAGTCTGGTTTCTATTTTATTTTTAGCAGGTTGTACAGCACATCAAGCTGACCCTAAAATTACCATGAAACCACCAGCATACGTTGAAGAGATGCCATCTCGTATTAAAGAAAATGTTGGCTCGCAACCTGGAAGTCTTTTTGGACAGGGCGAAAATCCTTTGTTTGCTGATTTGAAGGCGATGCATGTTAATGATGTTGTCACGGTTGTTGTTACTGAAAATATTGCTCAAACATCTACAGCAAAAAAAACTCTCTCTAAAGATAGCTCAGATAGTTTGGGAGCTGGCTTAACAACGACTGCTGGAGGTGGAGTCTTGGGTAGTGTTTCTAATCAGCTTAACAAAGTTGGCAATATTGGTTTTACTTCTGGCTCTAACAACTCTTTTAAGGGGGCAGGGAGTAATACTCGAAATGAAACTTTTACAACGAATGTTACAGCTAGAATAATTAAAATTATGGTCAATGGAAATTACTTTATCGAAGGTAGTCGCGAACTGTTAATTAATGGTGAAAAACAAATCATTCAAATTAGCGGTGTAATTCGTCCTTATGACATAGATAAATATAATACTATTGATTCAAAATATATCGCTGATGCTAGAATTTTATATAAAACAGAAGGCGATATAGACCAAACGATGACAAAACCATGGGGTAGTAAACTTATGGAATCAATTTGGCCATTTTAAAAATATAAGGAAAGAGATTGGAACACGTTATAGAAGCGCCAGAATACACAACTAAAGAAAAAATTTTTAAAGCAAAAGATATTATTATAAACCTTGAGTATTTTGGTGCAAGTTTTGATAAACTTAAAAACAATACACCAAATCGTGCTAGAGCTCTTGTTTTAGGGTATAAAGCATGGAAATCAGGACTTAATGAAGTACAAATACGCTCAGTCATTGATCGAAAGATTGACGATAGAGAGATAGTTGACTTGCTTGAATACAAAGAAAAAAAGAGTATTCGCAGTTGGGCAATTTCTTCAAAAATAAAAGAAGAGGACTATAAAATTAAGTTGGCACGTATTTGGTGTAAAAAACTTGGTGCTTTATGTTTGTTAGGTAATATTGGACAAAAAGAGATAATAGAGCTTGCAAAAAATCGATTTAAAGATGAGTTGGATTGCACTATTCCTAAAGAATTTTGATTTACTATATTAAGAAATAAAGAGGCTTTAAGCTTTAAAGCCTCTTTATTGTTAAGTCTTCACGGCTTTTGCCATATCCCACATTGGCATAAAAATACCAAGAGCCATTAAAAGAACCATGGCTGCAATAAATCCTAATAGTATAGGTTCAATATAACTAGCAATGTTGTCAATAATATCATTAAAACGTGATTTAAAGTAGTTAGTCACTTTTTCTAGCATTTTATCAAGTGTACCACTGTGTTCGCCAGCTTGAATCATCTGAATAAGCATCCCTTCAAAAAGCCCAGTATCTCTAAAAGATTCTGTTAGTGAAATACCTCTTTGTACTGATATCTTGACAGCAGATAGCTTTCTTTTCAAATATGTATTGTCTAGTGTTAATAACGCGGTATCAAGAGCGTCAGCAATAGGAATACCCGCTCGAATAAGTTCGGTAAATACAAGGGTAAAACGACTCAATGTTGCATAAAAAATAATATCACCGATCAAATAAACTTTTAAAATATATTGATCGAACCCTTTTTTAAAATTCTCATTATTTCTCAGCATATATTTGACAAATATGATAGTACCAACAATAACAATTAAAAGATAAATACCATAATTATTAATTAAATTTTCCATGAAAAGCAGTATTTTAGTAGGAAGTGGTAATTCTGCTTTCAGCTTTAAAAATATATCTTTAAATTTTGGAACAACATAAATCATTAAAATTGAAAAAGCAATACTAATAGCAATCACAACAGTGATAGGATAACGTAACGCTTTTTTAAATTTTTGTCTATTTTCTTCAATTTCTTCAAGGATTTCTGAGAGTTTTTCAAGCGATTCAGCCATATTACCTGTGCTTTCACCCAATTCTATCATAGCAATAGTAACATCTCCAAGCTCATTTCTGTATGCCATCATTGCTTGGGTTAAACTATGCCCAGAATTTAAATCATCATTAACGCTATTAAAAATTTCTTGAAGTGTTTTATCAACAGTAGCGCTTGCAACTTCTTTAACACTATCATGAATTGAAATACCAGCATCTGTCATAACACTCAGTTGGCGCATAGCAGCAATCAAGCTTGGCATTTTTATTTTTTTCTTGGTCAATGAGCCCAACAGTTGATTCTTAAAAGTAGAGAGTTGATCTTCAAGTGGTGCTGAAATCTCTTTGACATTTAAAATAACACCTGGTAGTTTAATTTTAGCAATCGCAATTGCATCATGTTTATTGGGTGATTTAACAATAGTTTTGGATTTTTGACCTTTAAAAAGGTAGTTTACTTCAAAATATTTCATCCTTTTGCCACCCTTGTTATCTCTTCAAGTGTTGTTATACCTTTTGCTGCTCTTAAAATCCCATCTTTGTACATGTCAATAAAACCTTCAATTAAGGCTTGCTCTTTAATTTTTGCTTTACTTGTACCTTGTGCAATCATACTCGAAATCGTTTCACTTACGACTAATATCTCAGAAATCATTTCACGCCCTAGATAGCCAGTTTGTGCGCATTTTTCACAACCAACATTTTTGTAAAATTGATAGTTTTCTGGAAGCATGTTTTTAATTTCATCAAAAGCAGTTTTTGGTAATATATATTTTGTTTTACAATACGGACATAATTTTCGCACTAAGCGTTGTGCTTCAATGGCCACCAATGAACCGCTAAGTAAATAAGGTTCTATCCCCATATCCATAACCCTAGTGACAGCACTAATTGCATCATTTGTATGCAGTGTTGAAAATACTAAGTGCCCTGTGAGTGCAGCTTGAACGGCAATGCGAAGTGTTTCAGTATCTCTAACCTCACCAATCATAATGATATCAGGGTCTTGACGTAAAATTGAACGTAATGCTGACGCAAAAGTTAAATTGGCCTTTTCATTGACTTGTACTTGTTGTGTCAAGTTTAACTGATATTCCACGGGATCTTCAACTGTGATAATCTTTGTTTGCACGCTTTTGATAGCATTTAGAGCAGCATAAAGCGTTGTTGTTTTACCACTTCCTGTAGGTCCCGTAACAAAAATAATACCATAAGGTGTGTGCATTGCTTGATGAAATTTAGCATAATTTTGAGGATGCATGCCTAAATCTTCAATTTTTATCATCACTTTGGATTTATCCAAAATACGAATAACAATTGATTCACCGTTGAGTGTTGGAAGTGCAGATATCCTAAAATCATATTCACGACCTAAGATTGTTGCTGAAAAGCGTCCATCTTGTGGTTTTCTTTTTTCTGCAATATCCATATTTGATAAAAGTTTTAAACGTGAACCAAGAGGAGGATAGATATCTTTATCAAAAATAAATGTTTCGGTTAGCATACCATCAATTCGACTACGGACAATACAATTATTTTCAGTTGGTTCAATATGAATATCACTAGCACGAGAAAGAATAGATGTTTTTAAAATAATTTCAATAAGTTTTAAAATACCTGAAGATTCTTGAGGATTTTCAGCTGCATTGGAGGTAATCTCTTTTCGAATTTCCCCGATAAGCCCTTTAATGCTTTCACCTAGTTCCATTTTAACAAGATATTTATCGATCTGAGCTGGTTCAGCAATAATGATTTTAAGTAATTTTCTAGGAAAAATACGTTGTACATTTTCGTGTGCATGGATATCAAAAGGGTCTTTAATGGCAACATAGACGTTAATTTCATCTTCTTTAATAGGTAGAGCGCTGTATTTTTTAAGTTGCGCAAAAGGGAGCTTAGACGCTAATCTATAGTCAATATCTACAGAATCTAAATCAAGGTATTCGCAGTTAATATTTTTTGCTAGGGCTTGTAAAAATTTTTCAGTATCTATAGCAAAATTTATATTAACATCTTCTAGTGTAAGATAGCCTTTTTTGTAAAACTCTAATACTAAAATATGAAGATCTTCTTTGGTAAAGAAATTATTTTCTATTAGAATGTCACCAATAATCTTATTACTATTTGTTTTCGCTTCGTCTTGAATAAAAGATGCAGTATTTTCATCGATAATACGATTATTAAGTAAATAGGTTAAAAGTGTAGAAATAATAGTGCTCATATTTTACCAATCTTGACTTATTTTTATCATTGTATCATTTTTCTAAAGCTAAATAAAATATTAATCATGAAATTCACCCATAGTAATTTGGTTTAATAAAGATTGAGCTGCAGCTGATTTATTGTTTTTCAAATAGGATTCAAGAGCTGTTATTGCATCATTTTGTTTTCCTAATTTCATTTTTGATTTAGCAAACCATAGCCAGCTTTTTTCATTTTCAGCATCTATTGAATTAGCCATAAGGGACCATTTTAAACTTTCATCATATTTTTTATTAAGATAATTCTCTTCTGCGAGCATTAAAGCAAAAATGATATTATGTGTTTTTTCAAACTTATCTTTTAAATATTGGATAGAATTAATTTCTTGTGTTTCAATTGTAATTTTACTTTTGACAGTATCATCCATCAAAAGTGCAGGTGGAGCAAGCATTGTGGACTCAATTTTTTCTTCATTCCCACGATAGTATGGTGGTTCTTCGATTTTAGTAGGTACTTTGAGTATTAAATCTTTGTGAGAATTTTTTTCTTCTTGAGATGTATTTGTAAAATCTTTAGGTTTAAAATTTTCTTCCTTTTGTTGCTTAGGAGTTTTAATAGTTGGAAGACGTAATTCTAATGTCTCAGTTACAGAGTTATTAATGTCATTTTCTTCAGAAGTCAGTATTTTTTCAGAAGTAGAGACAGGACTTTCAGGAATAATTGTGGGCGAAGGTTTGACTAATTGCGTTAATGTTGCTGTAACATTATTGTCCATTTGGTTGGTTTTGATAATAGGTTTCTTATCAAAAATAGAGTAAGTATAAACCATGATACCAAGAAAAACAATAACAAGTAAAGCATATACAAGATAATGAGCCTTACGTTTAAAGCGATAATGTGCAACCTTTCTTTCTAAGTCTGCAATTTCAGATGCACTAAGCATGTAACATTCCTAAACTAATACCAGCCATTTCAATATATTTAACATGTAGAGAATTAGCCTTGATACTTGATGGCTTATATTGGTCATAATACTCTAAAATTTCAAATAACTTGTACATCAACTTATTAATTGTACGAAGATTTCCTTTAGTTAATTGAAGAATTAGCTTAAAATGTTTATCTTTGAAGAGATTAAGAAATTCAAATCGATTATGAAACAGCAATTTTTTTTCTATATAAGTTTTAATTTCATTTAAAGATGCATTGTCAATTTCTATTGTTTCCCATATACGTGTTTGAAAATAATCTTTTGCCAAAATATCTTCTTTTTCTGTTTTATGTACTGTAAATAAAAATTTAAAAAGACGTGAATCTGCCATAAGTCTTATTTTTTCAATAAGCTCACCTGGGTATAATTGTGCTTCATCAATTAAAACAGTAATGGTATTTTCTTTTGTGATGCGTTTGCTAACTAGAAAGAGAAATTCATCGTATGTAGATATCTCAGGCGCAACTTCATGAAAAGTATTTTCATAAAGCGCTTTAATAAATATTTTTTCATCAAAAAAGGGTCTTGGAAAAAAAATGATCTTTTTTTTCTGTTTAAGATCATTAAATATTTTTTGTAATAAAAATGTTTTTCCAGTTCCAGGTTTTCCATAAAAAAGTATTAATTTTAAGGGCTTATCAAGCGTTTGAACCAGCCTATCATATGTAATTGCTGATTGATCCAAATTAACATAATCAAATACTTCACCATCTACAAAGATGGATTTTAAATGACTATAGTTATTATTCATAGACTTTTTGACTAAATCCCAAATCTTTTAGTGATGCTTTATCCGTACCCTTGGCTCCAATAATTTTAGGGGTTATAACAAAGATAAGCTCACTTTTTTTCAATGTATCAGCAGAATGTTTAAATGCTTCACCAAGAAGAGGAATGCTACTGAGAAGAGGAACACTATTATCATCTTTACCTTTACTATCCGTAATCAGTCCTCCTAAAATAATGGTACTTCCATCTTTGACTTTAACAACGGTTGATAGCTTTTTTTCTTTAGTGTCTGGGGCAATAACTCTTGCTGTATCGGTTGCAGTACGTGCATCATCAGCTGCATATTTAAAATTACTGACAGAAGGATTGATTCGCAAAATAATTTCGTTGTTTTCAGAAATTTCTGGAGTAATATTGAGTAATACACCAATAAAGATAGAATAATTGCTATAAGTTGTTGTCAATAGAGTATTAGAAGAAGCCGCAGTATTAGCCGTTTCTTTAGGAACACGATAGTTGATATTGTCACCAATAGTAATAAGTGCTTGTTGATTGTTCAGCGTTAATACTTTAGGGCTTGAGACAACTTTTGTTTCACCATTTGTCCCTAGAAAGTCTATAAGTCCAGCTATTGAGAAAGCTGCTCCATTAAGAATTGTAAGGCTGTTTGAGCCAGAAGTAGTACCGCGATTTTGACTAAAAATACTATGGTTTGCATTGGCATAATCTAAATTATTACTAAATGTTGAATCACTATTGAATGATAAAGAAAATTTACTCCAATCAACACCCGTATTATTACTAGCAGTGAGGTCAACAGATATAATAGAGACATCGATAAGAACTTGTTTATGTAAACGCTCTTCCATTAGATTTAAATAATCCTCAACACGACTCAGTTGTTTTTTAGTTGCGGTAACTGTAATAATTCCAGCATTTGGATTAATGATAGGAGCTTGTGTTTTATATCCTTCTGCACCTGTATTAAGTATGGCAGTAAGCTCAGTAGCAATAGTTTTCCAAAAATCAAATGTATCATTAGAAGTTATCATATTTTGAGCTTGAGCCGTTACATCACGTTTGCCACCTTCTTCAGTGGGAGAAGCGTCTACTGAAGCATTAAGAATAGCTTTGCCTTCACGAATAGAGGTAATATAATCAACTTTAAATGTTCGAGTACTTAAAGCAGAAATTTTGAGAAAATTTTGATCATATGAAAAGAAGAGATCATTATCAGATAAAACAATTTGAAAAATTTCAACAAGTGAGAGATTTTTAATGTTAATACCACTTAAATTTTTTTCTAGAATTTTAGCAGCTTCATTGTCTTTTACTACTATGCTAAAATCACACATATCAGCTAATTCAGAGAGAAGTTCATTAGCAGTTGCTTTGTTATTTGTTTTAATATTAAATGTTCTATAGGCACATGTTTTACTTTTTTCAACAGCATTTAAAGTTGTTAGACCTAGGGCTAATATAGCCACTAAGATAATCAATTTATTTGGAAAATATTTTGATATTGCTTGCATCTTTGGTCCTTATAAAAATTTCTTTTCTTTCAGCTTCATTATGGAGAATAATACTATCTGGATTAACTTTAACCAATTTAAATTCTCCTACTCTTTGGTGAATTTTATACCAATTACCATTTATTTTTGCGTGTTGATTGATGGTTGCTTCTAATTGGTAAGAAGTATTGGGTGTATTATTATCATCAGCGATAGTTGCACTATTGTTTAGAATAAATGGATTAGAAATCGCATCAATTGATGAGGATTGTATACCAATTCTTTTTTCTGCAATTTTTTCAAAAATAGTGTCATATTCTTTGACTTCATTTCCCATTGATAAAATATTTTTTGCATATATTAAATCAAATAAAAAGGTGACACTACAAAGTATTTTAAGAAAAGTTTTCAATACTTCATCCCCCAAACAGCAATATTAATTTGGCCTGTTATGTTTTGTTGACCTATACAGTTGATGTCATATATATCGACAACCAGTTCACTCTCTTCGATAGCATTTATAAATTTCATAATATTGGGAAATTGACCATTGAAATCAACTTTTAAATTCAAAATCTGTTCAATTTTTTGAATACTTGGTTCATTGATTTTATTTTCAATAACCATAATATTAACAGAATATTTTTGTGCTAGTTGTGTAATTGAGTTTAAAAATTTAGCCCAGTTTTCATCATTAAAAAGTAAATAAGAGAGCTCTTTAAGTTTGTTGTCAACATAAGCATTAGTATAGGTTGTTTTTTCCAAAAAAACTTTAGAGTTTTCAATATCGTTTTTGACTTGTTTGAGAAAAAAATGTTCGTCTCCATCTTTAGAGACAGAATTAAAATATGACACTTCATTTTGAAGATTTTTTGTTATCGCATTGGTATTGCGCATGGTTTGTTTTAACATCTTATCACTGATAGGATAAACATAACTATAAGAGATATACCCTACGAAAAGAAATAGCAAGAGAAAAATTAAAGTTAATTCACTACTTTTTTTGCCATCCAAAAATTGATCAATTTTATCTAAAAGGTGGTCAATGCTATTCATCAGTTAGTCCTATAAATATGGTACTTGTATAGAGCTTTAATAGATCGTCTTTTGTGATTTTGTCAGTATTGATTTTATATTTTTTGAGTGCTGTTAAATCTTTGATAAACTCAGTAATCTTCTTTTCATTTTTATTGCGAATAGATAAGCTAAGAACATTTTGTTTAAATGCTAGTGACTCAATTTTATTGTCATTAGCATTTGATAACTCAAAAATTTCCAATAGCATTTTGGCTTTCATAGGATAGGTAATCTTTTTATTATAGATCTCTTTTAACAGTTTTTTCCGAAATTCAAACTTTGATGTTTCATTTTTAAGTAAAGAATCTACTTTTTCTTTTTCTATCTTTAGTAAACCAAGTTGATCCCTAATGCTTGAGGTTTTTTTAAAAGTATTGTTGTAGCTTTCTGTTGATTTCGATAAAACTATATTTAGATATGCATTATAGGCTATTTGAAAAGCTGGATAAGCTAATGATAAGATAATACTTGCGACTAAAACACCTAAAAGTTTACCTACGGGTCTTTTAGTAAGAGGTGGCGGTCTTCGATAAATAGAGAAATTAAGATTATCATCTGGATTTTCCATATATATTTGAGCACTTAGCATCATTAATATATGAATTTGGTCAATATACCATTCTTTCGAATTGATAGCAATGCTAAAATTAAAATCAAATGCTTCAAGGCCTAAGTAGCTTTTTGCATACTCTTCAATTCCAGCAAAAGAGCCTATTTCTGAACCAATATACATTTTATCAATAAAGTCTATATTGTAAGATCGTTTAGTAAAGACTAAAACATCATTAATATACAAAAATATTTCACCAAAAAGTTGCATTAAATTTTGTTGAAATAAGGAATTTGTAGCTTTTAAACCTTCATTGGTTAAGATTTTGTAAAAATCTTCTTCGTCTACTCTTTCACCAATAAGCTCACAAAATTTTTCATTAATTTCTTTGAGCGAATAGTGTAAAGATTTTGAATAAATATATTGTCCACCTTTATAAATAGCTAAAAAAGCATCGTTTTTTTGAAAATAAATAAAGCAATGTGTACCTTCCGGTTCAATAAAATTTTTTAAATAGAGAGATTTTACTAAAAAAGGTGCCACGGTTACATAATCAATATATCTCGTCTTTTCTTTAATAGGTGCTAATTTTGAAGTTACAAGGCTTACATCAATAATAAAAATATTAAAAGTTCGATTTTTAGAATCTTTTGATTCTGTTTCGAGGTATGTGATAGCATATTCAATTGATGAATCTAGAGCAAGTTCGTCATATACTTTAATTTCAATGGCATCTTTTAAATCAGAATCAGGAATATTTCTACTTATATCTATGGTTGCACTGATAATATCGCGGGATTGAATATAAGAGATATAAAAAGAATTTTTGTCGCTTTTCTCTATTTTTTGAAGTTTAATTTCATTTTTTGAATACGCATACGAAACCAGAGATAAAGGGTCAATAGATATAACTTCTGAGCTATAACGCTTTTCTTCAGCTTTAGCCATTTTCAAAACCTCTTTATTTTAAAAATTTATTATCTTTTTTAAACAAAATATTATAGCATACTTCTTTTTATTGAATAATATAACCAATTTTTTTCAATATTTCTTTATCTTGACTCCAACCTTGCTTGACGACAACAACAAGTTTCAAAAAAAGACGTTTTTGTGTTAGTTCTTCAATAGAAGCTCTTGCATGTGAGCCAATTCGTTTGATAGTTTGGCCATTTTTTCCTATTAATATGCCCTTTTGGCTCTTTTTATCAACAATTATTGTAGCATAAATATTATCGATTGTATCTTTTTCTTCAACTTTATCAACAATTACATCGGCAAAATAGGGAATTTCGTCACTTGTATTCTCAAAAATAGCTTCACGGATTAACTCTTTGTAAATATCTTTAGCCATTTCAGTTGTTAAAATCTCGGGATCGTACAAATAAGGATGTTCAGGCATTTCTTTTGCAATAGTCGATAAAAGATAATCACGTGAAAAACCTTTTTTGATAGATGCGGGGATGAGAGCAAGAAATTTATCTTGATAAACTTGGTATTCTGTTATTTTATCAAAAAGGGCTGTTTGAGAAACAGTATCAACTTTTGTGAGTAAAACGATATGAGGAGTATTATTTTTGTTGAGTGCTAAAAAATCAATATAGTGTTGTATTTTATCACTTACAGGCGCTAAAAAAAGAATTAAATCACAATCCCCCATAGCCTTCATAGCTTCTTCAAGCATAAACTGGTTAAGCAATCTTTCCTGTTCATGAATACCTGGAGTATCTATAAAAATAATTTGTGTACTCTCATGCATTGCAATAACATTTAAACGTTTACGTGTAGCATTTGCTTTGTGTGAAACCAGTGCTAATCTCTCGCCAATTAACCAATTAAGAAGAGAACTTTTGCCGGCATTCGGTCTTCCAATGACGGCAACATAACCAGCTTTTGTAGGGTTTGTTTTATTTTGCATTATCTCACTTTATAAAATATATCGACTACTATCTTCGTCTTCAACAATAGCATCAAGTTTTTCATGAACTAAGTCTTTAGTGACATGTATACTTTTGCCAGCATGTTCATCTGCAGTAAAACTAATATCTTCTATTACTTTTTCAATAATAGTATGAAGTCTACGGGCACCAATATCTTCAGTTTTTTCATTGGTCATTTGAGCAATTTTTGCAATAGCTGAAATTGCCTCATCTTCAAAAACTAATTTCACACCTTCAGTATTTAAGAGTGCTTCATACTGGCGCAATAAGGAATTTTTTGGTTGTGTTAAAATTTTATATAAAATATCTTCCGTGAGTGAATTGAGCTCAACTCGCAAAGGGAAACGACCTTGCAACTCAGGAATCAAATCACTTGGCTTACTGACATGAAACGCACCTGCAGAGATAAAAAGAATATGGTCTGTTTTAATGGTTCCAAACTTAGTATTGACATCAGAGCCTTCAACGATAGGTAATAAATCTCTTTGAACACCTTCTTTACTAGGGTCACTGCGGTGTGAAGCAGAAGCACTAACAGCAATTTTATCAATCTCGTCTATAAAAATAATGCCACCGTTTTGGCATCGCTCTCTTGCTTCAGTTTTCACAGCTTCAATATCAAGTAATTTCTCACTTGCTTCATGCTTAAGGGCTTCTTTAGCATCTTTAACTTTCATCTCTTTTTTAATACTATTTTGACCACTACCCAATATCTTAATAAATGATTCTTGCACTTTGATCATTTCAGGGGGTAAGGAAGAATCGCCTAAATCAGAATTTCCTTGCGACAGTTCAACTTCGACTTTGAGTTCATCCATCTCTTTTGCACGAAATTTTTGACGCATCCTTTCAAAACTTTTTTCATAATCCGCTTTTTTTTCTTCACTAACACCTTTAGGCAGTGGTGGTAAAAGCTTTTCTATAATTGTTTTTTCAACATATTCATCAATATTGTCACGGTTTTTTTCACGATGTTCGGCTTTGACTAAATTGATTGAAGCCATCATCAAATCACGAACCATGGACTCTACATCACGGCCTACAAAACCAACTTCAGTATATTTACTAGCTTCCACTTTAACAAAAGGAAGGCCTAGCATTTTTGCCATACGTCTGGCAATTTCAGTTTTACCTACACCCGTTGAGCCAATCATTAAAATATTTTTTGGCATCACTTCTTCAGCCATATCGTCTTCAAGTTTCAATCTTCTATAGCGATTACGAAGGGCTATAGCAATAGCTTTTTTCGCATTAAATTGTCCGATAATATACTCATCCAAGTAGGCTACAATTTCTTTTGGTGTTAAATTCATGCGTTTTTACTTTCCAATACAAATGTTTTGATATGGTCGTTGGTATAAATACACAACTCACTGGCGATTTTTAGACTCTCTTTAACAAGTGACTCTTCATCCAAATTTGCATGACGATCAAGCGCCCTTGCAGCAGAAATAGCATAGTTACCCCCGCTACCAATAGCAGCAATTTTCCCATCTTCCGGTTCGACAACGTCACCCGTTCCACTTAAAATATAGATATGCTCACAATCTAAAACTATCATCATAGCTTCAAGCCGTCTTAGCATTTTATCTTTACGCCACTCTTTGGAAAACTCAATCACTGACTTGTATAAATCGCCTTTTTTCTGTTCCAGGATACTCTCAAACATATCAAATAGATTAAAAGCATCTGCAGTACTACCTGCGAATCCAGCTAAAATTTTACCATTATAGAGTTTTCGTATTTTTGTGGCATTGTTTTTTAAAACGGTATTACCAAAAGTCACTTGGCCATCGCCGCCAATAACGGCACGATTTTGACCACGGCATGCTAAAATGGTGGTTGCTTCAAACATTGTTACTCACCAACAATAATCAGTGCTAGTGTGGCATGGATGCCATGACCTAGTTTAATAGAAATATCAAAGTTTCCTGTCATTTTAATAGGATTGTCGATTTCAATACTCTTTTTATCAATATCAAGGTGATATTGTTCTTTTAGTTCATGGGCAATTTCATCTTTTGTCACCGCACCAAACAAGCTTCCATTGGCACCTAATTTACGTTTAATTGTTAATTTAAGCGTTGCAAGTTCTTTTTCAATAGTACGTAAATTTGCTAATTCCAATGCTTCTTCTTCTGCTTTTTTTCGTTGTGCTGATTCGTATTTTTTTAAAACTTCATGGGTAGCTAGAAGAGCATAGCCTTTGCCAATTAAAAAGTTTTGGCCATAACCGTCTTTAACATCTTTTAATTCACCTTTTTTGCCCAAATCTTTGACATCTTTAATTAATAAGACTTTCATATAGTATCCTTTGTATTACAAATTTTTCGGAAGCGGAGCATTTTTGAGTTTTTCACCACGAAAATTGACAATGCCTTTAGTTAAATGAGCAATGTGAGTAAAGCCCATGCGACGAAGCATAAAAAGCATTTGAGCCGTTCTATTACCTGTTCGACAGTAAAAAATCATAAAGCTACCCTTTCGTTTTGCCAATTGATCCATATTCATATGGATCATAGATGTAGGAAGAAGTAAATCTGTACCTTTGATACTTGAATCAGAGTATTCAAAGATTTCACGAATATCAATAAGTGTAAAATCAACTTTTTGCTTGGCTCTGCACTCAAGTAAAAAATTCAGCTCATCAGAGCTAATTTCGCAATTATTTTGTACCGTTTTAAGCAAACTTAACATTTTTTCTTCATCCTTACATTCACACATAGCGATTATTTGCCTTGTTTTTTTCTATTTTTACCGCTAATAATAAATCGTAATGCATTGAGTTTAATAAAACCTTCTGCATCTTTTTGATTGTAAACTTCGTCTTCTTCAAAAGTACAAAATGCTTCATTGAAAAGATTATTGGTTTTTGAATCTCTTCCGATAACTGAAACGTTGCCTTTATAAAGCTTGATTTTGACAGTACCATTAACATTTTCTTGCGATTTATCAATTGCTGCTTGCATCATTTCACGCTCAGGTGAAAACCAGAAGCCGTTGTAAATTGTTTTTGCGTAACGTGGCATCAATTCGTCTTTAAAATGGGCTGCTTCACGATCTAACGTAATGCTCTCAATGGCTCGATGCGCACGAAGCATAATCGTACCACCAGGCGTTTCATAACATCCGCGACTTTTCATTCCAACGAAACGATTTTCAACGATATCAATTCTTCCGATGCCGTGTTTACATCCAATTTCATTGAGTTTTGTAAGCATAGTAGCAGGAGAGAGTTTTTCACCATTAAGAGCAATAGGATCTCCTTTTTCATACGTTAATTCAATGACTTCAGCTTTATCTGGCGCATTTTCTGGACTTACAGTCCAGCGCCACATATCTTCTTCAGGCTCCATAGCAGGATTTTCAAGTACAAGACCCTCATAAGAGATATGAAGTAAGTTAGCATCCATGGAGTAGGGTGATTTGCCAGGCTTTTTCTCGATGCTGATACCGTTTTTTTCAGCATAAGCAAGTAATTTTTCACGCGAATTAAGATCCCATTCACGCCATGGAGCAATGATGACTAAATCCGAATTCATACTCAAATAGCCAAGTTCAAAACGTACTTGGTCATTGCCTTTACCGGTTGCGCCATGACTAACGCCATCAGCACCAACCATTGCAGCAATTTCCGCTTGTCTTTTTGCAATCAAAGGGCGTGCAATAGATGTTCCAAGAAGGTACTCCCCTTCATAAATAGCATTAGCTCTAAACATAGGAAATACATAATCTTTTACAAATTCTTCTTTTAAATCTTCAATAAAAATATTTTCAGGTTTGATGCCTAAAGAGATGGCTTTTTTACGTGCTGGTTCTAATTCTTCACCTTGACCGATGTCTGCTGTAAATGTGACAACTTCGCACTTATATTCATCTTGGAGCCATTTTAAAATAATGCTGGTATCAAGTCCACCAGAATATGCTAGGACTACTTTTTTAACACTTTTTTTCATCGTATCATTTCCTTACAAATTTGTTTATAAAATTTTGTGATACTATCAAAAGTTATTAAAAACTTTGCTTATGCGCAATGAGGCAGGCTTGTACATTAGCTTAAAAAGAGAGTTTAAATATTCTTTTGATAGAATGACAACCAAATGAAGGAAGAGGTTTTATGAGAGTTGATAAGTTTTTAAATAGCGTCAATTTAACAAAGCGGCGAGCTGTTTCAGAAGATATGTGTAAAAATGGCGTTGTTAGCATCAATGGCATTGTTGCCAAAGCTTCTAAAGATGTTAAAGTGGGTGATAAACTAAGTATTGCTTATCTTGAAAGAAACGTTGTTTATGAAGTGTTGCAAATCCCAGTTACCAAAACCATTCCTAAAAATTTGCAAGATGAATATGTGAGGGAAATTAAATGAATTATACTGAAGCTTATAAACGTTTTGATGCACTTTTTAATAATCAACTTAGCACAGAAGATGCAGCAGCCTTTTTGGTCGAGCTCTATGAGCGCGGCGAGAATGCCGATGAGATTGCAGCAGCTGCAAAAGTTATGCGTGAACATAGTGTAAAATTAGTCTTAGAAGCATCATTACAAAATGAAATTATTGACGTTGTTGGAACAGGTGGTGATCAAAGTGGAACGTTTAATATCTCAACAACCACATCTATCGTATTAGCTTCGCTAGGATGCAAAGTAGCTAAGCATGGTAGTGGCTCTGCCACAAGTAAATCAGGTAGTGCAGATGTTCTTAGAAGTTTAGGACTCAATCTTGATATAAGCGTTGAAAAACAAATCGCAATGCTTAAGGAGTGTGGATTTGTTTTTATGTTTGCGATGAATCATCATCCGTGTATGAAACACATTATGCCAATTCGCAGAAGCTTATCGCATCGTACCATTTTTAATATGCTAGGTCCTTTAGCCAATCCCGCAAATGCTCAAAAGCAGATAATTGGTGTTTTTGATGTTGAGTATATTGATCGGTTCAGCCAAGCATTAAAGCAACTTGGCACCCAAAAAAGTATTGTTCTAAGCTCTAAAGATGGGTTAGACGAAGTGAGTGTTTGTGACATTACAGAGTATGTTTTAATTGAAAATGAAACTATGACGCAAGGTGAAATCAATCCCGAACATTATGGCATCAAATTGACATCGCTTGAAAATATTAAAGGTGGTGATAGTGTGACGAATGCTAATATCACACGTGATATTCTTCGGGGCGATGAAAAAGGATCTAAACGCGATATCGTTTTACTTAATGGCGCTTGTGCACTTATGGTGGATGGTAAAGCCAGAGATATGCAAGAAGGTATTGAAATGATGAAAGAAGCATTAGATACAAAAAAAGCATGGGATAAACTCAGTGAAATTATCAGAGTTTCATATATGGTCTAAACGTGTATATAGCAAGTTGTGATTTTAATACATTACCAGCATTTGCACAAGAGATTGTAAATCAAATGCCACAAGGTGGCATTATACTTTTAAGAGGCAATTTAGCAAGTGGAAAAACATCGTTTGTGAAGGCTTTTGCTACTGTGCTAGGGATTAACGAAGCTATCTCTTCACCCACATTTTCAATTTTACATGAATATGAACAAAAACTTTTTCATTATGATATTTATCAATGTGGGTGCGAAGGTTTTTTAAGCTCAGGGCTTATCGAGAAATTAGACGTCGAGGGATACCATTTAATAGAGTGGGGTGATACATCATTTGAAAAAATACTACAACGTTTTGCAATGGCTTATACGACAATAGATATTGAAATAGATGGTTTAAAACGTACATATAAGGTAAATATGAATGCACACGCTTAAAATTGAAAAATTAAAAAAGATTATCAAAAAAACAGAAATTATCAAGGGTGTTTCTGTTGAAGTTAAAAGTGGTGAGGTCGTAGGCCTGCTAGGTCCTAATGGTGCAGGGAAAACAACGATGTTTTATATGATTTGTGGCCTTATTGCACCTAGTGAAGGTGAAGTATATTTTGACAATCAAAATGTAACAGCTGTCCCTTTACATCAACGCGCAAAACTAGGTATTGGCTATTTACCTCAAGAATCAAGTATTTTTAAAGATTTGAGTGTTGAAGATAATATTATGTTAGCCGCCGAAATCGTCTACGAAAAAAAAGAAGATGCTGAAAAAAGAGTTGAAGAGCTTTTAAATCTTTTAAATATCGAGCCGATTCGTAAACGTAATGGTGTTAGTTTAAGTGGTGGGGAAAGAAGACGTTGTGAAATTGCACGCTCTTTAGTGCTTCAGCCAAAATTTTTACTTTTAGATGAGCCTTTTGCAGGTGTTGATCCTATAGCTGTTTCTGATATACAAGCTATTGTGCAAGAACTCGCAAACCTTAATATTGGTGTGCTTATCACAGATCACAATGTACGTGAAACATTAGCTATTTGTGATCGAGCTTATGTACTAAAAGATGGAAGTTTGCTAGCCAGTGGAACCAGCGATGAAGTGGCTCAAAACAAGCTAGTAAAGACCTATTATCTAGGTGAAGATTTTAAATTTTAATGATACTCAAATCATAGGTAGGAACGTTTGAAATTACGAGTTTCTGGAACACAAACCACCAAACAAAAATTTTCATCCACCTTAAGAGGCTGGCTACCAATCCTTCAATCGAATCTTGATACATTGGTTGAAACATTAGAACCTTTTGTTCAAGAAAATCCTTTTATTCAAGTTAAATCAGGTTGTGAAAAAGAGGATAAGCGTTTTGAAAAAAAGAGTTTTTTTTCACAAATATCAAAAGATTCTGTTTCGAGCACTATTGAGGCATTGACTTTTGATAAAAAATCTCTTTTCCAAGTCTTATACGAACAGGTAAATCCTCCACTTTTCCCAACTATTAACTCACAAAATATTGCTTATGACATTATCGAAAATATTAACTCTGAAGGCTATTTTGAACAAAGTGCTATTCACGAGATAGCCATAAAATATAATACTACCTCTAGCGAGGTAGAAAAAATCAGGCAGAGATTTGCTTATTTGGAGCCTTTAGGCATTGGTGCTATTGATTTTAAAGAGGCGTTTTTATTTCAATTGCAAGATTTAGAGATAGATAATGAACTTTACCTCTTAACTGAAACGTTGATTGAAAATTTTGAAATCATTGAATCTTTTGGTAAAGAGCCTCATTTTCATGAAGCACTTTCAGTGATCAAAAGATTTAGAAATCCCCCAGCAATAGATTTTTTAGAGGATGAAAAAGAGGTTATCCCTGATATTTTTGTTTATGATAAAAATGGTGTAATTGAAGTTCAACTCAATGATTCATATTATCCTGAAATCATTATTGATACAGAAGGTGTTGATGAAACACATTTATTTGTGGCACAAAAGATAAAAGATGCAAAAGATTTAGTCGATGCTTTGGAAATGCGAAAAGCAACACTTTATAAAATAGGGCTCATGATCGTAGAATACCAATATGATTTTTTCTTTGGAAAAGCCATTAAACCTATGAAACTTAAAGACTTGGCTGATGACTTAGGTAGAAACCCTTCAACGATATCACGTGCTATAGCGGGGAAATATTTATCATGTCAAAGAGGTGTGATTCCATTAAAACAATTTTTTGCCACTGCTTTAGAGGAAGATATATCCAATAGTGCAATTAAAGAGTATATGTTAGAATTAGTCAAAGCAGAAAATAGATTAAAGCCGCTCAGTGACCTTAAGCTTCTAGAGATGATTGAAAAGCAATTTTCTATCAAAATGGTAAGGCGAACGATAACAAAGTACAGACAGCAATTCAATATTGCTAGTTCATCGGAACGCAAAAAGCTTTATTTACTACAATTTAACACCTAAGCAATTCTTAGGTGAGATTCATTCTTATAGTGAACTTTGATCATCTCATAGGCGTATTGAATTTCTTGAAATTTCTTGAGATATCTTATATGTAAATCATCTGCAAGTAAACCACAACTATCTGGGTGATACTTTTTGACTAATTTTAAATAGTTTCCTCTAACGATTTCAAATGAATCATCAATTTTACACTCTAACACACTAAAATACTCTTCCAATAGCGAATAAAGTGCACCATGATGATTTCGTTTTGATTTTCGACCTCTAAGGCTTAATTTGTAAGTGAGAAAGTCTTCTTCATCGTATTTAAAATGGACGAAGCAACCCAATAACTCTTTTTGTTGCAATAATTTTTCAATTAAGTGTGCTGTTTGAGCTGAGTTTGGATAAAGCGTCATTGTATTGTTTTTGGTCCTAAATCTTACTAAATGGTCTTTAAAATAGTTTTTTAAATAGGACGTTAACAATGTATTGGGCGTTCCTATCGAAAAAACGACAGCATAGTTATCTTCAATGTCCATTTTAATATCAATATGCTGGAGTAATTGATTTGATTTTAGAAGGGTAATTTTGATGGTTTTATCCAAAGCATTTTCAATACAATTGCGCATTAAAAGATCATCATTTTTTTTCTGATAAAGTTTACTGATGAGTTTTAAAAAATATCTTCGTTGTACAAGCTCTGATTCTTCTTTAAAAATAATTGTTTTATTCTTTCGTCCAATTTTTTTCTGAAAGTTTTTTTCTGCCAAATTCTGGAGAAAATAGAATGTTTTAGCATCTTCTTGTAGTGTTATAGCAAGCATTTCATGTGAAAGAGAAATTTGCATCAATGCATCCTTTGACAGAGTATTATTCCATCAAAGCAAATAAAGTTCCAAAATTTAGAGCCAAATAGCATCTTCGTCTAATGAAGGGTTCCCTTGTAAGAGCTGAAAAGGTTTATAGAGTGCTTTATATTTTAAGCTTTGACACCCTTCAACATAATATCCTAGGTATATCCATTCCAAATCATACTCTTTAGCCAATCTAATTTGTTCATAAATTGAGAGCCTACCTAGTGAATATTTCTCAAAATCTGGATCATAATAAAAATAAATTGAAGATATCCCATCGTCAACAAAATCGATTAAATCAACACCAATAAGTTTGTCATGATAAAAATATAAAATTTCTTTTCCAAAGCCATCTGCTCCGCTAACATAAAGCTCATGATAACTTTGTGGCTTTAAAAAATGATACTGCCAACCCCGTTTTATTTCCATGTGGCGATGGTATTTGTCATAAAGGTTAAGGTGTTCCGTACTGATAGTAGGGCTCTGAATTACATATGTAATGCCTTCTGCTTTTTTAATGGTTCTTCGGGCGGATTTTCCAAAGTAATAGTGTTGTGCATCAATACGAAGATTAAGACATTGGTTACAATTCGGGCATTGAGGTCTAGAGTAATATTTGCCAAAACGACGCCAACCACGTTCTACTAAAGCATGATTAAGCTCCATTGTTGCATTTTCGATGTACTTATAGGACATCCTTGTGCGATGATTTTGGAGATAAGAGCATTTAGTTTCTAAGGTTGAAAATTCAACGATTCGAGAGATAATATTCATAAGTTAGTTAATTTTTCTAATTCCAGCATCTTTCACAAAGTCTAAAAATTGATCTTGTAATTTTTTTTCTTTTTCTTGCTTGAGGTTTTCAATTTTTTGAGTATTGCTCTTTTTTTCTTCCTGACTCATTTTGTCTTTGAGTACTTTTAAATCATCAAATAAATTATGTTGCATTGTATTTCCCTTGCATATAGACTAAATGAAAGTATGGATTATAGCAAAAGTTTGGTGATAATCTATCGTGAGCGTAAAATTCCATTGGCAGCACGAATACCAGATGCCCAAGCTGCAGTGATACCTCGACTTGTACCTGCCCCATCACCAATAATGTAGTAGCCCTCTTTGACCATAAAATATTCATCGATAAATTGCGGTTTATTGGAATACGTTTTGATTTCTGGATAATAAATAATGGTAGAAGGATGAAGCACCCCAGGGATAATGGTGTCAAGCATCTTAAGCGCTTTCCAAATATCACGTAAAATTTTTGCAGGCATGCACAAAGACAAATCACCAGCAACCGCACTTTTGAGAGTGGGCTCAAAATCATATAAATCATTATTAAACGTCTCTTCTTTACTACGAGACCCCATCCTAAAATCACCCACACGTTGCATAATGACAGAACCACCGCTTAGTTGCATTACCATTTCACCTAAGATTTTGCCAAATTGTTGACCACTCACAACAGGTTGCGTCAAGCGTATGGTTTTGAGCATTGCAAAATTTACTAAGTTATTACGCTCATTCTCTTTTGAAAGTGAATGCCCATTAACCGAATAATACCCTTTGTATTTTTCACGTACAATATGAGCGCATCCAGAATTAGTGCAAAATGTTCTTACTTTATTGGGCAAAAGAATTTTGGGATCATAGTAATCTCGCACAATGGGATAATTTTCCTCTTTAGTCTCAATGCGAACACCAATATCAACAATATTATCACAATAACTCACACCAAGTCTATCCATTTGCTCTTGTAACCAATCATAATCAGCTCGGCCAGGCGCTAAAATAAGGTGATTAAATGTGATAATGTACCCATTATCTAAAGTTAATTTTTTACTATCTGGGGAAAGTTCTTTCACTTCTGTTTGTAAAGAAACCTTTACATGCAAAGCTTCTAATTTTTCAATTAAGCTACGAATAAGCTCTGAAGATTTATCGGTTCCTACGTGTGCTTGGTCGATAGAAAGGATTTCAACACCAATTTTTTGCGCACGATTGATGTATTTTTCAACATTGATTCGCTTTTCAATTTTTGGGTTTAAATGACTCGCTACTTCATGAAGCAACACATCAGCGCTTTGCTTATTCCAATGCTCATAGGGAAATCCAACAGGAAAAGTGTAGTTTTGTTTACAGTCATTTCGTAAGCCGCCTGAGCTTATCTTCTTCTTTTCGAGTAATAAAACAGAATAATTTGAGTTTTCCGCAATTTTAAACGCAGCACCAAGACCCGCCGGACCAGAACCAACAACAATGACATCATAATGAGAATCTAGTTCATAATTTTTCATGGGAAAAAGTATAACAAAAATCAAGGATAATTTTTGCTTAATTTTGACATTTTGTGACATCTTATTGACACCAGCAAAGTTTAAGTGTTAAAATGTTGTATTTTAGGGGATTGGATGGTACCTGAGGCCGGACTCGAACCGGCACATATCTCTATACTAGATTTTGAGTCTAGCGCGTCTACCAATTTCACCACTCAGGCACATATTTTTAAGTTTGGGATTATATATAAAAAAAGCTTAAGCGTCAATGAAAATGACGTTTAAGCTTTTGAATGAACGAAATTACGCTTTAGCAACAGCGTCTTTAAGTTTTTTACCTACTTTAAATTTTACGGCAGTTGTTTTTGCAACATCTACAACTCTGTCAGTTCCTGGAACTCTTGCTTTTCTAGCTGCTCTTACTGCAGTACTAAATGTACCAAAACCAATAAAGCTAACATCTTTGCCCGCAACTAATGCATCACTGATTGCTTCTAATGCTGCATCAACAGCTTTTTGAGTATCTTTTTTTGAAAGACCCGCTTTTTCAGACACCGCTTGGATAAATTCCGCTTTTTTCATTCCTCATTCCTTATGAAAATATAGTAATGCGAGGATTGTACAATTTTTTTAAAAAAAAGACAATATTTTTTTGTAATAATTAAAGAATAAGCCCAAAATGTCGATATTTTTCACAAGGAATTAAAATTGCTTACTGATAAAAAGATAAAAAATGGAGAGAACCATGAGAATTACTAATTCGTTATTTTATACAACATCCTCTTATGAACAACAAAAAGCAATGAAAAGTATTTATGATATAAATGAACAAATGTCGACAAAACAAAAAATACAAAATAGTTATGAAGATAGTGGTGTTTATGTAGATACAATGCGACTTAATTATGAGATAGCAACACTTGAGCAGAGTAAAGAGACTAGTTCAAAAGCTCAAACATTTGCTCAAAATACTGATTCAACTATGAACCAATTTTCAAGCGCTTTAGAACAATTTAAAACAAAACTTCTTCAAGCGAGTAATGCTTCCAACTCTTCTACTAGTCTTGGTGCTTTAGCTGATGAATTAGAAGCACTTAAAAACCATATGGTTGGACTAGGTAATACTTCGATTAATGGACAATTTTTATTTTCAGGCTCATCATTACTTCAAAAGCCTCTTGATGCTTATGGTAATTATAATGGAAATAGTGACAGTTTAACCGCAGTTATTGGTTCTGGCGTAGAGCTACCTTACAATATTGATGGTCAATCCCTTTTCCTTGGACGCGATAATGATTATCATCGAACCGTTTCAACGAATGTTTCAATGTACAATCAATCAAAGCTAAATCCAAGTACTATGGTTGAAGATAATGATAATCTTACTTCAGAAAAAATTTATCTAGCAGAGACAGATTCCATACGAGATTTAGTAGGCGATACGAACACATCTTCCACAGATGACCCTAAAGCAGTCTTTTATCTCTCTGGTCGTACTAATGATGGAACGACATTTTCTAATATTATAGAGCTTAATACATCTTCTAAGGTCTCTGATTTGATGGAGAGTATCGGTGTGGCTTATGGTAATTCTGCTTCAAATAAAGTCGTTGATGTCAGTATGAATGCACATGGACAAATTGAAGTTAAAGATCTCAAACAAGGCAACCAGCTACTTGAAATGAATATCTTTGGAGCAATTGATAGAAATGCTCTTTCTGGAGAAAGTGGAGATGCTAAGCAAATTATGAATATCGATAATTTACTTTTACATCCCAACGTTGATATTATTGCCTTTAATAAAAGCAATTTTGAGACCTCACTCTCTTCGCCTGACTTAACGATGTATGCAACACCTACGGATACAATTGGTCAGTTTAGTTTAAGTTTCCCTACAGACACAAATACATCTACTATTACAACGACGACTCAACTCGTAGGTCTCTTTCCTTCAGATGTTGATCATCTTGATTTTGGTGCAACCTCTTTTGCTATTGCAGGAAAGACTGTGCAAGACTTAATGGATGCTATCGATACAGAATACTTTGGTGGTGTTCCTACCGCAACACTCAATAACAATACAATAGAAACACCAAATTCAACCATTAGAATAGAGCCAAAAAATGCTTCAAATGTATTAGCGCATGGCGATGAACTTCCTGATGCTATTAATTATGCGCGTAGAGGATTTAGCAAAGATGGCAATGAGTTACAAGGTAATATTTCACAAATCGTCAAAAATACAAATCAATATGCTACTTCTTCTACAAAACTTGTAGATGTTGCAGGTGTCGAAAGTTTAAATGGCAAACAACTGGTTCTCAATTATACAGATACTAACGGTATTGAAAGAACAGGAACACTCAATTTTGATATCGCAAATACAACGTTTTCAGTTGATTTAGATGGTGATGGAAATACGACAGGAACAAATGAAACTTTTTCTATTTATAATGCACAAGGTGACCCTTTAAATTTAAACACAACAGCAGATAAGATGACCTACCAACAGCTTAACGATCTTATCAGTATGGCAACTTCTGGTAATTTGCCTAAAGAAGGTGTTTCTACGGCTGCTCAAACAGCGATAAATAGCGCAATTGCTTTTGGCGTTGCTGGTGACACTACTAACCTTGCTGCTCAAACAGCAATTGCTAAAACTGGTATTTCAACAGAAACAGCTAGTTATATTCAAAAAGCAATTGATGCAGGGATTCTAAGAGACAATCCTACATCAACCCCTGAAGTAGTTGCTAAAGCAACCATAGATTATAACAATGCTATTGGTAATGCAAATCTTGCAGAATACAATCATTATGTATCGGTTGCTAAAAATAATGTAGATGTTAGCTTAGATTATAAAGGTCAGTTACAAATAATTGATAAAAATAAATCTAAATCCAATATTGAATTTTCTATGTGCGATAAAAGTGCAACCGATTTTACAGGGATTGGAAGTACAGCACTTTCCTTTATGGCTAATGATTCTGTGACCATTACCAATCCAAGCATTGACTTTTTCAAAGATTTAGACTCAATGATTGAAGCTGTGAGATCAGGCAATTTTAGAATGGATTCAAAATCTGATGATCCTCGTAATATTGGTATTCAAAACTCATTAAACCAAATAGATCATATTTTAGACCATGTAACAAAAGTGCAAACAAAAATAGGTGCATATTCAAATGCTCTTACTAATGCGAATGATAGAGCAACTTATTTAAGCTTGAATGTACAGACGGTACGTTCAAGTGTTATTGACGTTGATATTGCAGAAGCTTATTTACAATTTAACCAAATGAGCATTTCATACCAAGCGATGCTATCAACAATTTCGAAGATAAATTCAATGACTCTTTTAAATTACATGTAATTATCTGTTATAATATGACTTTGATTTATATGTAAAGGATTCGTTATCGTAAAAGAGACACTATTTATAATCGCTGTGGCATTGTTACTTTTTTTAGGTATTTCTACTGTGTTACCAGATGCTTCCATCGTTGGAAAATATGGTTCATATCTAGGGCTTTGGAATAAACAGTGGTTTGGTTATTTTGCATTTTTTTATCCTTTTTTCCTTGTGATGCCTGCTTTTGTTTTCTACAAAGACAATCGACTCAGTGAACGTCGCATTGGTATAACGCTGGCTTCTCTTATCCTTGCTTTTGCGCTTCTAATGGCTCAATCCATTTTAGTTCATGGCGCGTATAATGGCTACTTTGGTAATGCCATTGTTGAAAAATTAATTGGTTTAATTGGCATTATGGGTGTGTGGATTTTTATTATCTCTATTTTTTCACTCTCCATGACGTTATTAGTTGAATCAAGTATCAGTGATTTTTTAACCTTCATGAAACCAACTTTTACTAAAACAAGAATTAAAGAGTATAGGGGAGTTCTTGATGATAGTGAACAACAAGTCGAATTGAGCCTAAAAGAACGATTGGCACTTGAACAAGAATCTGAACCTTTTATTCAAAACGATGAAGAGATCATTACAGAAGAGATGCCAGAACAAAGCGAAATTGAACCTAAACCCAATAGAGCAAAAAATAGCAAAAAGGTTGAAATTCTCAATGTTGTAGAAGAAAATAAAAAAATATTAGCTGAAATTGACCAAGGAGAATGTGATAAACCTAAAGATTTTAAATTACCACCGCTCTCTTTTTTAGCGAATCCTCCAACAAAATCAAATCACGTAAATGAGAGCGAGATTGATCAAAAAATCTTAGATTTATTGGAAAAACTAAGACGTTTTAAAATTGATGGAGACGTTGTTCGTACCTATTCAGGTCCCGTTGTTACTACCTTTGAATTTAAGCCAGCTCCCCATGTTAAGGTTTCAAAAATATTAACACTTCAAGATGATTTGGCGATGGCACTTAAAGCTAAAACTATTCGTATCCAAGCGCCTGTTCCTGGTAAAGATGTCGTAGGTATTGAAGTTCCGAATCAAAAAATAGAAACAATTTATCTTAAAGAAATTTTAGAAAGCGATATTTTTCAAAAATCTTCTTCCCCTTTAACCATTGCGCTGGGCAAAGATATTGTGGGGAATGCTTTTGTAACCGATTTAAAAAAATTGCCACACCTTTTGATTGCAGGGACAACAGGCAGTGGTAAAAGCGTCGGTATCAATGCAATGCTTCTTTCTTTACTGTATCGTAATTCACCGGATACCTTACGATTTTTAATGATTGATCCAAAGATGTTGGAATTTTCAATTTACAATGACATTCCTCATCTTTTAACGCCAGTCATCACTAAACCAAAACAAGCTATTGTTGCACTTGCCAATATGGTCAATGAGATGGAACGTCGTTATCAGATTATGAGTCGCTCCAAAACAAAAAACATTGAAAACTATAATGAAAAAGCCAAATCTATTGGACTTGAGCCGCTGCCATATATCGTGATCATTATCGATGAGTTAGCCGATTTAATGATGACCAGTGGTAAAGATGTTGAGTTTTATATTGCTCGTCTTGCTCAAATGGCGCGTGCAAGTGGAATACATCTCATTGTTGCTACCCAACGACCTTCTGTGGATGTTGTAACAGGACTCATCAAAGCCAACCTTCCTTCGCGCATTAGTTTTAAAGTAGGGCAAAAGATAGATTCTAAAGTCATTCTTGATGCCAGTGGAGCAGATTCGCTTTTAGGCAATGGCGACATGCTTTTTACACCTCCCGGTACTTCAGGTCTTATTCGTTTACACGCACCTTATGCGAGCGAAATTGAGATTGATAAAGTAGTTGAATATCTCAAAAAACAACGCCCTGTAAAATATGATGATAGCTTTTTAAAAGAGAGTGAAGAAAATGGTTTTAGTGGTGCAAATAGTTCAACGAGTGGTGAATTAGATGAGCTTTTTGAAGATGCAAAAGCGATAGTTGTTAATGAGCGTAAAAGCTCTATTAGCTATATTCAAAGACGTCTTGGTATTGGTTACAATAGAGCAGCGACTATTGTCGAACAATTGGAAGCAATGGGAATACTTTCTGCACAAAACTCAAAAGGCCAACGCGAAATAATATAAAAAACATCATTTTTTTGTTACAATCCTAGGGATAGTTCTAAATCATCTCTAAGGAGCGACAGACAATGAGTTTTTTTGAAACATATGAGAAAGAAGTTCAAGAGCGCGTAGCACTAGGTGTACCGCCACTGCCACTGGATGTAAAAAAAACAGTAGAAGTGATTGAGCTCTTAAAAAGAGAAGAAGGTGATCAAGCTTTTTTATTGTCGCTTTTAG
>JAQUVE010000128.1 GCA_028693565.1 Sulfurospirillaceae bacterium | reverse complement strand
TAAAAAAGCTCCGTATAATCGTGTTTTTGTCGACCTAATTATACTTAAAAGTGCCTATTTATGGGCTTTGTTAGATTGATTTTAGTTGGTGTTTTTACTGGAATCTATGTGCGAAAGTTGAGTTATTTACCTGTTTGAAAGAAAAAGGTTGCACCAATGCTTTGTGAAGGTTTATTTAATACGATATTGGTCTGCCAAATCATATTTCCAACGATACATGTAGGTAGCATTCCTTCTCCTTCATAAAGCCCATTACCTTTATTGAAAAGCTTAAATGTATGTAAGCCCATATTCATATTAGTGGCAAAAAGTGTTGCTTCGATAAAAGAAAGTGACGCATCTTCAATCGTGACCTTAAAGGTGATAGGTTTCATGAGTGGTACTGGTTTTGGCTCAATCTCTAGGGTAAGATGGCTGCGGTCACTCAGTGCTGTTTCGCAACGCTCAACGTTAAGATTACACTCAGGATTAGCGGTTGTAAAGGTAGTGTTGCCTGCCCACCAACGGTATACGTCGTGTGAGTCGATTAAAAAGTAAGCACTGACTAAGCTGACGATGAGTACTTCAATGAAGAGCAGTTTTAAAAATTTTTTACGTTGCATAGAAAACCTTTTTTATGATAGAAACGCCCAGTGTATCACGGTTATGTTAAAATTGTGTTGAAATAAAATTACACTTTTTAAGACAGCTTTTTTAAAGTTTATCGTAGATACAATGAGACCTTACTCCAATAGAGGTAATGAAATTTAATGGCAAATATCACCGTAGATGGCAAAATATTAGAGGTTAAAGAGGGTGCATTACTCATTGAAGAGCTTTTAGCAAATGCAATCAATATTCCTCACTTTTGTTACCATCCTGCCCTTGGAAAAGACGGCAATTGCCGTATGTGTATGGTCGAAATTGAAGGTCAAAAAAGACCTCAAATCGCATGTGATACCCCTATTAAACATGGTATGATAGTTCGTACTAAAGGTGCAAATATCGACCGTGTTAAGCGCTCTATTTTAGAAATGGAACTCATCAATCATCCTGTTGACTGCCCGATTTGTGACCAAGCGGGTGAATGCTCTTTGCAAAATTATTATATGGACGTAGGGCTTTATGAAAGTCGCCTCTCAACGCCTAAAGTACATGGTCAAAAGCACGTAGATTTAGGTGCTAATGTTGTATTAGATCAAGAGCGTTGTGTCTTGTGTACACGTTGTGTTCGCTTTACTCAAAAGATTACCAAAACCCATGAACTAGGCGTACTCTCCCGAGCAGACCACTCCGTTATTAGTACGTTTCCCAATCAGCCTTTAAGCGATCCTTATGCGATGAATGTTGTTGATTTATGTCCTGTAGGTGCGCTTACCAGCAAGGATTTTCGTTTTCATAAACGGGTATGGTTTCTTGCCAGTGAAGAGGCGATTTGCAATCGCTGTGCACGAGGTTGCTCCTTATATGTAGATCATCATAAAGAAAAATACAAAGACGAGATGATTTACCGATATCGTCCTCGTTTTAATGCGTTGGTTAATGGGTACTTTATATGCGATGTAGGTAGGCTCAGTTATCATCAAGAGAATGAAAATAGAAATTTTCACCCCATGATTCGAGGTAAAGAGAGTGAATATGAGTATGCCGAGGGCAAACTTTTGCGACTGTTTAAACGCAATATTGGCAAAATGCTTTTGGTGATCTCTTCTAGTTTAAGCCTTGAAGAGATGGTGCGGATTAAAGCACTGGCTGGCATGTATGATGCTACGATCAGCGCTTATGAGCCTAACCGCTTTGATGAGCATTTTGGGGATGATTTTTTAAAGCATCAAGATCTTTCAGCCAATGCAAGAGCGCTTCCTCTTTTGGGCATAGAAGAGCATTGTATGGGATTTTCTGAAGGTTTTGAACAAGCAGAACTCATTGTTTTTATAGGACGAAGTGATATTGATATGGTGAAAACACTTGCCTACGAAACTAAAAATATCGCGCTTCTTTATGGCTATAATCCTCCCTTTTGCGAAGGACTAGAACTACTTTTGCCCATTACTTCGCATACAGGAAGAGCGGGCACGTTTATCAATTGTGATGGAATTGTGCAGTACAGTAACTGTGCTATCACCCATAATCAAGGGCATAAAAAATTGCTTGAACTTTTAGCGATGCTCTTAGGGGATACGTTAAACACTTGCGAAGAAGTTTGGGAAGAAACGATTGGTAAGTTAGAACATTTTCAAGGTCTTGAATTTGAAAAACTTAAACACACTGCTCAAAAGATAAGCTTATGAATAGCATTAGTATCAGTATTGTTATCATTAATATTATCCTTGCATTACTTTTTTCATTAGGTGCTGCACCAATCCTCGTATGGATAGAGCGTAGAGTCGCAGGATTTATTCAAGATAGGATGGGACCCAATCGTTGTCACATCAAAGGGATTCGTTTAGGTGGGCTCATTCAATCCTTTGCGGATATGCTGAAATTAGTTTTTAAAGAGGATTTTGAAGCCAGTGGTATCAAAGAGAGCTTTTTCTTTTCCCTCGCTCCCGTGATTGTCTTTTGTTCTGCCTTTTTGACTTTCATGGTCATGCCTTTTGCGGATAATCTAAAAATCGGTGCGCAAGTTTTTTATATGCAAGGTCTTCCGATTGATTTAGGCGTGTTGTGGTTTTTGGCCTTTGCAGGGTTGAGTGTTTATGGCATTATGTTGGGGGGATGGGCAAGTAATAATAAATACTCGCTATTAGGCTCTATTCGAGCAGGCGCACAAGTCATTAGCTACGAAGCAGCGATGGGGCTTTCATTGGTTTCTGTTTTGATTACGTATGGCTCTATTCATCTTGTCGACATTGTCAATTTTCAAGGCAAATTATTGTTTGGTTTTATTCCTGCATGGGGAATTATCATTCAACCCCTTGCAGCAATTATTTTTATTGTAACCGCTTTTGCCGAGGCTAATCGCACCCCTTTTGATATTGCTGAGGGGGAGAGTGAATTGGTTGGAGGGTTTCATACCGAATACAGTGCAATGCGGTTTGGACTCTTTTTTGTAGGTGAATATGTGGCCATGAGTGCTTCAAGTGCCTTGATCGTGACGCTCTTTTTTGGAGGGTATCATCTCCCATGGCTTAATACGCAAGTGCTTCAAAACCATATTACATGGGTTTTAGCTTTTATCATGATAGCGCTTCCTACCGTAAGTTTTTTCTTCTCAAAATGGATGTTTAACAATAACCGTTGGTTGGAAGAGGGAAATATTCGCAACCGTGAAAGCAAGCTTCTGTTTAAAGTTATTATTGGGATTAATCTTCTCGTCATTTTAGGATTGGGATTTTGGTTGAGCCTTGGGGTTGAAGAGATAGGAGCAAATATCGCTACAGCCGTGATTCAAGTGAGTACGTTTGCCATTAAACTATTGTTGATGAATTTTGTGTTTGTGTGGGTACGATGGACTCTGCCTCGTTTTCGTTATGACCAACTGCAAGATTTAGGTTGGAAAATCTTGATGCCTTTAGCCATTGCCAATATTGTATTGACAGCAACCATTGTTGTTGTATTTGGAGTTTAATATGGGCATCAAAATAGTCAAACGTGAAGGTAAAAGCTTTAAAGATCGCATCTATTTACCCGCTATTTTAGGTGGGATGATGACCACCTTAGGGCATTTTTTAAGAAATTTACGGGACACGTCCAATATAAAAACACTGAACTACCCTGAAGAGCAACCCAAAGATATTACCTCTCGTTATCGTGGGGTGCATCGCCTCACCAAACGTGATGATGGCAGTGTGCGTTGTGTGGCGTGCTTCATGTGTGCAACCGCTTGTCCTGCTGAGTGTATTTTTATCGAAGCGCAAGAGCGCGAGGATGGGGTAGATGAGAAGATGCCAAAAGTTTTTACGATTGATTTATTAGAGTGTGTTTTTTGCGGTGGATGCGTGGAAGCATGCCCGTGTGATGCTATTCGCATGGATACAGGAATTTTCACTTTTGTAGCACATAAAAGAGAAGATTTTTTACTGACTAAAGATAAATTATTGAGCTTTGAAGCTAAGAAGGAGAAGGCATGATGGATATGATTTTTCTGATACTCTCTTTTTTTGCTATTGCGGGTGCTGTGGGTATGGTACTTGCTCATCAGCCTGTCCATAGCGCTTTGAGTCTGATTTTAACCATTATCGCATTAGCAGGACTTTTCGCCCTTTTGAGTGCTTCATTTCTCTTTATGGTGCAAATCATTGTGTACGCAGGAGCGGTCATTACGCTTTTTATTTTTATCATTATGTTCTTAAATGTCAAAGAGGCGAATCTTCCTAAGGAGCCTAACAAAAATATTACTATTTTCTTAGGATTTATTGGTTTGTTGCCCTTAAATTTTCTTATTTTAAAAGCTTTGTATCATATGCCTTCAAAAGCACTTGTTTTGTCCCAAAATGGCTTTGGAGAGATCAAGAGTTTAGGTATGGAGTTGTTTGAAAAGTGGCTTTTACCGTTTGAACTTATTTCGATTTTACTGCTTGTAGCATTAATTGGTGCGGTGGTTTTTGGACGGAAGGAGGAGGGATAATGGCTAGCTCACTATTTTCTTATTTTGTCGTAGCAATGGTTTTGTTATCCATCGGTTTGGTAGGGGTATTTAGCCGCAAAAATATCTTTGTGATTTACATGTCCATCGAGCTAATGCTCAGTGCGGTTAATTTGATTTTTGTGGCACTCAGTAACTACTATCATTCAATGGCATCGCAGATTATTGCCATGATGGTAATCGCCATTGCAGCAGCTGAAGCGGCACTCTTTTTATCGCTGATTGTTGTACTTTACAGACGCAAAAAAACATTAGATTCAGATATGTATAAGGCACTTTCTCAAAAGGAGACGTTATGAATTTTTTCTTAGCGCTCATCATTTTGATTCCTTTTATCTCTTCGATGTTCATTGGTATTGCCTATATGTACTCAATCGTAAAATCTCCTATCTCTCGCTTATGGTTTACGATACCCGCACTGAGTGCGCCTATGGTAAGTTTTATCTTGGGTTTAGTATTGTTTTTAGGTTTACATAATGGTGCAGAGGATTATGTATACCGTCCTTATATGTGGCTTAGTCTTGACACGTATGATATTTACATGGGATTTCTTGGGGATAAACTCTCTATTTTTATGGTTTTATTTATTACTTTTGTAGGTTGGTTAATTCATATTTATGCGACAGCTTATATGAAAGATGATGAAGGATATGGTAAATTTTTTGCCTATTTCAATCTTTTTTTAGGCTCAATGCTTTTACTGGTCTTAGCGGATGGACCGTTGATTATGTTTATCGGCTGGGAAGGTGTTGGACTTTGTTCGTATTTGTTGATTAGCTACTATTTTGAAGACCCTTTAAATGTCAATGCGGGAAATAAAGCTTTTATTGTTAATCGCATAGGAGATTTTGGATTTTTAATTGGACTTGCGTTGATGTTTTTTTACTGTGCGCCTTATGGATATGATTATATAACGATACAAGCGCATATTGATAGTATCCCTCTTCCTTTGCTCTATCTTGTTGGTTTGGCGTTGTTTATAGGTGCAATGGGTAAATCAGCGCAAATTCCTTTGTATGTATGGCTTCCCGATGCGATGGCGGGGCCTACGCCAGTGTCCGCATTGATTCATGCGGCAACAATGGTGACAGCGGGTGTGTATATGGTGGCACGCTTTCATTTTCTGTACGAGCTGATTCCTGCTGTTGGTGTTTTTATCGCTTATATTGGCGCGGCAAGTGCGCTGTTTGCAGCGATAATTGCTACTAAACAAAGCGATATTAAAAAAATATTGGCTTATTCAACGATGTCACAATTAGGGTATATGTTTATTGCCGTAGGATTGGGAGCATATAGTACGGCATTGTTTCATGTCTTTACCCATGCCTTTTTTAAAGCACTACTTTTTATGGGAGCAGGTGCGGTTATCGTAAGTTTACACCATGAGCAAAATATCTTTAAAATGGGAGGCATGCGTCAGATAACACCTCTCGTTTATATCTGTATGTTGATGGCAACACTTGCCATTAGTGGTGTTCCTCCTTTCGCAGGATTTTTTAGTAAGGATGAAATTTTATTAGAGGCTTTTGCAAGTGGAGAGTATCTTATCTGGGCGATAGCTGTTTTGAGTGCTGTTTTAACCGCGTATTATATGTTTCGACTCTTTTTTGTTGTCTTTGAAGGTCAAAAATACCATCATGAGCACCATCCTATTGATGTTACATGGGTGATGAAAGCACCTTTGGTCGTTTTAGCCTTAGGCTCTTTAGGTGCTGGCTTTTTGGGATTGCCTGTTTTGTTGGGTGGTCATAATCTTATAGGGGAGTGGTTAGCACAGTGGGGCGTGAGGGCCTCTCATGTAAGCCATGAAACAGAATGGATGCTTTTAGGGCTCAATATAACGGTTTCAATGATAGGTATTGGCTTGGCGTATCGTAAATTTAAAAATTACGATTTAAGTAAAGAGACACTGTTAGAAGGCGTTGTGTATCATAAATTTTACATTGATGAGATGTATGATAAATTTTTTGTACAGCCACTTAGGCGTTTGAGCGAGCGTATTAGTGTCAGTGTTGATGTCGAAGTGGTCAATGCGTTTGTGATGGCTTTATCGTATGGGTTTGTTCGCATTGGTAAAGTGATCGCTGTGGTGCAAAATGCTAATGTGCGTTTTTATGCGTTTGTGATGATACTTGGAGCGAGTAGTATCTGTGCGTATTTGATTTTTATATTAGGGTAAATGATGCAAATAGGAATACTTTCAATCATTATTTTTTTACCAATGGCAGTGGCATTTATCTTGCTATTACTACCCATTAAACAAGCAGGGACACGCAATATTGCTTTTGTAGTTTCATTGGTTATCTTCTTTTTGGCACTTTATATTTACAATAATTTTCAATTGACAGGGTACATGCAATTACGTGAGTTTTACCCATGGATACAAACGTATGGTATTCATTATAGCG
>JAQUVE010000127.1 GCA_028693565.1 Sulfurospirillaceae bacterium | reverse complement strand
CTTACGGGTTGATGAGGCGTAAGGCGATAGTAGCCTTGTGGTGGAGTTTCCATAAAGTCATCACGCTCGATGTAAATTTCACGAGAGAAAGGAAGCTTGCGCGAGCCAACTTTTGGCACATCATGCGGAAAGTAGGACGCATCAATCGCTTCTTCGCCCTCATAATTTTCAATAGTGACTTTCAGTGGGTCAATCACACACATAACGCGCGGTACTTTTGTATTTAAATCATCTCGTATGCAAAATTCTAGTTGTGCGACATCGACCATGGAGTTGGCTTTGGCGATGCCGATTTGCTCGCAAAAAGCAAGGATGGATTCGGGCGTATAACCTCTTCGTTTGTAGCCTGCGATGGTTGGAAGGCGAGGGTCATCCCAGCCGTTGACATAATTGCCATTCACCAGTTCTAAAAGTTTTCGCTTGCTCATGACGGTGTAGTTCATGCCAAGGCGGGCAAATTCGTGTTGGTAAGGGCGAGGTGGAGTCAGCTCAAGCGCATCTAAAACCCAATCGTAAATGTCACGGTTGTTTTCAAACTCCAGCGTACAGATGGAGTGCGTCACGCCTTCGATGTAGTCTGACAAACAGTGCGCAAAGTCGTACATCGGATAGATGCACCACTCATCACCCGTTCTAAAGTGGTGCGCATGACGGATGCGGTATAAAAGCGGGTCACGCATTTTCATGTTTGCCGCACTCATGTCGATTTTGGCACGTAACACGTGTTCACCATCTTTAAATTCGCCTTTTTTCATGCGATCCAAAAGGTCTAAGTTCTCTTCAATGCTACGATTGGCATACACACTTCGACGTCCCGCTGTCGTAACGCTTCCACGGTATTCACGGATCTCTTCTTCATTAAGGCTGTCGACGTAGGCTTTGCCCATTTTGACCAGTTGTACAGCATAGTCGTAAATTTTTGGAAAGTAGTCTGATGCAAAACGCACCTCGCCCGCCCACTCAAATCCAAGCCATGTGACGGCATCTTTGAGTGCTTCGACGTAGCGCATATCTTCCGTTGTCGGGTTTGTGTCGTCCATTCTAAGGTTACACGCTCCGTGGTAATCTCGTGCAATGCCAAAATTGATACCGATAGACTTCGCGTGTCCGATGTGTGGGAAGCCATTTGGCTCTGGAGGAAATCTCGTGATAACTTCTTTATACTTATTAGACGCTAAGTCCTCTTCAACGATGGTGCGTAAAAAATCTTTGCTCTCACTCAATTTAGTATGCCTTTATATAAGATATTTAATAGAAATTATTGCAGATTATAGCAATTTGTTGGTTAAAGAAGCTATAACTCTTCTTTAAAAGGGCTGCTTTTAGCGAAGTCAAAAGCTTGTAAGTGAAACAATAAATAGGAATGAGACTATTGTTTACGTGTGTTACGGATCCATCTTAAACCGTATTTATCACTCTAGATGATAGGCATGATGATAAAATAATGCCATTAAATAGGGCTACTTTTACATGTAAAGATTTTTTGCTACTATTATAGCTCTAAAGGATTTTGTCATGGATAGAATTAAAAATATCGCTTGTTTCTCAAAACTGGATGATGAGCAACTTGAAAAGTTGAAAAAAATTTCGGTTATTAAAAAATATAACGCTAAAGAGATACTTTTTTATGAAGGTGATATGCCAAAGTATCTTTATGTACTTTTAAAAGGAATGCTTAAAGTTTATAAGACCAATTTTAAAGGCCAACAGATTTTTTTACATCAGTTTTACCCTGGTGGCTTAGTGGCGGAGTTGGCCAATTTTGAAAATATACCTTATCCCGCAACGGCTGAATTTACTAGTGATTCGGAAGTTTTACGCATTGATTATGCTGCTTTAGAAAAAGATTTTTTCAAAAATCCTGATATCTCCATGGAGATTATCAAATCGTTAATCGCCAAACACAAAATCTTAATTGATGTTATTCAAAAAGAGGTTATTTTGACCGCAGATGCCAAAATCGCTAAGTTTATTTTAGAAAATTCAGAGCTTTTTGATACGCTTAAAAATACCCAAATTGCTTCCATTTTAAACATCACGCCTGAAACACTTTCTCGTACTCTCAGTAAATTTAAAACGTCTTCAATTATCACGATGGATGAACAGCATAATGTGGTTATTCTTGATAAAACAAAACTCGAAGAGATGCTCTCACTCTAAAAAGTATTGACATAAGTCAATGTATTTTTTCCTCATTTTTTATACTATTCCCATAATTTTGTATTTTACATTTTAATCGTAAACTAAAATTAATAATAGGAGGTTGCTGTTTCTGGGACAAGTGAATGGTACTTGTCTTGTTTTGGTCTTTATGGTTGGAGTTGTTGTTTCAAGTGAAACAACAAGCAAATTTAAAGGAGGGAATGTGAAAAATAATAAATTCCTGAAGTACGGCGCATTACTTATTTTTGTGATAGCGATTGGTTTTTTTGTCTATATTATCAACATTTCAAAAGCATTGTCATACCTCTCAAGCGACCCGAAAGCATGTATCAATTGTCATGTTATGAATACGCAATATGCGACATGGCAGCACAGTTCACATGCAAGAGATGTGGGTTGTATTGATTGTCACTTGCCACGAGATAATATGGTCGCAAAATATATTGCCAAAGCAAAAGATGGGTATAACCACACGGTTGCTTTTACGTTTAATACTTATAAAAATGCCATCAAAATTAGTGATGATGGTGCAAAAAGAGTACAGGAAAACTGTATTTCATGTCATAAAAGTATTGTTTCTACATTGAGCGACAATAGTGATCTTAACCACAAATATGATGACCCAAGTGTTGCCACGGGTAGACGATGTTGGGAGTGTCATAAGAGTGTGCCACACGGTAAGGTTAGAGGTTTAACGACGACACCAAATGCTTTGGGTGTTAAAGAAGTAAAGTAAAAGGAGAAAAAATGATAAAGTTCAAATTGTTACTTGTTGGCTCTTTAGTTGCTATTGGGGCAATGGCGCTTTTAGCAAGTAGTATTAATGAAAAAGAAAAAGAGAGAGTGGAGCTTAATAAAGCACCATCAAATGCGGGTATCGTTGGAAAAGAAAAAAGTGAAGAGTGGGCAAAATACTACCCAAGAGAGTATGATTCTTGGAAAAAAACCAAAGAGGGTATCGAGCTAACCGATGTTCTTGCGAAAGATACGCAACTTCCTGTTTTATGGGCAGGGTATGGTTTTGCAAAAGACTATAACAAACCACGTGGTCACTTCTATGCGTTACAAGACAATATCAACTCTTTACGAACGGGAGCGCCAACAGATGCGAAGAGCGGTCCTATGCCAACAGCGTGTTGGACATGTAAATCTCCTGATGTTCCAAGGTTGATCGAAGAAGATGGTGAATTAGAATACTTTACAGGAAAATGGGCAAAATATGGTAATCAAGTTGTTAACTCAATTGGTTGTGCCAACTGCCATGATGATAAAACAGCACAACTTCAAGTTCGTGTTCCTCACCTTGACCGTGGACTAAAAGCAGCTGGTCTTAAAACATTTGAAGAGTCAACGCACCAAGAAAAACGCTCTTTAGTGTGTGCGCAATGCCATGTGGAGTACTATTTCCAAAAAACTCCATGGAAAGATGCTAAAGGTGTTGACAAAACAGCAGGCGTTGTAACGCTTCCATGGGCCAATGGCACGAGTGTTGAAGGTATGGAAAAATATTATGATGATATCAAGTTTAGCGACTGGACTCATAAAATTTCAAAAACACCGATGATTAAAGCGCAACATCCTGGCTATGAGCTTTGGAGAACAGGTATCCATGGTCAAAAAGGCGTTTCATGTGCGGATTGCCATATGCCTTATGTTCAAGAGGGTTCTGTCAAATACTCTAACCACCAAGTGGGAAATCCGTTGGAGCAAATGGATAAGAGTTGTATGAACTGCCATAGAGAGAGTGAAGCAAAACTTAAAGATATCGTGGCTCAAAAACTGGTTAGAAAAGAGTTTTTAAATAAAATTGCGATGGACAATCTTGGTAAAGCACACCTCGAAACAGGTAAAGCGATGGAGCTTGGTGCGAGCGATGCGGAACTTGCGGACATTCGTACAAACTTACGTCATGGACAATTTAGATGGGATATGGCTGTTGCCAGTCATGGCTCATTCTTCCATGCCCCTGAGGAGACATTAAGACTTTTAGCCAGTGCCAATGAACAAGCACAGCAAGCACGTATCAAATTGGTCAAAGTCTTAGCTAAATACGGTGCGATGGATTATGTTGCTCCTGATTTTGATACCAAAGAAAAAGCGCAAAAACTAGCAGGTGTAAACCTTGAAGCTTTAGCGGCTGAGAAAATGAAGTTTAAACAAACATTAGAGCAAGAGTGGAAAAAAGAAGCGATTGCTAAAGGTCGATTGAATGCCTCTTCATATGAAGGTGCTGATACTATCAATGATGGAAAATCTTCTTGGAATAAGAAGTAATAAAACCTCTAAGGCAAGAGATTTTTCTCTTGCCTTATGATATACTAAAAATACTGACGAGTATTTTTAGTGTGTTATATTTTAGAAGGTGGCATGGGTGTATAAACTACTAAGTTCGTATAAAATGATGGTCGTTGTACTCTTTGCTCTTGCCATGGGTGCAGCGATTGCGACATTTATTGAAAATGATTTTGGTACTGCTTTTGCGCGTAAAAATATTTACCATGCGTTGTGGTATCAAGGTTTGCTTCTTCTGAGCGCACTGAATCTTCTTTTGATTATACACAGAACAAAACTCTATAAACAGCTGCCTAAGTTTATCTTTCACCTCTCGTTTGTACTTATCTTAATCGGCGCAAGTTTGACCCATTTCTTAGGCGACGATGGTGTCATGAAGATACGAGAAGGCTCCTCCAGCCATGTCTATTTTTCAAATGATAAAAGCCATGAAGTGATACTTCCTTTTGCGCTTAGATTGGATGATTTTGAGTTGACGCGCTATTATGGAAGTCGCTCGCCCTCAGCTTATAGTAGTCATGTTACGATATTAGACAAAGCCCAACATGATGCCTCTTATACCATTTCGATGAACCATCCTTTAAGCTATCAAGGGTACAAATTTTTTCAAACATTTTATGATCCTGATGAAAAAGGTACGATTCTCTCAGTCAATCATGACCCAGGCGTTGAGGTCACGTATGCAGGTTATTTTTTTCTTTTTTTAGGTCTACTTTTAAACTTTTTTGATACTAAATCACGCTTTAGAAAATTGATGCAAAGGGTAAGGGCGACGACATTGCCTTTGTTTCTCATGCTTGTGTGTGTAAGTCAAATGCCACTGCATGCGAGCGAATACATCGACACTTACATGCAAGAACACCGAGACAATTCCAAAGAGCTTTCAGCTTCTTTTGGTGAGCTTGTTGTGCAATCACGTATGGGAAGGATGAAGCCTTTTGCGACATTAAGCCAAGAAGTGATCTATAAAATCAGCGGGAAAAAGAGTCTTTACGATATGGATGCTACACAGATTGTACTGGGAATGTTTACGCGACCCACCATCTGGAAAAAGATACCCCTCATTAAGGTTAAAACGCCAAAGCTAAAACATTTTATAGGACTTGATACACACCAATCTTTAGCCTCTTTTTCAGATTTTTTTGAAAACGGACAAGCCTATAAATTAGAGGCAGAAGTGCAAAAAGCACTTGCTTTGAAACCGTCACAAAGAGGTACTTTTGAAAATGATGTCATTAAGGTAGATGAAAAACTCAATATCACTTTTATGGTGTATCAAGGGCTCTTATTTAAGATTTTTCCATCACCTCAAAGCACCAATCACGTTTGGCTTGATTTTGAACAGATGTGGCAAAGTGTTGATACAAAGGAGAGTGAGGCGTTGCGTAAGCGTGCTAAAGCATTTTTGGACACGATGTTTTCACGAGATTACGCTAAAGCCAATGCCTATGTAGAGGATTTTGCACAGTATCAGCGCACATATGGCTATGCCATCATGCCTACACAACAAGCTGTTAAACAAGAGATAATGTTTAATAAAGTGATGATTTTTGAGCGTTTAACGCTTGCTTATATGGGGTTTGGTTTGATGCTTTTAGTCGTCTCTTTTGGGCGTATTTTTAAGCCAAAAGCCTTTTCACCTTCATGGGATAAACCTTTATGGATAGTGGTTTTACTTCTGTTTAGTGTACATACTTTGGGGCTTGGCGCTCGTTGGTTTGTGAGCGGACACGCACCCATGAGCGATACTTATGAGTCTATTATCTATATCGCATGGTCGTGTTTATTGTTTAGTGTTCTTTTTTTACGCAAATCACTGTTGGCGCTTAGTGGTTCCGTTTTGATGGCGGGTATCTTTATGTTTGTAGCCCATTTGGGGCATATTGACCCTGAAATTACAAACCTTGTTCCTGTGCTTAAATCGTTTTGGCTCAGTGTGCATGTTTCGATAATTACGGCAAGTTATGGCTTTTTGGGACTTGGATGTGCATTGGGTTTTTTTACCCTTATCCTTTTTATATTCAAACCTTCCTCGGTTGATAAAACGATCAAACACCTCACTGACATCAATGAATTGACCCTTTTAATAGGACTCGTTTTGCTTGTGATTGGCAATTTTTTAGGAGGGATTTGGGCAAATGAATCATGGGGGAGGTATTGGGGTTGGGACCCGAAAGAGACATGGGCTTATATCTCGATTTTGCTTTATACGATTATTTTACATGTAAGGCTTTTACCGAAGTTTTATTCACCGTATCTGTTCGCTGTTTTATCGGTGCTAGGTTACGCCTCAATTTTGATGACCTATTTTGGTGTCAACTTTTATCTCGCAGGAATGCACTCTTATGCAACGGGTGATCCTGTGCCGATTCCTCTTTGGGTGTATGGATGTTGTACCCTTGTTGCAGTGCTCATAAGTTTATCGTTTAACAATAGAAATCTAAAGGAAAACAATGAAGAAAATTAAATTTTTAGTGGTAGCGCTTTTGTTGATGAGCCGACTTGTGGCAGGCGATATTTACGAGGGCGTTGTGGTTGATACGCTTCAAGGCGGAG
>JAQUVE010000126.1 GCA_028693565.1 Sulfurospirillaceae bacterium | reverse complement strand
CTAAATCCAGAATACGATTTTTGCCATCAATGGCTTTACCACTGGCTTTTTCATAAACAAAAGCAAAAGGAAAGACTTCAAAAATCATACGCAATTTCCCTTTGGGTACATCACTGGTGGCAGGGTATGAAAACAAGCCACCACCTTTCAGAAGTATTTGATGCAAATCAGGTACCATACCGCCTGAATAACGTAAGCGATATCCATCGGCAAAAATCGCATCAATGAGCGCTTTATGCTTAGGTTCCCAGCACATCTGCGTAGAGCCAGGAGCATTAAGTTTACCTTTTTCTTTGAGCACGATCTCTTTAATGTAGACAAATTCATTTTTTTTATTGAGGCGGTAGAGCTTGACACTCTCTTGCGCAATGACAAGTTCAACCCTTGGGCCATAAACGACATAAACCGCTGCTTTGAGGTTACAACCTGCGTAACCACCCTCATAAATTCCAAAAATCGAACCCACACTTAGGTTGACATCAATGAGGCTTGAACCATCTAACGGGTCGTAGCCAACACCGTAAATTCCCTCTTCATGTAAAGGCGTTTTAGCCTCTTTTTCTTCACTCACAATCTCTTTGATACAAGCAACTTTACGAAACTCTTCTTCGATAATCAAATCACTTTTGATATCCAGTTTAAGCTGAGTATCTCCCGTTGAATTGGTGTTTTCAGAGTAGCCTGTGTCGTCAAATTCTATTGCCTCTCTAATCCGTATGGCAGAGCGTTTGATGGCTTCAATAATCTCATTCATAGCTTATTTTACCTTTTTAGCATTTTTTAAAATCCATGCTACGATTTGTTCAGGATTGTTCAAATCCAGCATAGCAATAGTGTTTGGGATGTTGTAGTCTTCGAGGCAAACAGTGTTGTCCACAGCGATAGCATCACTGCAATCAAAATAGTTCTCATCGAGCTTATTGCGAAAAATAGCGATACGAGGCAGTGGCAATGTTTTAAGACCTTCTACCAATAAAAAATCAAATTCGCCGAGCATAGCAATAATGTCATCTAGGCTTTTTGTTTGTTGTGAAAAAAGAGTAGTGCGTGTTGGTGATGTGATGACAACCTCAGCTCCCGTTTGAGAAAACTTCCAACTGTCTTTGCCTTCAACATCAAAAATAGCTTTATCACTAGGGTCATTTTTAATAATGGCTAAGTGATTATTTTGTTTAAGAATATTGGCTACTTTAAGGATCAAAGTGGTTTTACCACTGTTTGAAGGACCTGTAAATGCTACGGCTAAAGATTTCATAGTACCTCGCTCGTGTTTAAAATATATAAATAGGGCTAGATTATAGCAAAAAAAGGTTTAGAGCTCTTTAATGAGATTGTTATGCAAAAAAGTTTACAATATTTCGATTGATAACAAGGGGGAGTTTTTATGAAGCGTGGTTCTTTTGTAATGATACTTTTGTTAATGTTTTGGGGATGTTCTTCAAAAACTTTGGTGCACTCTGAGCATGAGAAACTCCTTGATTTTGGAATGGCAAATAGCAAAAAAGTAGAAATACTAGGTGAAAATAATGCCAAAGCTTATTTTACGATTACTTATCTTAACCCTATGAAAGATACGCTTATCAATCCTCAAGAATCTGAAAAATTTATCGTAGGCACATATGTTGCAACAGGTAATGAGAAAGAGCAGTCTATCAAGCTATCAAACTTTAAAGTGAATGGCTCAAGTGCGAATGTCAATGTCACGAAACTAGAAAAAGATGCGCCGTTGTTAAGCCTTATTTCTTCAGCCAATCCTTGGACAGAGTACCTCTTAATTGAAGCACCCTATACCAAAAAACACAAGATGAAGCTTAGTTTCGAAAATGATCACTCCGTGAAGGTATCAGCAGATTTTCAAAAAGATTTTTAATCGAAACATCTTCGCCTAATAGCGTCATATAAACCACATAATTGGCAAGTACTTTTTTACCATACTCACGACTCTCTTCGTAACTGACAAGCTCCATACTTCTAAAAGGCTCATAAGGGCCTTTTTGAAACAGCTCACCGCCTTGAAGCAAGCGTTTAGTAAACCCAATTCCACCATTATAAGCATAAGCGATCAAAACAGGGTGCATAAGATTGCGTTCTAAAAAATTCAAATGGATATTGGCAAAAAGATAGGCGATATGAGGATTGAACATCGCTTCAAGAGCAAAGTTTTCAAGATGCTCCTTTTTTGCAATATCCCGTGCTACAAAAGGCATAAATTGCATCATACCAAGAGCATAAGAGGTTGAAACAACAGAGGGTAAAAAACGACTTTCTTGTCTTGCGATAGCCAGCATCAAGGCTTTGCGTTGGTTTGAGTAATCGCTGATATATTCAGGATAGGGAATCGGATAAAAATTGGCTTGATAGCGCATAACACGTTCCATCAGATAACTGTAATGGGGTAGTGTATTGGCAAATTTAAACGTATTGGCTTCAGAGGCAATTTCGTCGGCACTCATTTTTGAAATTTTTTCCATCTCTTTAGGCCATGCAAAAGGATCGCTGACATCAAACGTAGGGTGATTTCCTTCAAAGGAAGGAGAGACAATATTTTTAATAGGCATGTTGAGTATTTCATGCGCATAAAGTGTATAAATATTGATATCATAGCTTTCCATCATTGTTTGAAGGTAGTGCTTGTCTTTTGTGACAAGGTACTGCCAAAAAAGGGCTTTATCTTTTGCTTCACGCTTGGTTGCACGCTCATTTGAAAGCTCAAAAAATCGTATAGCTTGTTTTTTATCCTTGTATTTAAGAGCATTAAGACCTAGCAAAAAGAGCGCTTTAGCATTCACATGCGAAGAGGGTTCTACATGTAAGAGTGATTTTTGAACAAGAGTCAGTTTATCATTTTGGATCACTGTGTTGACAAAAGCATTAAATTTTGAACTTTGAGAGAGTGCATTCATCTTAGCTGCAGGGATTGGATGATTTAAAACCGCCTCTTTGTAGGCGGAAATACTGCCATTAAACAGTGTTAAAAAGGTATGCGCATCTTCTTGAATCAGTGCATTAAAAACATTCTCTTTGCTCATGAGGGTCAAAAGTCTTGAAAATTCACGGTTAAAGCGCATTTTTTCCATGAGTATTTTGAGTTGGCTTTTAGGCAAAGAGGTTGCCTTAGAAACACTCATCCCTATACTTAAGCACTCATGATCATCTTCTTTGAGTAGTGCAGTAATATCCATTTTGAGGCATTTGGAGATTTTTTTAAAATCCTCATTATCCATTTTCTCTGCAAAAAGATAAAAAAAGCGCATATTCATAAGGTAGACCATACCAAAAAGTTGGTTAGCTTCTTCGGGAGTAGTTTCCGGTCGTTCAAGATAGCTGTAGATATAAAAATCTTTAGCGAGGCATTGGGGTTTGTCTTTAAAAAAGTCCAATGTTAAGGGTGTATTTGCCCAAAGTGTGAGGGTTGTTACATAAAAAAACAACCCAATAACAAAAAAATTAGAGCGCATTGACAAGTGCAAAAAGAAGTTTGACTGCAAATAAATCAATAAATTGCAAACTCAAAATCACAATAATAGGCGCAATGTCTAAGCCTCCAAAAATCGTTGGTATGTACCTTCGGATAAAGGCATACACAGGATTGGTCAGTCGAAAAAGTATCTGAACGATGGGGTTATACGGATCAGGTCGCACAAAGGTTATCAGTGCGGCGATGATAATCACCCAAATATAAATATTGATAATAGTATGTAAAATTTGGGCCAAAGCCTCAACAAATGTAGCAAGAATAATCATCGTACAATCTCCTTTAGATAATGTTTAATAAGAGGGTAGAGCAGTGCGAGTTCGGGGCCTTGATCTACACCACTGAGCCAGAAACGAAGCGGTTTAAAAAATGCGTTCTCTTTGAGTCCACTTTTTTCCAATAAATAGGATTGAAAAGTATCGAAATTTTCCATATAGGGCGCACTTAAAATAAGCTCTTGAAGTAGCTTGCTTTCATGCTCAAATTCGGCATAAAATGCTTTTTTTGCAAAAAGTGCATCTATTTTTTGTTTAATCTCGTATGTCGTACTGACTTCTTCAGTATAAAGTTTAGCAAGTTTTCCAATTTTGTCACATGCGTAACCAAGACGTTTTGAAAGCTCCATATCAGGGATGCGTTTAATGTGCTCACGGTTGATAAAGCGGAGTTTATCCATGTCAAAATGCACAGAAGATTTGGAAAGACGTGTGATGTCAAACCACGAAATCGTCTCTTCAAGCGTAAAAATTTCAGTCGGTGTGTCATAGCCTAATAGCACAAGATAATTTAAAATGGCTTCGGGCATAAAACCTTGGTCAAGTAAGTATTGCGCGCTTAATGTTTCATCCTCTTTCGCATAGAGCATCACAGGTATGTGCGCATAGTTGATCGCTTGGTCATACCCTAAAGATTGACGAATCAGCTCCTCTTTGGGAGTATTTAACAGGTGTTTTTCCTCACGGATGATGGTGGTAACACCTTGAAGCATATCATCACATGCGCAAGCAAAAGTGTTGGTTGGGTATTTGTCGGCGCTCATGATGACAAAGCTGTCGATATCATCAGGTTCAAAACGCATCGCTCCTTTGATTTTATCGTTAAAAGAGAAAGTTTTTGCAGGTTTTTTCATACGAATGACAAAGGGATTTGGGTTGTTTAAGACAGCATCACTGCTGAGGTTTTCACACGTTCCATCATAACGATACGCTTTGTCTTGACTCTCTTTTTTACAAAAACAGATAAACGCTTTTTTCTTGTCTAGGAGTGTGGAAGCGAATTGGAGATGGTACTTAAAATTACTGCTTTGGTAGTAAAGCTGTGTGTAGGAAATGCCAAAAAGAGATAGCATGTCTAACATAGCGTGCTCTTTTCCTTCGATAGTGCGTTCTTTATCAATATCTTCAATACGCACGATGAGTGGCTCACCCGCTTGTGCAGCACAGATGTAGTTTAACAATGCTACTCTAAGCGTTTCAATATGCATATCCCCTGTTGGCGAAAGGGCAACTCTAAACATAAAAATCCTTACATATAAACAAATAAAATAATTGAAAGATTATTTTAGGATGTTTTGATTAAAAAAGAGGTTAGATAGACATAGACTCTAAAATCTAATAATATTCAGTTGAAAGCATTCCTGTAAATATGCTATAGTATGTAGCACATATTTCAAAAAAATAGACTTAATAAAAAAAAAGTTGGTAAATTATTTCTTTTTTATAACTAACAAGATAGTCATCCACAATTTTTAACTTCAAACTTTTACACAAATCACGATGTATTTTTATCAACATTTCATAGGAGAAAAGACTCCACCATCTAAACAGTTAGTCGTGTTTGGTATTTTAAATTTCTTGTATTTTTTGTGAGTAAAAAGATAAGGTAAATGAGTTCTCAAACTCTTATAAGCAGCAACTAATCTAGCGTGTGTAAATTTTTCTTCTCCAGTAATTGGATTTATAGTTTTCTGATTGATAAAATATTCATATTTATCATGCCAGTTATCTAGTTTGATAGTAAATTTAATGTCATTTGAAAAAAAGCGTGCCCAGTTTATCTTTTCTTTTACCATAAAAAGTAGCATCATATACAAGTAAAACTTCTCTAGGATTATGAACTTTTTCTACTGGTTCATATTCAATTATTTATTACCAATATACCATATCTTCAAACACTTTTTACCAACCCAAATTTTACATTAGATCCCAAATTGCACATGTGATCGGGGGTGAAAAAGTAGAGAGTGAAAGCGAACACGCTACAAAACTCCTTGTGCAATTGGGCTGGGTTTATTAACCCTTATGATTTTTCTTTACATGTGAAGTTGTTTGGACACCAATTCATTGACTACAATGGGGTTGGCTTTGCCACCGCTGTTTTTAAGCACTTGTCCTACAAAGAAGCCAAAAAGGTTGGTGTTCCCTGCTTTAAACTTCGCCACATTGTCGGGGTTTTTGGCCATAACTTCATCAATGAGAGGTTGTAGCTTTGCAGGGTCGCTGATTTGTGTCAGTCCTTGTGCTTCAACGATGACGCTTGGATTTTCACCCGATTTGAGCATCTCTTCGAAGACATATTTTGCAATTTTATTGGAAATGGTTCCCTCATCGATCATTGTGACAAGTGCTGCGATCTCTTTAGCGCCAAAGTTTAATGCACTTTCGTGTTTGAGCTCTCTGGCGACTTCATTGGCTACGATGTTGGCGATGCTAATAGGACTATTCAACATCGCTAGCGTCTCATGATAAAACGAAGAGAGCCCAGCATCTCGTGCGAGAGTGTTAGCTATTTCATGGTTAAGCCCAAGCTCTTGTGTATAGTGAGCAAACAGTGCAAGTTCGGCTTCACTCATAGGAGCCACTTCGCCTTCTATTTGCGTCTTTTGCACTACAGGTTTAGGGGTGTTTACAGTGTCTGTTTTTTTAGTCCATGAGTCTTTAAGGCCGACGATTTTATTGAACACAGGTTTTTCATCGGTGTAATCAATCGGGTCTGCGTAAAAATACCCTTGTCTTTCAAACTGAAACCGAACATCGGGTTTTTCGAGAACAACAGCTGGCTCAACAAGCGCATTTTTCATGACACGTAAAGAGTCTGGATTGAGATCTTCTAAGCCATCGGGCGCTTCGAGGGAGTATAACCGCTCATAAAGCCTCACTTCGGCGCTTTTGGCATGCTTTGCACTCACCCAATGAATCGCACTTTTGGTTTTGATGCCGCTGGTGTCTTCGCCACTTCTAGAATCAGGATGATAGAGCGCTTTGAGTTCTACAATCGTACCATTAGCGTCTTTGATGACCTCTTTGAAAGAGATGATATAGGCGTGTTTGAGTCTTACAGGTTGATGAGGCGTAAGGCGATAGTAGCCTTGCGGTGGAGTTTCCATAAAGTCATCTCGTTCGATGTAAATCTCTTTGGAAAAAGGCAATTTGCGTGAGCCAACTTTAGGCACATCATGCGGAAAGTAGGACGCATCAATCGCTTCTTCGCCCTCATAATTTTCAATAGTGACTTTCAGTGGGTCAATCACACACATAACGCGCGGTACTTTTGTATTTAAATCATCTCGTATG
>JAQUVE010000125.1 GCA_028693565.1 Sulfurospirillaceae bacterium | reverse complement strand
TTACACACAAATGAAGGTAAGTCTTTTTTATGTGAGGCAGTATTGGATTTTACTGCTTGAGTTGGGGTTTATTCTAAGAGGAAGAAGGCTCTGAAATTCCTGTTTTTGGATTTTTCAGGAGCGACTATATATTTATTTATTATAACAACTTATACCTTGAATTTTTGTTTAGCGTCTGTATTATTTAAAAAAATTCCAGCTCATCTTCAGCTTCTGCTTGGACTGGAGCGAAAAGCATCTCTAGCTGTATGATGCTTGAGAGTAGTGATGCATCAAGATAGTGAATATCTACAGCCGTCCTATCTTGTAAAACACTATGTGTCCATGAAACGAGATCTTCAACGATGGCATTTAACACAACCAATGCTGTTTTCTTTTTAGGATGTTCGGGTAACATTGCACTATTGTTTTCTATGAATTGAGAGAGCTTGAACAAACTAAATCCTATATCTTTAAATTCACTATTTTTTTCTAAAATGACACCATAGGCTCTAAAATAGTGATTGATGTGATTAAAGTAAACCTCATCGTGAGTCGTACTTTTATCCTTAACCTCATCGGACAAAGCTGTGCATGACTCTAAAATATCATGGATATCCAACTCATCCATCGTTCCTTCAGCATAAAATGCCTCTGCACTTATTTTGACATCATCACTATAATGCATTTTTGCTAAGTCATTTTTGATAATATCAGCATTGTAGAGATAGAAATTTTCTTTGGATTCATTCGCTTGTCGAAACGCTTCATACACAAACTGCTCTATGGTTGCAAGGTTATCGCTGTATTGTGTATTCGCTTCTAAGTGTTGTTGGTTCCAATCTCGACATAATTGAAAATACAAACTGTAATACTCTTTAATATCCTCAATAGGGATTGTCTTTTCTCGATGTGCTTTAGCACCTTCTTGAACATAAGCAGAAGCACGCTCAACATCAGAAAAAATATAAATTGATAATTTTGAAACTGCCAAGTTGTGAATCTTAGCAACCTCCGGATCAGCCAAATACTTTGCTAAACGTGTATCCTCAAGGATAAATTTTTCAAAAGGCAATACTACCACATCAACCAATGATTCAAGGCTTTTCTTACTAATTTTCACATGCACACCTTATATTATCAAAAAAATTTTACAAGTATAGCACACAATAGTGTTAATAATATTATATTATAATTTAAAAGTCACACTTAACGCATCATTAAACACAAAAGGCTTATACTTACATTATTGATTCTTAAGGAGTTATGTATGGATGAAATTCAAACTGAAAAGAAATTTTTCTCTTATATTTTTAACGTAACAGAATGGTTTATTTTTGCTAAAAGAACCCTACTACTTATTGCTATAGTGGCGGTATCTTTCACTCTTTGGTTTTTCCCAATTAGTATCATTGTAGCACCTTTTTATAGTATCACCCAGAACACGGTTCCCGTGATTAAAACATACGATGCCATTGCTGGGAAAACAACCACAAAAGCTCTTCAAAGCGGTCTTAAAGCCATGTTAGATGAAGGCTTGGTAACAAACTTTATAGGTGTTCGTATGTGGATAGACAATAAATATTACGAGCAAGTTGGAAAAATTGAGATGTATCGTATCGGGATTGATATCTTAGAAAACAATCTTGCGCGCAATCGTGGAACAGGCGGAGCCAATCAACACCTTGTTCAAGCACGCTCAGACATTTATGCGGATTTTAGAATTCCACTTTTTACCAGCTACACCTCACGTACCAAGCAAGCCATTACGCAAATTGACCAATATATCCAAGAACTGGAAGCCGATAATGCTAAAGAAATGAGTGAAAAAGGGGCTGTTTTTATTGTCAACTCTGACAATCTAGCAGTCGCACTGGACAAACTCAAACAACAACTTCAGACCAATTTAATGGCAAAAATGACAGTGACTACCCAAGATGATAAATTTTACCGCATGAAAGGTAATTTGATTGCGATGTATTATCTGCTCAAAGGCATTGACTATGATTTCAAGCTTAAAATGATTGATAAATCAGCTTATGAAGAAAACTTTATTCCCATAATGGAACTGTTAGAAAAAGCCATAGCGCAAGATCATTTTATCGTTAGCGAAGCCTTTGGACATGTCTCTAAACTTGAAAAAGAGGTTAATATGATTGCTCAAAAGCTAGCAGAACTTCGCGATAAACTCAAAAACGGTTAAGTCTTCGTTATGCAAGGCTTATATGTAAGCCTTGTATACCATTAAAGCATCGCCCTTACTGCATCTACCACCAACTTTCCTCCCAAAAAAATACATGCTATTTTCAATATTTTTTTAAATAAATCATTATTACTGTAATCTAATGCTTTTTTTCCAACAAGAACGCCTAAATAACTCGCAAAAATTAAAAGAGCTATCAAAAACAACCACGCTGAAAAATCAAACCCAAGCTTTCCAAAGATAAGAGCTTTCCCTAAATTTTGGAAGGAAAGACACCAAGCGAGTGTGCCAACAATGATATGTCTTTCTTTAAGGAAAGATGCTAAAAATGCCCCAACAATAGGTCCCATAACCCCCACAAACATCGTTAAAAACCCTGTAATTACGCCTAATGCAATAATCATTTTTGCTGAAACTACCGCTACTTCAAAACTAGGCAAAAACATCAGAATAATGATACCCACACCTAAAAATAGTTTCAAACTACTCTCAGGCAAAACCACGATAAACTGCGTAGCAATAGCGTACCCTACTAAAGTTCCTAGTGCAAATAAGCCAAAAAATCGTAGCAAAACACTTTTACGAAAGATAAATGCTCGGATAATCCCGGAACCTGCTTGCGTTAAAGCATGAATAGGAATAAGTGCTGAAATAGGTAAAAACAGACTCATGATACCAATAACTAAAATACCTCCACCCATGCCAACACCTGTGGTGATTGCCGCACCGACAAAGCAGGAAAACATCAATGCAAGCACATTTAAAAGACCCATTGACTCAGGTAGTAATTCCATCTCTTTTCCATGTCATTATAATTCGATTTCAAAGCATATTTATACAATACTTAGTATAATTTCTTACTTTGGCGAAGGATTTTTGTGAACATTGTACTTGACCTCTCAATTTTAGTCGTTTTTATCCCCACCTTCTTTTTTGTCTCCATAACACCTGGCATGTGTATGACGCTTGCCATGAGCCTTGGTATGAGCATTGGACTAAAACGTACCTTTGCCATGATGGCAGGGGAGCTTGTAGGAGTTGGTATCGTTGCACTCTCTTCGGTTATCGGAGTAGCAGCTATTATGGTCAATCACCCCGATATCTTTATAATTTTTAAATATGTGGGTGGCGTATATTTAGGGTACCTTGGTATCCAAATGTGGCTCAATCGTGGCAAAATGGCGTTGTCAAAAAATGAATGCTCCGTGAATATTTCTAATCGAGCGCTTGCTTTTCAAGGCTTTATTACCGCCATTGCTAACCCTAAAGGTTGGGCATTTTTTATCGCCCTACTCCCACCTTTTATTAATAAAAATTACCCTCTTATACCTCAAATTTCTGTTTTGCTTTTTATCATTCTAAGTCTTGAGTTTATCTGCCTCATTATGTATGCAAGTGGTGGCAATACCTTACGAAAATTTTTGCAAAAAAGTGACAATGTTAAATTAATGAACCGTATAGCAGGCACATTGATGATAGGTGTGGGCATTTGGTTAGCCTTCGGATAGATACCCATTCGCTAAAGGAGTCACGTCATGGACTATACAAAATTTGCTGAGTTTGCACCCACAGATTACGCTGGGGCTTTGAAAAAAGAGCATTTTATGGACTGTGGCATGCATGCACTCTGGCAAAACATGCCGCGCATTTCGGGCCCTGCCTTTACGGTCAAACTTAACGCTGGCGATCACTTGATGTTTCATGCCGCCATTTATGAAGCACCCGCTGGCTCCATCATCGTCGCTGATTCAGGAAGTATGGATTTTGCGGTATCGGGTGGCAATGTCAGTGCCATCGCTCAGAAAAATGGTATTGTAGGCTTTATAGTCGATGGCGTTATTCGTGATATCAAAGAGGTGCGCGAAGCCAAATTCCCCATTTATGCCAGAGGCGTTATGCCCATTCCTGGCATGAAAAAAGCCATCCTTCCCCTCAATCAACCGATCACATGTGGCGGTATAAATGTTAATCCGGGTGACATCATCGTTGCCGATGAAGAAGGTATCGCCGTCATCCCCAAAAACGAAGCGCAAAGCATTTACGCTAAAACCAAAGAGAAAGTCGAAAAAGAAGCCAAGATAAGCCTCGAAGAGTGGGAAAAAGCGCACCGTCAAAAAATAAACGAAATGTTGGGTAAAGCGTAAAAGCTACGCTAACGCTGTGTACACTTGCGCAAGAGTGCCCATGCGTCTTTTGTGTTCTTGACATAAAAAAGTATTTGCTATATACTTGCTTACTCAAATATATAGCAAGGAAATAATATGAATCAAACATTTGAATTTATCCTCGGATTATCTTTAGCCTATGCAAAAATAGCAAAAATGATGGACAGATGTTTAAGTCTGCATGGTATATCGTTTTCCGAATATCTGGTGATGTACGAGTTATCCAAAACAACGAATCAATCAATGCGAAGAATTGATTTGGCGGAAAAGACAAATATGAGTGCATCGGGAATTACAAGACTTTTAAATCCGATGGAGAAGTTAAACATTGTGGAAAAAGAGCAAAATGCGCGCGATGCACGTGTGAGTTTGGTGAAGCTAACCCCTGTGGGTTTAGAGCTTTTTACCAATGCTACGCAAAGCGTGCAAGAATCTGCGAAGACTTTTTTGGGCGCTTTAGACCAAAAGAGTATGGAGCAGTTTTTAGCGATTATCGCCAAAATACGTTAAGGAAGAGCCATGTATTTATTAGATAGCACGAAAAAATACCCGATGCGTATGCCTGATGGTACTGAAATTAAGCAGGTTGTTCATCTCAAAGAAGTGATCAATCATCCGCGCATTAGCGTGGGTGAGTTTAGTTATTATCACAATTTTGATGTGTTGGAAGACTATGCGAGTTTTCTTGCACCGTATCTGTTTGCGCTCAGTTTAGACCGTCTTATCATCGGCAAATTTGTTCAAATTGCGCATGGTGTACGCTTCATCACCAGTTCGGCAAACCACGCAATGAGCGGTTTTTCGACATACCCTTTTGCCAATTTTAGAATGACGTCTCAAACAACCAGCGAAGAGATTGTTGCCATGTTTGAAGCATCGAAAAACAGAGGCGATATGGTGATTGGCAATGATGTTTGGATAGGACTTGATGCGACCATTATGCCAGGTGTTACCATCGGCGATGGCGCTATTATCGGTGCAAAATCCGTTGTCACCCACGATGTTGAGCCTTACACCGTCGTGGCAGGCAACCCTGCACGAATGGTTAAAAAACGATTTGATGATGAGACCATCAAGCGATTGTTAAAGATACAATGGTGGAATTGGCCGATTCAAACCATCGAAGATTATAGAGATGTGATTACGGGGAATGATATTGACGCGTTAGAGCGTCTTGGCGAAAACCGCTAAGTTTTACATGTAAAGGCTAAAGAACGCTCGTATCTTTTCGATACACCGTCCCCGTAAAGGTTGCGATGATGCTCTCTTGTTCATCACAAATGCGCACTTCATACGTGGCGATTTTCTTTCCATCACTCAGCTCTTTGGCATACGCGAAAAGCATGCCACTGGGCTTGGCTTTTTGAAAGAGTATGTTGGAACTGATGGAGAGCGAGAGAATGTTGTGCGAGTTAGATGCGAGCGCAAACGCATAATCGGCTAAAGAAAATAAAAAACCTCCATGCACGACATTTGCCGCATTGAGATGCTCTTCTTGAATCACGGCACTGACCGTCGCTGAGCCTTTTTCAAACGCTTCAACCCTAAATCCCAAAAGTTTCGCAAATCGGTCATGTTCTTCAAAAAAGTGTTGTAATGCTTGCATAAAGTCCCTTTACATGTAACGTGGTTTGGATTATAACATCTTGGGAAAAAATTTGAAGCTTACCATGTAAAATTTCCAGCTTTTATGTATAATTATCTTTAAAATATTACTCAAAAGGGACAATGATGCAAAAGATGCTGACTTCGGATGAGAAAAAAAGCCTTAAAACGTTGATGATGATTTGGTTTACGATGCTAGGGGCACTTTTTACCTATGTGGTAGTTTGCTACCTGCTTATGACACAGACCAACTTTAAGGCATCACATACGCCAGAATGGTTACAAGCACCATTTTTTGCAGGCCTAAGTGCTATTGATTTTGCTTATGCGTTGGCGTTGATTATCTTAGGTATTGGCACTTTGTACTTTAAATCCTCTTATGGCAAACTGGTTAAGAAAATCACGCATGAAGCGTTTGAGAGTGAAGAAGAAAAATTCAAAGCATTTCGCACCCAATACACAACTCTTATGTTTGTAAACCTTGCTATCTTTGAAGCCATCGCGATTATAGGGCTTATCATCTTTTTATTGACACTTGATTTTTCTACGTTTCTAAACCTAGTTCTCATCGCCGCCATTGGTTTTGTTACGGTCATGCCAACCCAAGCCAAATTTTCTTATTAGCGTTACATGTAAGGATTCTTCCTTACATGTAAAAGGTAAGTGACAAATAATTAATGGCTCAATTTTTCATTTAAAGTACTCATTTCTCGCTCAAAATTCATAAATCTTTTATCCAGCCCAGCCCTGAGCCTTGCCTTTTCCTCAACACTTAAAAACGCATATTCAATACTATTGTAGACATACTTTTTTATCGTTTCATAACGTGGATGGTACCGACTGGCTAGAAGCACATACGCATGACTTAGATTGTCTCGTGACACACCCGAATCATCGGTTGAAATCACAAGCGGTACACCATAAGCGGCGTAAATGGGGTACGGATGTGCATTGCCCTTGACACCTAAGATAAATTCATTGCTCGTAAAATTAATCTCTATGCTTGCATGCGCTTTGAGCTCTTCAAGTAGTGCCACAGGATTTTGCTCATACGGCAAATCCACACCATGCCCGATGCGCTCTGCTCCTGCAATTTCATATGCTTGCGTAATGTGAAATAAAAGCTCTTTAGGCTCTACCATCCCAAGGGTCAGCTCTCCTGCATGAAGGGCACGATGCACTTGCGGGTATTTACTTTTAAGGTAGTGAAACATGCGCATATGAAGGGTGTAATCGTTGAGTGCAACAGTGTTATTTTCAGGAGCGACGATATTGATA
>JAQUVE010000124.1 GCA_028693565.1 Sulfurospirillaceae bacterium | reverse complement strand
ACTTACATCCACAATATGCAACCACACAATGGGCTAGAAAACAAGATAAACCCTTTATTCAGATTCAACATCATTACGCACATGTATTATCTGCCATGTTTGAGCACCATCTTAAAGAAAAAGTATTGGGAATCGCATGGGATGGTACGGGATATGGTGATGATGGAACAATTTGGGGTGGAGAATTTTTACTGTGTGATACGACTTCGTATGAACGGGTTGCATTTTTTGAGCCTTTTTATCTCTTAGGAGGCGACGCAAGCATTAGAGATATCAAGCGTATTTTACTCTCATTGTTATTTGATATTGAGCAAAATGGACATAGCTTAGAACCTTTTACACAACAGCTTTCTCTCTTTAACAAGGACGAACTTAAAGTGTTACATAAAATTCACTCTAAACACATCAACTCGCCTTTATGCTCTTCCGTTGGTAGAATATTTGACGCTGTAGCCGTGATGTGTGGGCTTTCTGATCAGATTAGTTATGATGGAGAAAGTGGCTTAATGATAGAAGCTCTTTATGATGAAACAATAACAGAAGCTTACCCTCTTAAACTAGATGGAAAGATAATTCAGTATAAACATATTTTTAATTTAATGGCTGAAGATAAAGATCCGCATGTTATAGCTTCAAAATTTATTAATGCACTAGCTTGTATCGCAGATACGATAGCACGGGACTTTAAACTAAAAACTATTGTCTGTGGTGGTGTTTTTCAAAATCGTACTTTACTGGAAAAACTGCTTTCTATTTCACAAGAAAACATACTATTTCCTCACAATATTCCTATTAACGATAGTGGTATATGTATGGGGCAGTTATATAAAATGCTTTCAAAATAATATTAATCTCTCTTTTTCGTAAGAGTTAAAGAATACTCTCACTAGAATATTGTAAATAACTATAAAGGACAACCTATGGATAAAATTATTCGCTTTAGTGTCTCTTTGCCAGAAAAGCTTTTAGAAGAACTCGATAAAAAAGTTACTGCACAGGGATATGCTTCTAGGAGTGAATTTACAAGAGATTTAATTCGCGAGAAGATTGTAAAAGATGATTGGCAAAATGATAGTAGCGAAGTTATTGGTGTGCTTACTATGATTTATACCCATCATCAAAATGAGCTGGTCCAAAAAATCTTAGAAATTCAACACGATGCGCATATCAAAATTATGTGCAATACACACGTTCATGTCAATCATGAAAATTGTCTAGAAACTGTTATGATACAAGGTAAAGTTTCTGCTATAAAAGATTTTGCACAAAAAATAGGTGGATTAAAAGGGGTCAAATTTTCAAAATTAGTTGAAGCGGCTATCCCTGCTTCATAATTGAAAATAGCAGGAGTGAGTAAGCCCAACATGCTTACTCACTTCTTGTCCCTTCCATAAAATATACTACGCTTTTCTTATGCTCCCCATCCCAGTTTCATAGTCATGTTCTTTTTTCTTTATACAAGAGGAATACCACATTTATATTTTGGTGATTAGTGTTACTTTTTGAGTCTTATAGTCCTTAGTATGATTATCAAATCTTATGAAAATTAGTTGTTGTTTTTATTTTAAGGTTAAAGTGATTAAAATGTGACAATCATCTCAATTAAGGTGCTAACATGGAAAATTGGATATTTCGATTGGTTGTCAGTTATCTTATTCTGTTGATACCTTTGAGTATCTATATTGATGATAAAATACAGAAATATCAATTTAGTAATAAATATTTCAATATTTTTCTTGTACTTTCATCAATCTTTGCGCATCCTATCACTATTGTAATCGCCTTTCTCGTTTCAAGTCAATATTTTGTTGGATTAACAGAGTTTGATTGTGGAATTACAACTTTTCCTCGAATTGTATTATTTATGATGATTGCTATATTTTTGAGTTTTATGCGTTTTATAGTGTGGATTTATATTATGAAACAACCCATTAGTTACCTATCACTCTTTGTCTTTAGTAAACAATTTGCATTTCTTATGCCATTTTTAGTCTTTACACCAGGTTTTTTTACCTACGTGGGTCAAGAATTTACAGTCCCAACTTTTTCATTGTTGATATTTATCTTGGCTATTGGATATTCATTGGTTATCGCTTTTATTAAGCATCTGTTTGGAGGAAGTACAAATACTACGTTAAACAGAGGTTAACGAAACATATCTTAGGTTAAACGTGATTCATTTTCTTTTACTAGAGGATGTTCATAAAAGCAGATTTGATTTCTTCCTTTACTTTTTGATGAATACATAGCACTATCAGCTTCTTTCATGAGTACATCAAGTGTTTTAGTTCCATCGTTACTAAATAGGGTAATACCGATACTCGCACCCATTGTATACTCTCCATGGGCCAATTCATAGGGTTTGTTTAAATAAAAAAGGATTTTTTTAGCAACAGATTGTGCCATAAAAGAAGATTGCAGAGCATTGTTCCCTAAATTTTCAAGTAAAATAACAAATTCATCGCCACCAGGACGTGAAACAATATCACTGGAACGTGTACAGTCGAGTAACCGTTTGGCAACTTGCACGAGTAGCATATCGCCAGCATCATGTCCAAAGGTATCATTAAGTTGTTTAAAATGATCCAAATCTAAAAAAACAAGAGCATAATAAATAGTATAATTTTGGTGGTTATGAGAGAGTATTTGGTCAATTTTTTCGTGTAGCAAACGTCTATTGGCTAAGTGAGTCAACGGATCATAATAAGCGAGCTCATGAATTTTTTCTTCAGCTGCTTTATAATTGGTGATATCGTTAAAATTTGCTAAATAATGGGTGATGATACCTACCTCATTGCGTATGGCGGTAATCATAATATACTCAGCATAGATCTCACCATTTTTACGCTTATTCCATAATTCACCTTGCCAATAACCTTCTGTCTCTAAAGAGTGCCACAATGATTGATAAAAGGCTTTATCATGTTTATTAGATTTTAAAATACGAGGTGACTTACCAATAATTTCTTCAGAACTATAACCGGTAATTTTAGTGAATGCATGATTGACTTTGAGTATTTTTTCAGATGCATCTGTGATGAGAATGGCTTCTTGTGTTTCAAAAGCAACCGCAGAGATACGTAACTCTTCTGCTTGGCGTTGGGTATTAATATTGATATAAACACCTGTAAGAAACAGAGGTTTATTATCAAGTGTATATTCGATGACTTTACCTCTTACTTGTATCCAAACCCACTGACCTTTAGGATTTCGCATACGGCGTTCTATGACAAATTCTGGATGTTCAGTTATTTGAGATTGAATGGAAGCAAACATACTATTGGCATCATCAGGATGTGTCAATTCAAATAACTTTTCCCATGATATTTCAAATTCAAAAGGCTGATATCCTAGTAACAGATAGCATTCTGGGTCCCATGTGAGAACATTGGTATCATAGTGCCATGTCCATAGCCCTGTTTGTGTAGCTTCCATCGCAAGGCGAAATTGTTTTTCATAAGATATTTGTTGTTTTTGTCTGAGTACTTCTTTATAGTATCTGAGGAATAAAAGTAATACTAAAAGACTTGATAAGCTGATAAGAAAAACACTGATAAGAAGTATCTTATGGCGTTCTTTATCCCAATATCCCAATACAAAATCTTCATGCATTTCGATATCAACAACAAAAGGCATAGTGCTTGCAAGTTTATAAGCATCAATCAAAGTGTGATGTTGTGTCGCAAAATGGGCAACCAATGTTTCAATATCTTTGTTTAAAGAATGGGTTAAAGCGTTATGAGAACTTCCTAATAAAAGAGTTTTATCGCTTGAAAAAAGAAGGATACCATCTATGCGCCACAATGAAACAGTACCATCTTGAAGGGGAAGGGCATGAAGGTATTGGTTATTAAAATAATCTGTATTAAGTGCTACAGCTATAATATAAGGTTTGTTATTGAAAAATATTTTTTTAATGACGGGGATAAAACTTATATGATCTTTTGCAACAGGCTGTTTGGGTGTGCTACTATAAGATGAGCTAAAGTCTCGTCCTACCCATGGTACACCAATACGTAATAGAGGTTTGTCTTCAAAAGGAATGGGTAAAAATTGTTGTAAATCAATGGATATATTTTGGTTTGCTGGGGTTGAACTAGTAAGAATTTTACCTTGCATATCCAGTAAAGAAAAAGAACGTATGTACGGTGCATTACGTAGTAAAATTTGAAATAGATGCTCAATAATTTCATAAGAGTCTTGATTACTTGATAAAAAAGGAATTTGATCAATTGTATTATTGACAGTTTGCAAGGTTTGCGAAAAATGTTCTTCAATCGCTTGTGCATGTAATTGTGCAATGTGACGATGAGTGCTGATAGCTTCTTGGCGTAGTAAAGAGATTGTTTTTATGAGTATGACTATCATCAAAATAGAGATAAAAATAACTACTAAAACATATCGCCAAATTCCTAAACGATGAAAGAAAGTATGCATCATGGTTTGGTAACTATGATAGATTCTAATTGATGACGTTTTGCAGCTTTGAATAATCGTCCATCAGCTTTAATCTCTTTGATAAACGATTCGACTCGATCAGCGAATTTTTTTTCATTTTTAGCTATTGCCCACCCATAAGGTGTCATATGAAATGGTTCCGTAGGTGTTATAAGCTTTGCCCATGGATGTTCTGATACCATATGAATGCCAAAAGGAAAATCGGTCATGAAAACATCAGCACGCCCAGCTTCTACCTCTTGCTCTCTCGCATGTAATGAGTCAACGATCAAGAGTTTGGCATATTTTAAGTGATTTTTCATCACGTCAACATGATATGTTCCCTTAGCAACAGCTACGATGATGTCAGGTTTATCAATATCATTCCATTGCTGAATACGATTATTGTATTTCGATACTATGGCATAGATATCACTTGAAAGATGTGGTGACGTTAAGTAAAGATGTTCTTGACGCTGCTTGGTTTTTCCTATCGCAAACATAGCGATATCACAACGGTGATTCTCGACATCAGAGATTAATGTAGCAAATGAGCTTTCAATAAAAGATAGATTTGCCTGCAATGTTTTTGCAAGTTCTTTTGCTAAGTCAACATCGATACCTTCCAATGTTTGCATCCGAGGATCGATATACGAGATGCCATAATATTCTGGCCAGACACAAACTCGAAGTTGATGTGTCTTTTGTATGTCTTCTAAAATATCGGCTTGAGAATACGTTAATGCACTCGCCATAAAAAAAATGATAAACCATCGCATGGGGCATCCTTTTATTAATTATGTAATTGTAAAATGTTATAGCTTACTACAGTATAACAAAAAAAAATTAACAAGACTGTTTTTAAACGAAGATAATAGAGTAAAAGCATTTATAAATTTTATTGCAACACGTTCTATGCAAAAAGAGCAATGATGACAAGCACAATCCAATGCGCAGTAAAGAGAATCCCTACAAATATTAATGCTAACACAGCGAATCAACTGAGTGGTCGCAAGAGTGTATTCAGCAAAAAGTTCAATAGCAGCATTGGCGATAAAAAACCCATCAGCAAGAGCTACTAAATCTTCAATCGTAAAGACATTTAGATAGACCAATCCTATGACCAAAGCGTTGATGTGCATAAAAACAGTGTAGCTACAATAGGTGAGCCATTTTAAAGACGTTTGTTTAACTCCTTGATACTCAGAGGAAAGACCACAAATGAGTCTTGAAACACCCCCAACAAAAAGTAAAACCGTACTAAGACATAACAGCATAGCCAAAATGCCTATCACACCTTCACTGAGTGTCCCAAATAATAGATAGGTAAGGGCAGTGATGGCATTGGGGTGTTTTAATGAAGTAAATTGAATAGCACACACAACCAATAGATAGATGAGGGAAATCGCTACTGCGCTGATTTTTACCGCTTTTGGGATGGTCCGTTTAGGCTCATCAACCTCTTTAGAATAATTTCCGATGACTTCCCACCCTACAATCGCCCAAAAAGACAACAATATCGCTCTTGAAATGAGTACACCATCAAAAGGAGCATCAAGTGAAACCGTAGTGTCATGTCCACCAATTAAGATAGCAATCTCTAAGGCTTAAGATAATGCCGACGATGGTTGTAACGATCATGGAGAGCGTTCCTAGAAACTGCATAGAGCGAAGTAATGCAAAAAAAGTCACCATTAACATGCCAAGTGCTAGTAGATGAACATCTAAGCCAACAAGCAGTTGGATAAAATGCGCTCCAACAAAATAAACAGGCACGGGCCAAAGAAGACAGCGCTGATGAGATAATACGAGGTTAAGTATTTAAATTTTGTGAACTGCGTTAGCCACTCTTTCATCACCTAGAAATTTAATGCTAAGATTGCCAAGAACCAGTGCGGAAGCAAAATCTAATGCTAAAACAATCGACCATACCACAATGGGAAGATTGCCCACAAGGTCATACACAATAGGCGGTAAAAGGATGATACCAGAGCCTAAAATAGGGCCTATAATCAAGCCAGAGAGTGTCAAAGTATTGAGTTGTTTTTTCATAAAATTCACTTAAAAAAATAAAAAAAGAGTGTATCGAAAGAGCACTGTGAAATTGCTTTTAGGTTGGTGTGAAACATAGTGGCGTTATTTTGATAAAATGCTTTACATGTAAATGATAAAAGTTAAAAAGTTAAGAGTTTATCTCCGACCCCTAAACTTATCAACGATATGCTAAGTAAACTGGATAACAAATCCTAGCACCAAACAGGGCAAATCTGTCGGCGAAGTCAATCGTTAGCTAAAAAATAAAGGATAAATTATAAAAAAGCAAACTAGGGATTTAATATTGGATGTAACATTTTCTATCATTTATCAACATGGGTATAATGCCACAGGAATTTCTGCAATTTTAAAAGAATGCAATATTCCAAAAGGTTCTTTATATCATTACTTTAAATCAAAAAAAGAGTTAGTTCTTGCCATGATAAAAGAAAGATTGTCCCCAAAAATGGATATATTTTTTGCACTTGAAAAAGGTGATAGTACAAGCTCAATAGACTTAATCATTGAAACAATAGATAAAATATCAAACAATGAAAATTTAGTAAAGTATAATTGTCCGCTGAATAGATTAAATATAGAATTATCAAATGTAGATAAAGATTTTGAAAAAGCGTTAAATAAAATATTTGTAAACATACAGAATAGAATAAATGTACTACTGGACGAATCAATTAAAAATAATGAAATCATACAAACTGATATAAACTCACTATCCGAGTTTATCCTAACATCTACTTGGGGAGCGTTGTCTCTAAGTTCAAATCAATC
>JAQUVE010000012.1 GCA_028693565.1 Sulfurospirillaceae bacterium | reverse complement strand
TGTAAATATTTCTCGTAGATGGTAACTATTCATTGGAGGTTTTAATTCATGCGTTTTGATGTAGAGTAAAGGGTCAAAATTATAGACAATACTCAATATCGTGATGATTTCCATAACAATGGAGCTAAAAAAAAGAATTTTAAGAGCAAGTATAAAATGGTGTTGTTTATTGTCAGAAAAAACATATAAATAAAGACTAGCCACCAATACACTATAGGAAGATAGAAAAAAAGTGGCAAACTTTGCCAAAGAGAAGGCAATATTGAGTGAAAAAGGAATGGTTATAATCACTGTGGCGATAAATAATGAATAGAAAAGAAAAAGTTTTTCGTGCGAAAGTTTTTTGAGTAGGTGCGCTTGTTGATAGAAAAGATAGAAACTTCCAAGGGCAACTAAAACTAAAGTAACATTGTATAAGCCTCGACCGAGATAATTGAGTAAGATTAATAAAGGCACCAAATAAGCCATTGTTCGTTCAATCATTATCATTTTTCCAAAAAATCCTTAAGATGAATTAATGCATTTTCAATACGCATATGGTCAAAGTAGTTGCTTATCTTTACCGAATTGACCAAGGGTGGTTCATGGTTTGGATAAAACAGTGTATCGTAAACAACAGTCGACCAAGGTCCAAAAGGTGCAGAACGTACCCAATTAGTAGGTCCAAACAAACCGATCGTTGGTGTTTTTTGAGCAGCAGAAATATGCATTGATGCGGAATCCGTGGATAAGGTTAAAAAGGCATTGGAAAGAATAGTTTTAAGTTCAGGAATGGTGGTTTTTCCTGCTAAAACCTCTTTTTCACCAACAATGAAGCGAGCAATTTCTTCAATATAGGCTTTTTCACTCTGATCTCCCGTTAAGATAAATGGCAAGCCAAATTTTTCATAAAGGACTTGCGTAAATTCCTGCCATTTAGAGATAGGGAGTCTTTTAGAAATCCATTGTGGACTTGAGCCACAATTTAGCACAATATAGGTTTTTTCTTTCGGTTGAAAGGTTGTATCTAGCGGGCCATGAAGTGAGCTTTGTGCTGTGATAGCCTCAAAAATAGCCGTTACATTTTGATTAAGATTAATGTGTGTATTATTGATGATATGTGCTTTTGAAAAGAGGGTAATTAAACGACTTCTATCATTGCATTGTAGGTCAATAATTTGTGCAAATCGTTCATGGCGTATTTGTGCAATGAGTTGTGTGATATGCCAAAAAGATTTACTCTGAAGCAGTAAAAAATGATCAAATTCATCTTTTAAAAGCTCTTTGCCCATGGGCGTAGTTATAATGGTTGGTTGCTCTTTAAACGCCCTTAAGACAGGCAAACTTGCTGCAATATCCCCTAAAGCACTAAAGCGAAGAAAAGCTGTTTTCATAGAGTTCTACCAATTTTTGTGTTACGAGTTGATGTCCTAAATCATTCATATGCGTGTCATCGCTGTACAATAATTCCATTTTTTTAGAAAATGTTTCATAAATATCCAGTTTATAACAGTGTTTATAGCGCATAGCAAGCTGGCTTAAGGCTTGATTATAGTGTTGGATGGATTCATTTCGATAGGTCTCTTTATTGGGAATCGTATCGATGAGGATAATCATAGTAGCCGTAGACGCTTGAATGATAGCCTCTATGTTGGCGATATATTCTTCTAATGGAACTACTTTTTTGGTGCCAAAGAGTGAATTAAGCCCTAAAGATTTACAGATTTTTTTATATTTTTTAACTATCTTTCGTCCAATTTTCCGCCCAAAAGTCTCTGGATAGTAAAGGACATAAGGTGAATATTTGAACGTTGACCACGAGTCAACAAGCCCATATTGGATGGTTATGATAGAAACATTGGGATGGTTAAAAGCGTTAAAAAAGTGTTTTCCTTCTCGTGTTGTAGACATCGTATAGCCACAATTAAGACATGGGTGATTGATGGCTTGCGCAAACTTTTCAGGGTATGCGTTCTGATGATTTTCATTGATGCCTAGCGTATTGCAATCGCCTAGCGATAAAATAGTTTTCAATGCCATTAGCCTTCGGTTAATTTACAATTTTTTGATACGTTGTATACGTATATTCAGCCATCTTGTTGATGGTAAAATGCTCTTGAGCAAACAGAAAACTTGGCTCAAATTCTTTTCGTACACTCTCATAATGGTGCTGTATATAATCTATTTTTTCTTGTAGTAGGGTGATAGTGTTAATTGGTACAACATAATTCAAAGGCAGAATGCGAGACATATCGGCAACATCCGTGGATAAAACAGGCGTTTGCGCCAATAAAGCTTCCGCCATGACATACGAAAAACCTTCACGGTGCGAAGAGATAACGCACAGCTTTGATGCTGCTAGAAGATGAAGTACATCGTTTCTTGCACCTGTGAAAATGACTTTATCGTGAATGGAAAGTTCATTCACCAAATCTTTAAGCATCTTCTCCTCTGCTCCACTTCCCACAATTAATAATTTAACATTAAGCTCTTTAATCGCCGTAATAAGCAGGGCAAAATTTTTAGTTGCAACCAATCTGCCTACTCCTATGATGACAAAATCATCAGGACGAATGCCAAAAGGAATAAGTGTTTGGTATTCCTTTTGGTACGTAATGTCAGAAATACCATTATAAATAACGCTTTGAGAAGAATTTTTGACTGCTTCTAAGACGCGGTGTGACACGCCAATGACATGATCCATTACTTCGTATGCTTTGATGTTCTTTTTACTGTTATGTAACGTTGCAATGGTTTTAATCGTTGGTTTTAAAAATGTGCGAATATAGGCAAGCATTTGGGTTGCTTTGTTGGCTTGTGCATGAACGATATCGGGCGAAATAGCATTGATGCATTTGATCAGGCGCCATAATATTAAAGGATTTCGCCTGCTTTTTGAAAGGTCTAAAGGGTGAAAGATGATACGCTTGTCGTATTTGCTGAAGTCGCATTCTTGTGCGATAAGATGTACTTCACATGTATCAACAAGTTTATTACACAATTCTTGAACATGTTTTTCAAGCCCACCAAGCCCTTCAGAAGCTACTATTTGAACAACTCTCACTGCACACCCTTATACACTGTAATCGTCTTTTTAACCATCTGTTTGAGTGAAAAATTTTCACTGATATAGGTATAGCCATCAAAATCAAGCGCCTTGGCTTTAATAATATTTTCTGCTAAATTTTGTGCGTCGCCAATGTGCGTAAAGTATCCGTGAACACCTTCTTGAATAATGTCTAGTACGCCTCCATGATTTGTTGCCACCACCGGTGTGCCAAGCGCAATCGCCTCAGCGACACTTCTTCCAAAACTCTCAGGTTTTTTTGAACTACTGACGATAACATCGCTTAGGGCGTATACTTCAGCCACATTTTCAGTACTTCCGCAAAAACAGATATGTTCTTTGACATGCAACGCTGAAACGAGGTTTTTCAATGTTTCAAAGTATTTTTGTTTATCACTTCGCACACCACCCACAGCCAATCCCATAACATTTGGAAAATCTTTTTTGAGTATAGCAATTGCTTCTATAAAAGTTTCTAAATCTTTGAGTTGCGTGATACGTCCAACGGTTGCAATGACCCATTTACCCTCAAGGTTAAATTGGTGTTTGAAATTGGACATAAAAGCGTGGTTAAGGTTTTGAGGATTGAATTTGGCTAAGTCCACGCCCCTTGGGATAACGGTTATCTTGGCTTGAGGTGTATGGTAATGTTTTTGAATATAGGTTTTAATGGCGTTACTGACGCAGATGACGTGGTTGGCTTTGGTCATGATGGCGCTGTAGCCACTTACTGAGTTAAAGCCATGCACCGTTGAAACGATAGGGACATGCAACGATTGATTGGCAAAAAAGACCATCCATGCAGGTACACGACTTCTGACGTGTAATATATCTGGCTTAAGACTCTTTATTTGTTTGTAGAGTTGAAAGATGCGCCAAGAAGCGGTGAAAATATTTTTTGAGCAAACATCAAGTTTTACATGCCAAGCGCCATCAGCTTCAAGTTGAGGTACGAGTTTTCCTCCGTGGCTAATGACAATGCTTTTAAAGCCATTTTTTACCAGTTCCCGTGAGAGTTCAATCACACCTCGCTCAACGCCCCCTTCATTCAGTTCGGGTAAAAGCTGGACAATAATCACGCAAATGCCTTGTGTGCGTAATATTGAAAATCTATTTTTTTATTTTTAAGACAGATATTTCCATCAAAAATATGCAAATAATCCTCTTTTTCAAGTGTCTTTGCCATGGTATAAAATTTACTGTTTCGGCTCTCGTCAAGCGGTAAAACTTCAATTGAAGAAGTTCCATAGCTGATGGCTTCGCTGATCATCGAGGTTGAGTCCATCGTGATAAAAACAACGTCGCAATGGTGTAAAAAATCGGCGATGGGATTGATGGGGTTGTGTGAAAAAATGACACGATACGAAAATGGATAGCTTTGCAATAACGCTTCAATCTCTTTAGGTGTTCGAGGAGAGGTTGTAACCGCGATAATGTAATCTTGAAAATGCCCAAAAATCAAATCTAATTGCTTTTTTAAGTGTTCACGACGCATCGTAAAGTGCGCATTGTTACCACCTATAATGATGCCAACAGATTTTTGAGCAGGGGTGAAAAATCCTTTGGGTTCACAAAAACTAAAATTTGCAGGCAATTCAATGATATTATCTTGCTTAGGCGGATGGTCATGGCTTTGGGCAAAAATTGTATCAAAATCATAGCGATAACTTTGAGGTAGCATCATGACAATTGACTTTACGTGGTAATGTTTAGCGATGGTTTTTGTGGCATAATAGGTGTTTGATCCAGCCGAAAGCACCGCATCAAAATGGTTTGGTAATGCTTTTTCAAGTTGGAATAAAGAGGTTTTATAAAGGTGCAAAAAATCAAGTACATAAGAGAGTGCTTTGCACATTTTACACGTAAAGCGCACAGGCACAATCTCATAAGAGGCTTTTAGGTGTTTAGCCAAAGCGATAGACTGATTGAGATGTCCCATCCTTCCATCACTTAAGATAAGGATGTTCACTTAGCGATTCTCCAGCGATCATGCATCCAAAACCATTGTTCAGGATAAGCCCTCACGATTTCTTCAATGATGTCATTATACCGCTGTGTGAGGTGCTCAATCTTTTCAGTTTCACTCAGTTTTTCATCTAAGATTACATCGGCGCTTGAGCCAACAATGAGTTTGTATTTTCCGCTTTTTTGACGTGCCATAAACAAGGAGACAACTGCAGGATCGTAACGAAGTTTAAGCATAGCCGTTGAATTGACTGTATCAACCTGATGTGCAAAGAAGGTAGCCTTAATGCTGTTAGCTCCACTGGCTTTTTGATCAATGAGCATACCCGCAATGCCGTTGTGTTTAAGTGCTCTTATAATGGCGCTCATCGCTTGTTCTTTGTACGCTAAAGTATTGCCATACATCGTGCGAAAAGGTGCTGTTAGCTTTGTCTCAATCAAAGCATTGTTCCCTTTGCGTCCGATGACAACAACGGGATAACCGTGCTTGGCAAAAAAATGCGCTAGGAGTTCCCAATTTCCAAAATGGGCTGTTAAAAGAAGGGTTCCTGTACGTTGATGCTCAAAACAGTTGCGCATATCTATCAAGGCTTGTTCATAATCTTCAATCATGGAGTCTATATCAAGACGTTTTTGCATCATTAAGATAATTTCAGCCACACTAAGTGCTACATTTTCATAGACTTTTTTGGCTAAATTGAGGCGTTCATCTTCGTTTAAATCAGGATAGGCTAATTGCAGATTTCTTAAACTCAATGTTCGTCGACGTTTATCAATTTCAAATAAAAATAAGGCGAGTTTTTTGCAGAGCGTATAGACAAAAGAGATAGGCAAAAGGTTTGTTAAAAATAAGATACTTTTTACAAGACCATACTCTAAATATTCCCTCATCTTATCACTTTCATAGTTGATTTTAGTTACAATTGTAACCAAATCAAGCCAAAGAGGTACTTAATGATTTGTGTATTTGATATTGAAACCATCCCTGATGCAAGATTGATTCGTGATGTACTGCATCTTGAGGGTGATGATAAAGAGGTCTCACTTCTGGCGATGCAGGAGCAAGAAGCCAAAAGTGGTAGCAGTTTTTTACCGCTATCATTTCATAAAATAGTCGCAATTTCTGCAGTGATTGCCGATGATTTTGGAATCTTTCGTAAAGTCAGTAGCATTGATGGCGCTGATGAAAAAGAGATGATTAAAAACTTTTTAAATTTCATCAATAAACACAATCCCAAACTTGTAAGCTTCAATGGTCGTAGTTTTGATATGCCCCTTTTGATGCTTAGAGCTATGCAGTATAATCTGACATGTAACGCCTATTTTGAACAAGAAAACAGGGAGCTTAATAAAACAAAATGGGACAATTACCGCGCTCGTTTTAGTGATCGTTTTCATATTGACGTGATGGACCATTTGTGTGAGTTTGGCGCAGTGCGAGGATTGAAACTTGATCATGTATGTTCAATGGTTGGATTGCCTGGAAAATATGACGTCAGTGGCGATCAGGTGATGGAGCTTTTTTATACGGGTGAGATTGAAAAAATCAAAGAGTATTGCGAGAGTGACGTGCTTAATACTTATTGGTTGTTTCTAAAATATGAACTGCTTAAGGGTAATATTATTATAGAAGATTATCAGCGTGCTTTGGTTACAATGCAGGAAAATTTAAAACATGAAAAATCGTATACCGATGTCTTTGGCATCGCTATTGAAGATGAATTATACAAGGAGAATTAAATTGAAAACAATTTTTAGAGAGTATGATATTCGAGGTATTTTTGAAAAAGAACTCAATGAACAAATGGTCAAATTGATTGGCTATTTTTTGGGCTTACAGGTGAAAAAAGTAGGCGAATATGTGGCTATCGGCTATGATGCCAGAAGCCATTCACCTATTTTGTGTGAATATTTGACCAGCGGTTTAAATAAAGCAGGGTGTAAAGTGTTGACGATGGGTTTAGTCGCAACACCTGTCAATTACTTTAGTAATTTTCAAACCTTCGATGGTATCACGCCAAATGCTTCAGTGATGATCACAGGCTCACACAATCCTAGCGAGTACAATGGCTTTAAAATCACGATTGATAAAAAGCCATTTTTTGGTGAAGACATTTATGCGCTTGGACGTGAGATACTTGAAAATTTTACGATGGTTGTTGAAGATGATACAACATCAACTTTTATCAATGCCAAAGAGCGTTATATCGCCTATTTAATTAAAGAGTTTGACCACCTTAAAGGCTTCAATCAACCTTTTGTCTATGACTGTGGTAACGGTGTTGCAGGTGTTGTAGTACAAGATGTTTTTAAAGCACTAGGCTTTACATGTAAGGGATTGTATACTGATCCTGATGGCACGTTTCCTAATCACCACCCCGATCCAACGGTAGAAAAAAACCTCAAAGATATTAAAAAAGAGTTAGAAGGCGAATTTGCGCTTGGCTTTGCATATGATGGCGATGCAGACCGCCTTGCCTTTTTGACGAAACATAACAATGTCAAAGGTGACATCATGGCAATTTTGTTCTCTAGTGCCATGAAAAACCCAACCGTGATTGGTGAAGTAAAATGCTCTCAAGTGATGTACGATGAGATTAATAAGCGCGGCAAGGCAATTGTGTACAAAACGGGACACAGCAATCTTAAAGTCATGATTGCTCAAACCAATGCTGATTTTGCAGCAGAAGTCAGTGGACATCTTTTCTTTAATGACCGTTATTTTGGTTATGATGATGCGATTTATGCCACACTTCGCATGATCGAGATGGTTAAAAATGGCTTGGATGTGGACGCTGAAATCGCAAAATTGCCTGTTGTGTACTCGACCGAAGAGCTCAAAGTTGAGACCAATGAAAGTGAAAAATTTCCTCTCGTTGAAAAAGTCAAAGAGCTTTTAAAAAATCCTCCTAAAGATTTTCCAGCCATCAAAGAGATTGTTGATGTGGATGGCGTAAGGGTGATTTTTAGTGATGGTTGGGGTTTGGTAAGAGCGAGCAATACCACACCTGTCTTGGTCACACGTTTTGAATCGACCAATGCTGAACATGCCAAACTTTATGAGCAAAAGCTTAATGATTTGATTGTTCAAGCTAAAGCGGAACTTCACTAGCATGAAAGGCATTATCTTAGCGGGAGGCTCTGGCACAAGGCTCTATCCCGTGACCCAATCGATTAGTAAACAGTTGTTACCGATTTATGATAAGCCCATGATCTATTATCCGCTCTCTGTGCTTATGTTAGCGGGTATTCGAGAAATTTTGATTATCTCGACACCGCAAGATATTGGCAAATTTGAAGAGCTTTTAGGCGACGGGAGTCGTTGGGGAATCTCTCTTTCGTATAAAATTCAGCCCAGCCCAGATGGTCTTGCGCAGGCATTTTTATTGGGCGAAGAATTTATCGGCGATGATAGTGTGTGCTTGATCTTGGGCGATAATATTTTCTATGGGCAAGGATTTACCCCGTTGCTTCAAAATTCAGCCAAGCTTAAATCAGGTGCTGTTGTTTTTGGATATCAAGTCAAAGATCCTCAGCGCTTTGGTGTGGTTGAGTTTGATGAGAACCAAAAAGCGATCAGTATTGAAGAAAAACCTGAAAAGCCCAAATCGAACTTTGCGGTGACAGGGCTTTATTTTTACGACAATAGTGTCATTGAGATTGCTAAAAATGTTAAGCCAAGTGAGCGTGGAGAGCTTGAGATTACAACGGTGAATGAAGCCTATCTGAAACGAGGCGATTTGCAAGTTGAAGTCTTAGGGCGTGGTTTTGCATGGCTTGATACGGGAACGCATGATAGCTTGATAGAAGCAGGAATGTTTGTTCAAACCATTGAAAAACGTCAAGGTTATAAAATCGCATGTTTGGAAGAGATCGCTTATAACTATGGTTGGATTAGTAAAGAACAAGTGCTTGAAATTGCTAAACCTCTCAGTAAAAATAACTATGGTCAGTACCTTAAAGACTTGGTGAAGTAAGTATGAAAAGTATCTTAGTAACAGGCTGTGCGGGATTTATCGGCTCAAACTTTGTGCCTTATTTTTTAGAAAAATATGCAGAGTATCATCTCATTAATCTTGATTTATTAACCTATGCAGGAAATCTTGAAAACCTTGAAGAGGTTGAGGGGCATGCAAGGTATACCTTTGTTCAAGGCGATATTCGCGATCGTGATACTGTTGAAGAACTTTTCACCCGTTATGATATTCATGGAGTGATTCATTTTGCTGCCGAATCACACGTGGATAATTCGATTAAAAACCCTAGTGTATTTATAGAAACCAATGTTAATGGTACTTTTACGCTGATTGATGTGGCGTATAAATATTGGATGCAAAAGCCTTTTATCAGACGTGAAGGGTATGAAGAGTGTCGTTTTCATCATATCTCAACCGATGAAGTTTATGGTACATTAGGAGCTGAGGGCTTTTTTACAGAGAGTACACCTTATGCACCCAATTCGCCGTATTCAGCGAGCAAAGCAGGGAGCGATATGATCGTGCGAGCTTATCATCATACGTATGGGATGAATACGGTTATCACTAATTGTTCCAATAATTATGGTCCTAAGCAACACGATGAAAAGCTCATCCCGACCATCATCCGCAAAGCATTAAGCGGTCAAAACATCCCTATTTACGGGGATGGTAAAAATATCCGTGATTGGCTTTATGTGCTAGACCACTGCAAGGGAATCGACTTGGTTTACCATGAAGGTAACAGTGGTGAGGTATACAATATCGGTGGGCGTAATGAGCGGGATAATCTTTATATTGCTCATAAAATATGCGAAATTTTAGATACGATGTGTCCTCGTGAAAATTCTTATCAAGAATTAATCACTTTTGTTGAAGATAGAGCAGGGCATGATAGGCGTTATGCCATCGATGCTACTAAGCTTGAGACAAAGCTTGGCTGGGAGGCGGAGGAAAATTTTGAAAGCGGGATTGTAAAAACCATTGAGTGGTATCTTCGCAAGTACAAAGATTTAATTGCATGACTAAACAAGAAGCGGTAAAAAGGTAATGAATGGATAAATTAGCAATTATAGGCCTAGGATATGTGGGGCTTCCTTTGGCAGTTGAGTTTGCCAAGCAATATCCTGTGGTTGGATTTGATATTTTTCAAGCACGTATTGATGAGCTTAAAAGTGGGCATGATAGAACGATGGAACTGAGTGATTCTGAGGTTCATGAAGCGATTCAAAAAGGTATTTGTTTTAGTACCTCGCTTGAAGATTTGCAACAGTGCACTACCTTTATCGTAACCGTTCCAACCCCCATTGATAGCAGTAATCGTCCTGATCTTACCCCTTTAATTAAAGCGAGCGAAACTGTTGGAAAAGTGTTGAAAAAAAATGATATCGTTATCTATGAAAGTACGGTATATCCAGGCGTGACTGAAGAGGTGTGTGTACCCGTTTTAGAAAAAGTTTCGGGATTAACATTTAATGTTGATTTTTTTGCGGGCTATTCGCCTGAGCGTATTAATCCTGGAGATAAAACGCATACGGTCAAACATATCTTAAAAGTGACCTCTGGCTCAACGCCTGAAATTGCGGATAAAGTCGATGCGCTCTATCGTAGCATCATTGTTGCAGGAACGCATAAAGCCTCTTCCATTAAAGTGGCAGAAGCGAGTAAAGTCATTGAAAACACGCAACGAGATGTCAATATCGCTCTGATTAATGAGCTTGCACTCATTTTTAATACGATGGGCATTGATACGCATGAAGTCATTGAAGCGGCCGCTACGAAGTGGAACTTTATCAAGCTCAAACCGGGGCTTGTCGGTGGACATTGCATCGGGGTGGATCCTTATTATTTGACGTATAAATCAGAAGAGTTGGGGTACAAACCCAATCTTATCTTAGGGGCACGTCAGATCAATAACGGTATGGGCAAATACATCGCCGATAAAACGATAAAGCTCATGATTGAAAGTGATGCCAAAATCAAAGATGCCAATGTTTTAATCCTTGGGCTAACTTTTAAAGAGAATTGTCCCGATATTCGCAATACCAAAGTCGTTGATATCATCCAAGAGCTTGAAGCATTTAAATGCAACGTCGATATTTACGACCCATGGGTGGATAAGGCGGAAGCTCAAAAGTATTATGGGTATGAGCTTATTGATAACCCTTTAAAAAGCGATAAACACTATGAAGCCATCATCGTGGCCGTGGGGCATCAAGAGTTTGTGGCGTTGAGCCCAAGTGATTATCAAAAATTGGGTGGAGTTATTATCGATGTCAAAGGGATTGTGAAAAATCCTACATGGAGACTCTAATATGAAGATAGCCATTGTAGGAACGGGTTACGTTGGCCTTTCAAATGGCATTTTATTGGCACAGCATCACGAAGTCGTAACATTGGATATTGTGCCTGAAAAAATAGCGATGCTCAATCAAAAAATATCGCCGATTGAAGACAAAGAAATCGAAGAATATTTAACCACCAAACCTCTAAATTTTAAAGCGACGTTAAATAAACAAGAGGCCTATGAAAAGGCAGATTTTGTGATTATTGCAACGCCTACGGATTATGACCCTGAGACAAACTATTTCGATACCTCTTCCATCGAAAGTGTCATTCATGATGTTCTTACGTATAACCCTTGTACAACTATGGTGATCAAATCTACTATCCCTGTGGGATACACTCAAAAAATCAAAGAAAAATTGAAATGCGAAAATCTTTTTTTTGCACCAGAATTTTTGCGAGAAGGCAAAGCCCTTTATGACAATCTTTACCCCTCTCGCATTGTGATAGGTGAGAAAAGCGAGCGTGCAGAGCTTTTTGCTAAACTTTTGGTGGAAGGTGCTATTAAAAAAGATATTAGGGTTGTCTTTACAGAATCTACTGAAGCTGAGGCGATTAAACTTTTTGCCAATACTTATTTGGCGATGCGCGTGGCGTATTTTAATGAACTTGATACCTATGCACAAACGCATCATCTCAATACCAAAGAGATTATCGAAGGGGTGTGTTTAGACCCTCGAATCGGTGATTTTTACAATAATCCCTCTTTTGGATATGGTGGGTATTGTTTGCCAAAAGACACGAAACAGTTATTGGCGAATTATCAAGATGTGCCTAGCAATTTGGTGCAGGCTATTGTCGATTCTAATAGTACACGTAAAGATTTCATAGCCACATCAATCGTGAAACAAAATCCAAAGATTGTGGGAATTTACCGTCTTATCATGAAAGCAGGAAGTGATAATTTTCGAACATCCTCGATTCAAGGTGTCATGAAGCGCATTAAGGCCAAAGGGATTGAAGTGGTTGTGTATGAGCCTGTTTTGCAAGAGGAGATGTTTTTTCGCTCACGAGTTATCAAAGACTTGGAGGAATTTAAACAAATTTCAGATGTGATTATCGCCAATCGTCATGCCATGGAGTTGGACGATGTTAAAGGTAAAGTTTACACACGAGATTTGTTTGGCAACGATTAGCCGTGAATAATGAAACACAAGGAATGCTATGAATAAAGATTCTAAAATCTACATTGCGGGTCATCTGGGTCTTGTGGGTTCTGCAATTGTGAAGAATTTGAAGCAAAAAGGTTATCACAACCTTGTTTATCGCACCCATTCAGAACTGGAGTTGACAGATCAATATGCGGTAGAGGCTTTTTTCAATCAAGAAAAACCAGAATATGTTTTTTTAGCCGCCGCTAGAGTAGGAGGCATCATTGCCAATAATACCTATCGTGCAGAGTTCATTTACAGCAATATGCAAGTTCAGAACAATATCATTCACCAAAGTTATCTCAATGGTGTTTCCAAGCTTCTTTTTTTAGGAAGCACGTGCATCTATCCAGGAGCGTGTCCTCAGCCTATGAAAGAGGAATATCTGCTTACGAGCCCACTTGAATACACCAACGAGCCCTATGCTATCGCAAAAATTGCAGGCATCAAAATGTGCGAAAGCTACAATCTTCAATACGGTACCAATTATATCTCCGTGATGCCAACCAATCTTTACGGTCCAAACGATAATTTTGATTTGGAAACTTCCCATGTATTGCCCGCACTTTTACGCAAGATGCATCTTGCTAAACTTCTGGAAATGGGCGATAAAGAGGCCATTGTAAAAGATTTACATGTGGAAAATTTTGAAGAAGCTAAGGCCTATCTTGCCACGTTTGGCGTAAGTGAAAAGCGGGTCGAAATTTGGGGAAGTGGAAAACCTAGGAGAGAATTTTTGTACTCTGAAGATATGGCCGATGCGTGTGTTTTTGTCATGGAAAACATTGATTTTAAAGATACATTTCATCCAGACGCTAAAGAGGTTCGCAATACGCATATCAATATTGGTACGGGCGAAGACATTAGTATCAAAGAGCTCGCATATCTCGTTAAAGATATTGTAGGCTTTGGCGGCGAGATATATTTTAATACCCAAAAGCCTGATGGCACATTACTCAAATTGACCGACCCTTCAAAATTACGTGATTTAGGATGGAAACATCGTGTTGCCTTGGAAGAAGGGATTGCAAGAGAGTATGAGTGGTATCTCTCTAAATAGTGATGATGAATAAACTCAAAACACTTAAAAATCATACAGGCTTTATGCGGTATTTTAAAAATACCTCATGGTTATTGGGTGAAAAAATATTGCGCCTAGTTGTTGGTCTTTTTGTCGGTGTTTGGGTTGCACGTTATTTGGGTCCTGAACGTTTTGGTTTGTTTAGTTATGCCCAAAGCTTTGTGGGACTGTTTGCTACGATTGCAACACTTGGGCTTGATGGCATTATGGTTCGAGAATTGGTTAAAAATGAAGCAAGGCGTGATGAACTTATTGGTACGGCTTTTTGGTTGAAACTTATGGGTGCGGTAGGTATGCTCATCATTTTAGGCATCGCTGTAAACTTTACATCTAATGATACTTTTACCAATACTTTAGTGTTTATCATAGCAAGTGCTACAATATTTCAAAGTTTTAATGTCATTGACTTTTATTTTCAAAGCAAAGTGTTGAGTCGGTATATTGTATATGTTAATATTGCCAGTCTTTTTTCTTCCTCGTTAGTAAAAATAGCGCTAATACTTTATCAAGCTCCACTCATTGCATTTGCATGGGTTATAGTGTTTGATAATAGTGTATTGGCTTTAGGGTTTATATATGTTTATATCAAACAAAGTGGTGTAAAGTTTTTTCATTGGACATTTAGCACACAAGTGGCACTAGAGCTGTTAAAAGATAGTTGGCCGTTGATTATCGGTGGCGCTGCCGCAACAATTTATATGAGAATTGATCAGGTAATGATTGGTAATATGATAGATAAAGAAGCGGTTGGTTTTTATAGTGTTGCTACAAGACTCAGTGAAATATGGTTGTTTGTTACAGTGGCATTAACACAGTCCTTTTCCCCTTCTATTACAAATGCAAAAAAGCACGATGAAATATTGTATATTTCAAGAATTCAAGATATGTATAATATTTTAATAAAAATTTCTTTTTTTATATCAATCGTTATCTTTTTTTGCGCCGATAAGCTTATTTTCTTACTTTATGGTACTGAATATACCGCAAGTGCTAATATATTAGAAATTTATATTTGGTCAACTATTTTTGTTTATCTTAGCAATGGTTCATGGTTATATTATCTTAATGAAAATTTACAAAAAATAGCAAGCATGCGACTGGTTCTTGGTGCTGTTATAAATATAATTTTAAATCTATTTTTTATAAGATATTTTGGATTAGTAGGGGCTGCATATGCGACTTTAATTTCTTATGGAATATCAAGTTATTTGATTAATTTTTTTTTCAACAAAACAAAACTCAATTTTTTTCTACAAACACAAGCAATTATCAATATTATAAATATTAAAACATGGCGTACACCCATTAAATATCTAAGAGGCCAGCAGAATGGAAATAAATAAAGAAAGCTTAAAAACGGTTAGTTTAAGTATCGATACTGTTTCAAAAATATTTTTTTATGAAAATAGAGTCTTTAGAGCAATTTATCCAGAATATATTTCACACGTTCATCAGTTAATCAATTCAAACTTCTTAAATAAGTTAGTAGAACTGGGTTATTTTCCAAAGACATGGATATCGGATATCGAAATTGATGGTTTCCCTCTTGTTTTGGAACATGAAAGAATTCCTTATTGGAATTACCCATATGAATGGTCATTTGAAATGTTAAAAGAGGCTGCATTATTTGTTGTAAAAATAAATAAAATTGCTAATCAATTTGATTTGGAATTACAAGATCCACATCCTTTTAATGTAGTGTTTAATATGAATAAACCTCAATATATTGATTTTGGTAGTTTTGTAATCAAACAAAACCCCGAATGGAGTGGTTTTAGTGAATACTTTAATTATTTTTATATTCCGTTATATTTTTGGTCTCGTGGTTATTCGACAATTGCGAGAAATATTTTCTTAATGGCTAGTGTCCCCACAGATAATGAGTATTTTAAATGTAGGTATTCATTAGGATCCTTGTTTGGCAAAAGGATGTTGGTATTAACTTATAAAATCTACTCACTAATAAAAAAAGTTTCGCTAAGCTCAGAAAAAAATATTAAACTAAAAGTAAGGAATAAGCTAAAATTGTTTGTTGCACTTTTAATAAAGAAAATATTTGCTAAATTATTTTCTGTAGAAAATTTAGAAAAAAACTTAAAAAACTTAAAATATTCTGCAGAGACTTCAATGTGGAGTGAATATCATAATGACATTGATATCTCGAAAGATGAAAGGTTCCTACGAATTACTACACTTCTAAATCAGTTTACAGATGCGCATTCACTTCTCGAATTAGCCTCCAATCATGGCAAATTTGCTTCATATCTTTATGATAATTCACATATAAAACATATTATTGCTACTGATTATGATCAGACCTCTATAGATATTATGTACTTAAATAATGAAAAAAGAAAAGGCATCTTACCGTTATTGTTTGATATGATAAGGACAAATGGAAGAATTGAGGATCAGGCTATATATAGAAGATTAAAATGTGATGTTGTGGTGGCTTTAGCGGTCACTCATCACTTGATTTTAAGCCAGAGTATCCCTATTGAATATATTTTAAATACTTTAAGTCAATTGACAAATAAATATATTATGGTTGAATTTATGCCTTTAGGTTTGTATTCAGGAAGTGAAAATAATACTCCTGCATTACCTAGTTTTTACACTCTCGATTGGTTCAAAGAGAATTTTAAAAATTATTTTGATTTGTTACATAATGAGCAGTTGGAAATTAATAGGCATCTATTTATTGGTAGAATTAAAGTTTTGCAATTAGAAAATTAACAAGAGATTGATTGTACTTGTCAATATATTTAGGTCTAGGAGGGCGTTATATGAAGCAATTTATCAAATCTTTGCTACCGCCAATTGTGCTCCATGTTTTCCAAAAATACCGCAAGAGACATTACGGATGGTTTGGGAATTATAAAAATTGGCAAGAAGCACAAAATGCTTCTACGGGATACAGTACAGATGAATTACTTCAAAAAGTGCGAGCTTCACTATTAATGGTTAAAAAGGGCGAAGCTGTTTATGAGAGAGATAGTGTACTATTTGATGCTATACAATACTCATGGCCTCTTCTATCAGCTTTAATGTATGCTGCTGCTCAATCTCATGGAGCTTTACACGTAATGGATTTTGGTGGTAGTTTAGGAAGCACATATTTTCAAAATAAGAAATTTTTAGATGGGTTGAGTGATGTCTCATGGAATATTGTCGAACAAACGCACTTTGTAGATATTGGTAGAAAAGAGTTTGAAGATGATAGACTCAAATTTTATGATGATATTCGAAGTTGTGTAGAAGCCAAAAAGCCAAATATACTTGTTTTATCAAGTGTTTTGCAGTATATGGAGAAACCTTATGCTGTATTGGATGCACTTTTGAAGTATGCCTTTGAGATTATCATAATCGATAGAACACCATTTTCTGTTTTGGGTGATGATACAATTAAACTTCAAATTGTTCCACCCTCTATTTATAATGCAAGTTACCCTTGTTGGTTTTTTGATTTTAATAAATTGACTTCTTATTTTGAAAAACAATATAAGTTAATTGAAGTATTTAATGCAATTGATGGCAAAAATCAAGATTATGAATTCAAGGGTTTTATAATGAAGAAGATACAAAATGTATAATTATTGTACTCTTTTTGATAGTAACTATTTAACTCGTGGATTAGCGATGTATGAGTCATTAAAAACTTATAGTCGTGATTTTCATCTTTATATTTTTGCGTTTGATGCAAGAGCAGATGCTCTTTTGAAAAAATTAAAGCTGGCCAATGTAACGGTTATTTCATTAGAAGCATTTGAAGATGATGCGCTGCTGAGTATCAAAAGTACTCGAAGTGCAGGAGAATACTGTTGGACATGTACACCTTCAACGATAAAATATTGCATCGAACAATACGATCTAGACCATTGCACGTATCTTGATGCCGATTTATATTTTTTTGCAGACCCTTCAATTTTGGTCGATGAAATGCAAGACGCATCCGTCTTAATTACCGAACACCGTTATACGCCGATGTACGACCAAAGTGCGACAAGCGGTATTTATTGCGTGCAATTCGTGACCTTTAAGAACGACGCACGTGGAATAAAAGCTCTTTCATGGTGGCGAGATGCCTGTAATGCGTGGTGCTACGCTCGATTTGAAGAGGGAAAATTTGGCGATCAAAAATACCTTGATGATTGGACGAACCGTTTTGAAGGTGTTCATGTGTTGCAACATTTGGGTGGAGGCGTCGCTCCTTGGAACATTCAACGCTATAACATTAGTGATGAATCTTTTGATGTGATTTTTTATCATTTTCATGGATTAAAATTTTTAGAAAATAACAAAATAGACCTTGGACCTTATAGGTTGAGAAGAAAAGAGATAGAAAAACTTTATATGCCTTATGTACAGCATTTAGAAGCTATTGTAAATCGTCTACATAAGGGAAATGATACATATGATTACCATGGAACAATAAAAGAGATAAAAGACTGGAAAACACCGCTTAGATACTTTAGAAGAATGGCTAAAAGAAGCTATAATATCTTTAATCAGAAAGAATTATTAGGAAAATAAATGGCACATATGATAGATTTACCAACTTTTAGTGATCAAAGGGGCAACTTAACGGTTGTTGAAAAAGTGATACCGTTTGAGATTAAAAGAGTCTATTATATCTATGGGGCAACTGAAAAAAGAGGTGGGCATCGGCATAAAAAGAATCAACAAGCATTGATTTGTTTAGGTGGGTCTTGTGAGATTTATGTTCATAATGGAACATATGAGGAGACGTTTTTACTTCATCATCCCAACCAATGTTTGATATTGGATGCGAGAGATTGGCATACAATGGATAATTTTTCACACAATTCTACCTTATTGATTTTTGCTTCGGAGTATTATGATTTGAATGACTATATTGATGAAGAGTATTGATGATAGAGTATGAAAATTTACACAAAGTCAATCAGAAACTTTTCAATGTGTATAAACTAAGTTTTGATGCATTTTTAGAGTCTGGATGGTATGTCTTAGGTGATAATGTAAAAAACTTTGAACAAGAATTTGCTCACTATTGCAACGCAAAACATTGTATCGGTGTTGCTTCGGGATTAGACGCTTTAATCCTTGCCATAAGCGCTTTTGATTTTCCTAAAGAAAGTGAAATTTTGGTTCCTTCCAATACGTATATCGCAACCATCTTGGCTATTATACGCAATGGGTTTAAGCCTATATTGGTTGAGCCAGATAAGGCTACTTATACGATAGACCCTTCAAGAATAGAAGAAAAAATAACATCAAAAACCAAAGCCATTCTTGTGGTTCATCTTTATGGAAAAATGTGTGATATGGATCCGATTTTAAAATTGGCACATCACTATAATCTTCAAATCATTGAAGATGCAGCACAAGCGCATGGGGCTATGTATAAAAACCAAAAAGCAGGTACGTTTGGAGTAGGGTGCTTTAGTTTTTATCCGACTAAAAATTTAGGAGCGCTTGGAGATGCGGGGGCAATCGTAACGAGTGATGAACATTTGGCACAAACGTTTAAATCCTTGCGAAATTATGGCTCTAATGTCAAATATTATAATGACAAAGTAGGGTACAACTCAAGGTTGGATGAGATTCAAGCTGGATTTTTATCGCTTAAACTAGAGATTTTGGATGAAATAAACACACATAAAAGAGCACTTGCCAAAATTTATTTTGAAAATCTTGATAGCCGCTTTATCATGCCTATTGTTGATGAGCATCATTATGATGTGTACCATATCTTTAATATTCGCTACCACAAAAGAGATGTATTAAGAGCGTATTTATTGGCGCAAGGTGTCAAAACAGAAATACACTATCCTGTCGCACCGCATCATCAAGAAGCGATGAAAGGAATTTTAGGCGGGAGTTATCCTATTAGTGAAGAGATCCACCGCACAACATTAAGTTTGCCAATATCGTATAGCCATACCAAGGAAGAGGTCTTGAGAGTATGTGAAATTATGAACGCATTTTAAGTAAGAAACTTTATCATGAATTCAAATCATCGCAACAAACCGCAGATATCTATCATCACGGCTGTTTTCAATGGCGAAAAACATTTAGAACAAACAATTCAGAGTATCATCAATCAAACCTATGAAAATATGGAGTATATCATCATTGATGGTGGATCAACAGATGGAACGCTGGATATTATCAAAAAATATGAGGATAAGATAGAGTATTGGGTGAGTGAAAAAGATAAGGGTATCAGTGATGCTTTTAACAAAGGTGTAAAAGTAGCAAAAGGTGAGTATATCAATTTTCAAGGCGATGGGGATGGTTTTGTTTCAGATGATGCTTTAGAAAAAGTTTTTGAAACTATCAATCCACAAGAAGATGTTTTCATCAGTGCTCAAATACAACGAGTCGATCAAAATGGTCATGAGCTATACATATCAAAACATAAAGACAGATTTGATAAGAGATCACTATTGTTTCGTATGTCCCTTCCTCATCAAGGCCTATTTACACATAAAAGTTATTTTCAAAAGTATGGATTATTTGATGTTGATAATGTTTTTTGCATGGATTATGAACATTTGCTCAGGAGTTATAAGCACTTTCCCAAAGTGGTTACAAAAGATAATGTCGTTGCACGGTGGAGAGCTGATGGACTTGGCAATGGAAAAACATTAGAGATATTCACAGAGTATGATAAAATAAAAAGAGATAACAAGGTTGCCAATGCCTTTGTGCTTAGTTGCATTAAGTATTGGATATTATTTAAATATTATGTCAAAAGAATCATTCAGAAATGAACGATCAAAAGATTAATTGGGTTACATACCTTAAAGTCATAGGGATACTTGCTGTTATTCTTGGCCATATTGCTTCGCCTTTAAGTACCTTTATCTTTTCATGGCATATGCCTTTATTTTTTATAGTATCTGGGTTTTTCATGGACCTTGATGTGTCGTTTGAAGTGTTTTTTATCAAAAATTTCAAAAGATTGATGGTGCCTTATTTTATTTTTTCAATGGTAGGGCTTTTGGTTGAAATCCTTAAGCGATATGTTTTACATCGAGAAGCATTGAACTTATGGGATGAGTTACAAGGTATTTTTATAGGGATGGATATGGCCTCTTTGGTGCATACGTATGCCTTTGTCTTATGGTTTTTACCGACGCTCTTTTTTGCAAGAGTGATGTTATATACAATCAATCGATACATCACAAATCTATGGTTACGATGTATCGTAATCTCTTTGATCTTCAAGACAAGTTTTTATATCAATGTGCCTTTTGCTCTTGATAACGCGTTTAATGCGTTGTTATTTGTATTTATAGGAAATCTCTATTTTCGGTTGTATCAAGATGAAAAAATACTCTATTTTTTGCCTATACTTTTACTTGGAATTTATGTTATCGTAGGTTTTCCTCTATTAGATATGGCAACAAAACATTACAGTTCTGTGTTCCTAAATATTTTATGGGCAGTTTCGCTAATTTACACAATGATCATAACATTGAAACAGTTTCATCTTTCAACTCAATTATTGACCTTATGGGGGGCAACACAATGATACTTTTTATCGCACACCCTTATACAAATAATATAGCGCATAGTATTGTGGGAAAGCTTCCTTTTGGAAATTGGTATGTAACATTTTTAGTTTCTTTATGTTTACTTCAAGGGATTCTGTATATTAAGCAAAAATTTGAAAATCGAGGAATTTTTAAGTATGTATGATTATGTTATCATCACGCATATTCCTGCCTTTTATAAGGTCAATCTTTATAATGCGTTAGCCAAAAAACTGAATGTATACGTTATCTTTATAGCAGCCAACACTCGTGAAAAAAGAGCAGAAGATTTTGCAATGCTTCATGAAACTAATTTCAAATATGATATTTTATTTGATGGAAATTTTCAAGACAGAGAGATAAAAAAGACGCTATTTAAACTTAGAAACATCCTAAAAACACTTCAATATCAAAAACTCCTAGTGAGTGGATGGGATTTAAAAGAGTTTTGGTACTTAGTTTTTTTTAACCCAAAAGCTAAAAATTGTTTAGCACTAGAATCAACTATATTGGAAAGTAATATCAAGGGGATAAAACGATTTTTGAAAAAGATATTTCTCTCTCGTATAGCTACAGTATTTGCTTCAGGAAGCTTGCATGAAAAACTTTTAATCGCATTGCATTATCGAGGAATGATTCAAATAACGCATGGTGTTGGAATTATCAACAAACCTGAATTTGAGAAAAGTATGAGAACATATCAAAAAAGATTTTTGTATATAGGGCGATTATCGTATGTTAAAAATTTAAAATTTCTTATCGAGATTTTCAATACATTGCCAGAGTATACGTTAACCATTATTGGAGAAGGTGAAGAAAAAGAAGCATTACAAAGAGTCTCTAAAAGCAATATAGTTTTTAGAGACCCCATAGCCAATAGTGCATTAAAAGAAACGTTTTTAGAAGAAGATATTTTGATTTTACCTAGTATCATTGAGCCTTGGGGTTTAGTCGTAGAAGAAGCGCTTTATTTTGGAGTGCCCATTATAGTAAGTCGCCATTGCGGTGTGAGTGAACTTATTGAAAATGGTGTGAATGGTTATGTGATTCATCCTGCTGATGTCCCTAGTTTACGGAATATAATTTTACAGATAGATGCTGAGGTATATAATCATTTAGTAACGGGAGTCAATATGTTTTCAATTGATAAAAAAGATACAATGCAGATAGAAAGTTATCTATGAAAACATTATTGAAAATAAAGGTTCTAATATAAATGTACTATGTTTGTATGCAAGCACTGGGTGATAACCTAATATCTTTAGCTTTATTGGAACAACTTGAGATAAAAGTTAAAATTTTAGGAACTTCATATACGCAACAAATTTCTCATTTAATGGAAAATGAAGGTCGATTTGAAATTGATATTGTTTTTGAGGATATTCCTGCTTTTTACGATATACGAAAAAAAGGAATGCTTAAGGCTACAAAAGATTTTCTAAAGCTCGTTAACTATATTAAAGATAATAATATTAGAGATATAGTTTTTGAAAAAAAAGATTTTAGAAGTACATTAATAGCCTTTTTTACAAAAGCAAATGTCTATTACCCGAGTCATCAGAATAGAAAAGTTTATGAAAATAGAAAAGAGATGATAGCAAAAACATATCATCAAGCGATAATACTAGATAGTTATACGCTTAAAATAGAAAACCCGAAGATGATAGTCATAAATCCATTGACAAGAGTAGCCGTAAAAAATATAAAACATAGCCACTTAAAACAAATGATAGATATGTTAAACGAAAATGATTATATAATCTATTTAATTGATAGAGAGAACAAATATAAAGAATTCAAGAATGAAGTTCACCATTATTTAACCAATACAACGCTTGAAGATATGAAACAGTTAATACAACAGTGTGATTTATATATAGGGGGAGATTCCTTCTTAATACATTTGGCTTATTATCTTAAGAAAAACTACTTTATGATTTTTTACCGAGATAATGATGATTTTTTGCCACCTAATATTACAGAAGATTTTTATATCAAGGCTCATAAATGTATAAATTTTCAACAAGAAATCAGAAATAAATTTCAAAGAATCGAGCTTATGAATCAATGAAGGTTTCCATTATTACCGTTGCTTGGAACAGCAAAGACACGATCAAAGATGCTATTGATTCAGTACTTTCACAAACCTATAAAGACATCGAATATATCGTTATAGATGGTGCAAGTAGTGATGGAACGGTTGAGATAGTGCAACATTATGGTGATAAAATAGCAAGATTTATCAGTGAGCCAGATCGAGGTATTTATGATGCTATGAATAAGGGTTTAAAACTTGCAAGTGGCGATATTGTTGGGATTCTTAATAGTGATGATTTTTACATGACGGATGAGGTGATTGGTAACATTGCTGCACTTTTTAAAGAAAAGAATGTGGAGAGCGTGTTTGCCGATTTGGTCTATATTCAGCCCAATAACCTTGAAAAGGTAGTGCGCTATTATGATAGTAGCCATTTTTCGCCTGAAAAATTTGCGTATGGCTGGATGCCTGCACATCCTACTTTTTTTGCGAAGCGAGAGATTTATGAAAAATATGGGTACTTTAAAACGGATTATAAAATAGCCGCTGACTTTGAACTGTTAATACGATTTCTAGCACATCGTAATGTAAGTTATTATTATTTAAAAATGCCTATTGTAAAGATGCGAATGGGTGGTGTTAGTACAAGTGGTTTAAAGAGCACGTACCTCTTAAATAAAGAAATTTTAAGAGCGTGCTTGGAAAATGGTATCTACTCCAATTGGTTGATGCTACTATCAAGGTATCCCAAAAAATTATTAGGGCTTTTCAAGCGATAAAGATGTGTGGTTTTCACAATAGGGATTTAAACAAAATTTAACTAAAATAGCTTATAAACTATAGGTGATAGGATAAAAATTGAGTTTAATGGATACAGTGTGGTTTCTAAAATTGATCGGTATTTTTAGTAGTTCTTTCGTCTTAAATTACCTTCTTGTTAAGTTTATAAAAATTATCCCTATACTTGATATTCCCAATGGGCGTAGTACCCATTTACATGCAACACCTAGAAGTGGTGGTATTGCTATTTTTTTCTCTTTTTGTTTATCCTCTTTTTTATTTACGACAGAACAAGGTTCGCTTTTTTTAATTCCTCTTTTTTTAGTCTTTGTTATGGGTTTATGGGATGATATGTTTTCACTTTCTTCAAAACAAAAATTAGCGATGACCTTTGTAGCAGGAATGATTTTATTTGTGTGTGGATTTGATATCCAACGATTTGGCATTTTTTTGGGGCATGAGGTTGTTTTTCCTTTTAACATAGCATTGTGCTTTTGTGCCTTTGCTATTGCAGGCTTTTCGAATGCGGTCAATTTAATAGATGGTTTAGATGGGTTGGCATCGGTGGTTTCTATCGCTATCCTCTTAGCCTTTGCTTACATAGGTTTTAAATTTAATGATGCTTTTTTATGGTATATGACCACAAGTATCATAAGCATTTTATGTGGTTTTTTATGTTTCAATTGGCATCCAGCAAAAATTTTTATGGGCGATTCGGGTAGTTTTGTTTTAGGATTTTTGATTTCGATGGTCGCTATTTATGCCATTCAAAAAGAGTACATCACTGCTATTTCGATTTTATTGTTAGCAGCCATTCCTATTTTAGATACGCTGATAGTGATGCTCCGACGAACATTGCAAGGCAAGAATCCTCTGAGTGCAGATCGAACCCATATGCATCATTTAATTTTAGAACAGCAGCAAGGAAATGTTGTTAAAACAGTTTTGATCATTGGATTACTTCAGGCTTTTTTTTCATATATAGGGCTTGGTTTTAAAGTACGTGACGACATAATCATTTTTGTTTTATATCTTCTTTGTTTTGTAATATTTTATTTTTTACTTACTCCTACGAAAGAGAATCAATGACACAACCGAATCAACATACACGGTATAAAATTTTGGCCTATATTGTCGGTGCTTTTGCTTTTAGTTTTGTGCTACGTCTTATCTGGGTTTATCAATACAGTGATTATGAAGGTTTTAAATTTGCTGGACAATTCATGATCAATACCAATGATGGATACTATTGGGCGGAAGGAGCAAGGGATTTATGGGCAGGATTACATCAGCTCCATGATGGCTCGCCTCTTTATGAAGCACCTTCGGTATTAACATATGCTCTTATGAAAATCTTACCTTTTTCATTTGAAACAATTATCTTTTATATGCCAGCATTTATAGGTTCACTTATTGTGATACCGATGATTTTGATTGGGCAGAACCTTAAAATGTTAGATGTTGGATTTTTAGCAGCTCTTTTAGCTTCTATCGCCGTTAGCTATTACAATCGTACTATGGTAGGGTACTATGATACGGATATGCTGACGATAGTGTTTCCTGTATTATTATTGTGGTCACTGATACTAGCATTGCGAACTAAAGAAGAAAAATATCTTTTAATTACGGCATTGGAAATTATCGCTTATCGGTGGTGGTATCCACAGAGCTATTCATTAGAGTTTGCGTTTTTTGGTCTTATCTTAGTTTATGCACTATTGTTTGATCGAAAAAATAGATTTAATTTTGAATTACTCACAATGATGCTGTTTGCTATGATGGGACTACCGAGTATGGTTCGTTTAGGGATTGTTGCGCTTGTGTATCTTATTTTTAAACAAGAACTCTATAAAAAATATATGTGGTATTTGCTAGGGGTATCTATTGTTCTTTTTTTCGCAACAGGTGGTTTCGCACCTATTTGGAGTCAACTCAAAGGGTATGTTTTTAAAGACGCTATAGAGGTAAGTAAGGATGCTCTGTCTTTGCATTTTTTCTCTGTAAATCAAACCATTCGTGAAGCGGGACAAATTCCTTTTTCTATTTTTGCTGAACGTATTAGTGGGCATACTGTAACGTTTATTGTCTCTGTGCTTGGTTATGGTTTATTGGTATGGAAGAAAAAAGAGATGTTTTTAGGGCTCCCTCTTCTAGGACTTGGTTTTTTAGCATTTTTTGGTGGGCTTCGCTTTACGATTTACGCTGTACCCATTTGTGCTTTTGGGATTGCGTATTTACTCTTTACAAGTAGTGTATATATCCAAAGTCTTTTTATCAATCAGAACATCGGTAAAGTCGTTAAATCAGGTATTGTGATTTTTGGAAGCCTTGCTATTTTATATCCCAATATTTTGCACATCATAGATTATCGTGTGCCTACCGTTTTTACAAAATCTGAAGTCGATATTTTGCAGAGACTTAAGCGTGTCGCTGATAGGGAAGATTACGTGGTAGCGTGGTGGGATTATGGGTATCCAATTCGCTACTACAGCGATGTGAAAACATTAATAGATGGTGGTAAGCATAGTGGAGATGTTAATTTCCCTGTGAGTTATATGCTGACAAATAATGAAGAAAAGGCGGCAAAGTTAGCACGTTTAGAAGTTGAATATACAGAGCAAGCCTATAAACGTGCAGAAGAGAATCAAAGCGTCATGAACAATACAGCACAGATGACGATAGATTATCAATTAAAAGATGCTAATGATTTTTTAGATACGCTTGAAACCAATATCACATTACCATCTAAAACACGCGAGATCTATTTTTATTTGCCTTTTCGTATGTTAAGTATTCTTCCTACAATTGCACAATTTAGCAATATTGATGTTATGAGTGGCAAGACATCTCGCCAGCCTTTTTTCTTTCAATCGAGTCGCTTTAAAGACTCTGCGACGACATTAGATCTTGGACAAGGTGTTGTGCTTGAAAAAAATAAAGGAGTCATTAGGCTTGGGACACAAGAAATACCTATTAAATCCTTTATTACAACTGCTTATAATCAAGAGAAAAAATTTATCAAAGAGGAAAAACTCATCAATCCACAAGGATTATTTTCGATGATTTATATGCAAGCGTATAATACATTTTTAGTTGTGGATGAAGCGATGCTTCATTCAAGCTATATTCAACTTTTTGTACTTGAAAATTATGATAAGCGATTTTTTGAAGCAGTGATTCTAGACCCTAATGCAAAAGTGTATAAAGTAAAAATGTAGGAATGCTAGGCTAAAATACTACAAATAGTTTATTAAAGGGTGAGAATGGTAATTCGAGAAATTCAGCAGTTTGCTGAAGTAAGACCAAGAGCAAGAGCATATTTGTGTTATCTTTTTACACGAAATATGCCCAATCGCTTACCCGAACCAAGTCTTGAAGTTATTACAATAGGCCTTGATAAGATTGTTCATGAAGTAGATGACTTTGAAGCACTGTATCTACTGAACCACAAAGGTGAACAAGTCATAGACAACATTACAGAAGATCCACATAATAAAGGTGGGATGGGGCAAAATCGCAGTGCAAAATCGTACTATTATCGTGCTGTTCGTGAAAAACGATGTGTACTGAGTGATCCTTATCCTTCTTCTTTAACCAATGATTTGACAGTGACTGCATCGTATCCCATTTATGATGATCAAGGCAGCTTGAAATTTATTGCGTGTATTGATGTCTCTTTGGAGCATATTCTTAAAATTGCGCACCCTTCTTCATTACAGTCAGCTTTTGGTAGAAGTTCGCAAATAATTTATACGATTTTTTCATTATCTTTGCTTGCAATTGCGATGTTATTGTTGTTTAATGGTATGCGAAGCCTCTTTATGCACGGATTGCAATTTGATTTATTGGATATCAAAGCGATGTTTGAATCCACTATTTTGATCACACTTTCATTGGCGATTTTTGATTTGGTGAAGACAATTTTTGAAGAGGAAGTATTGGGGCGCAATGAAAAAGATGAGACCTCAGGAATGCATAAAACGATGGTGCGCTTTTTGGGCTCGATCATCATTGCTTTAGCAATAGAAGCCCTGATGTTGGTCTTTAAATTTGCTATTATTGACGCGGCCCATATCTTGTATGCGGTTTATCTTATTGGCGGGGTAACGATGCTACTTTTTGGCTTGGCATTCTACCTTAAATCATTACCACAAAAGAGAGATTTATGATAGGGTTAATTGATTATAATATGGGCAATCTACGAAGTGTTGCCAATGCATTTGACTTATTGGGAGAGAAGATAAAAATCGTCAATAAAGCGGATGAAGTACAGCAATTTGACAAGATAATTTTACCAGGAGTTGGAGCTTTTAAAGATGCAATGGAGTGTTTGCATCACGAGGGGATGAGTGATGCCATAAGAGCTTTTGCAAGCTCAGGAAAGCCCTTATTAGGCATCTGTTTGGGGATGCAACTCTTATTTGAAAGTAGTACAGAGTTTGGTGAAACAAAGGGGTTGGGACTAATAGAAGGTGAAATTGTAAAGTTTGATGCCTCACGTTTTGATCATAAGCTAAAAATTCCTCATATGGGATGGAATGAGCTTTTTATTCGTCAAAATTCACCTTTGTTTAAAGGTATGCCAGAAGCTTTTTATCTCTATTTTGTGCATAGTTTTCATGCACAGTGTGAAGCACAATATAGTATTGGTGAGAGTATATACGGTTACCCTTTTACAAGTGCCGTACAAAAAGAAAATGTCTTTGGGTTTCAACCTCACCCTGAGAAATCGCATTCAAATGGGTTGAAAATTTTAAAGAATTTTGTGGAGCTATAATGGAAATTTTACCAGCGATTGATTTAAAAGATGGAAAGGCAGTACGATTAACAAAAGGGCTGATGCAGAGTGCTAAAGTATACTCTGATGAACCTTGGCAAGTAGCTAAAATGTTTGAGGAAATGGGCTCAGAGTGGTTACATTTAGTCGATTTGAATGGTGCTTTTGCGGGAGAGCCTAAAAACCTTGAACAGATTGCTAAGATTCGTAAGCATTGCAATTTAAAATTGGAATTAGGCGGAGGTATCCGCGATGAGAAAACAATTCAAAAGTATAGTGAATTAGGGATCGACCGTGTCATCTTAGGTTCAATTGCTCTTAAAAACCCTACTTTTGTCAAACAGATGTGTAAAAAATATCGAGTTGTTGTCGGTATAGATGCCATTGATGGATTTGTAGCGGTAGAAGGATGGGCTGAAAAATCAACGATGAAAGCAACTGACTTAGCACAAGAGTTTGCTAATGTTGGTGTGGAAGCAATTATCTGTACGGATGTGGGCAGGGATGGAATGCTTAGTGGTGTCAACATTGACTTTACACTCTCTATTGCTGAGGCTTCAGGAATTGCAACAATTGCCAGTGGGGGTCTTAAAGATATTGAAGATATCAAAGCATTAAGTTTAAAGCAAAAAATAGCTGGAGTTATCGTTGAAAAGGCATTTTATGAAGAGAGAATCGACTTGCTTGAAGCCTTTAAGCTCGCTTCTACAGCGAAGAGTGCTTTAAAATATTAAAGTAAGTTCAAAGTAAAATTAGCTAGAATATATCTATTAGCAATACTTTTAAATTAAAGGAGTGACATTGAAACTGCTTGTAGTAGATGACAGCTCAACAATGCGCCGTATCATAAAAAATACATTAGCAAGACTTGGATTTAACGATGTTTTAGAAGCTGAACATGGCTTAGAAGGCTGGCAAGTGATGGAAAAAGCAGGTGATATTAATGTGCTTATAACAGACTGGAATATGCCAGAAATGAACGGTTTAGAGCTTGTTAAAAAAGTGCGCGCAGAGCGTAAATATGATAATGTTCCCATTATAATGGTGACTACAGAAGGTGGAAAAACAGAAGTAATTACTGCCCTTAAAGCAGGTGTCAATAACTACATCGTTAAACCTTTTACACCACAGGTCTTAAAAGAAAAACTAGAGGATGTTTTAGGTTAATTTGAATGGAAAAAACCTATAACGAATTGCAGATAACCCCCAGTGATGCCTACTCTATTTTTGTCGACTTTATTTTAAGTTTAAGTGATGATGCGATAGAAGAGAGAGACGGAACGATTATTTTGCGCAGTGAAGAGAACTTAGAAATGGTTCTTTTTGGAGTTGAAGCATTGGCGCAAAAACTTTCACAGTTACAATCCAAAACAATTTCAGTAGAAACAAAACTTTTGGTTCAAGAAAATGAAGATTGGATTGCAAAGTATCGAAATTCTGTACAACCTTTACATGTAGGCGAGTTTTATGTGCATCCAAGTTGGATTGAAGATGAAATTGGCAAAAAAAATATTTTGATTGATCCAGCACTTGCTTTTGGTTCAGGGCATCATGAAACCACCTATGGGTGTTTGATGCTCTTGCAGAAGTATGTTGTTCCAAAACTGAGTGTTTTAGATGTGGGATGTGGTAGTGGTATACTTTCAATTGCAGCTCGCAAATTAGGGGCTGTGGTTGATTTATGCGATACAGATGAACAAGCAACGAGTAGCGCGCAAGAGAATTTTGCACTTAATCACGAAACATATCATCGCCTTTGGACAGGGTCTGTTCAAAAGAGAAATCAAGAGTATGATGTGGTCATTGCCAATATTATTGCAGATGTACTCATTATGCTTTCAACTGATTTAATCAGTGCCACGAAAATAGATGGTATTTTAATCCTCTCAGGTATTTTAGATAAATATGTTGATAAGGTTGAAGCAAAATTTTCACGTTTAGAATTGCTTGAAAAATATAAAAAAGAAGAGTGGTATACACTTGTGTTTAAAAGGAAATAAATGAATCCAAACAATAATAAAGACAATAACGATAAAAAAAACTTTTTTAATCAAAATCCTATTCTCGTTTTTGCAATTTTCTCCATTGTTATCATTTTAATTTTTAAAAATTTTATGTCTACTTCTGATAATGGGATGGACAGTGGTAATTTTGGCTCTAATAATGTTGTAAAAAATATTAACTATTATGAGTTAAAAGAGTTGATTAAAAATAATAAAGTTAACTATGTCGCGATTGGGCAGACAACGATTAAAGCTTTTGCCAATGAAACCTCTCCAAAAACAGTTTATAACGTTAAAAAAGTAGGTGAAGATAGTTCATTGATCCCTCTTATGGATGAGAAAAAAATTAATTATGGTGGATTCAATGAAACCAATATACTCACAGAGATCTTGTTCTCTTGGGTATTACCTGTATTTGTCTTCTTTGGTATTTGGATGTTTTTAGCGAATAAAATGCAGAAAAATATGGGTGGCGGTATTTTGGGAATGGGCAGTAGTAAAAAGCTTGTTAATTCTGAAAAGCCAAATGTAAAATTTGATGATGTTGCTGGTGTTGAAGAGGCCAAAGAAGAAGTAAAAGAGATTGTAGATTTTCTCAAACATCCTGATCGTTATATGAGTTTAGGAGCAAAAATTCCTAAAGGTGTTTTACTTGTAGGTCCTCCAGGTACGGGTAAAACCTTACTTGCTAAAGCCGTTGCAGGTGAAGCCAGTGTGCCATTTTTTTCTGTTTCGGGATCAAGCTTTATTGAAATGTTCGTAGGCGTGGGTGCAAGTCGAGTACGTGATTTATTTGAAAATGCCAAAAAAGAGGCGCCCGCAATTGTATTCATTGACGAAATTGACGCTATTGGTAAAAGTAGAGCAGCGAACGGCATGATGGGTGGCAATGATGAGAGAGAACAAACGCTCAATCAACTCCTTGCGGAAATGGATGGTTTTAGTTCGGACAAATCCCCCGTTATTGTGCTTGCTGCTACGAATAGACCTGAAGTATTAGATGCTGCATTGTTGAGACCTGGTCGTTTTGACAGACAAGTTTTAGTGGATAAACCAGACTTTCAAGGTAGAAAAGATATTTTAAAGGTGCACAGCGCTGATATCAAAATGGGTAAAGACATCAATTTAGGAGAAATTGCACGTTTAACAGCAGGATTGGCAGGAGCTGATTTGGCAAATATTATTAACGAAGCGGCACTTTTAGGTGGGCGTAAAAATAAGGCTTATGTAGAGCAAGAAGATATGGTTGAAGCCGTTGAGCGTGCCATCGCAGGTTTAGAGAAAAAAAGCCGACGCATCAACCCTGAAGAAAAACGCATCGTTGCTTACCATGAGAGTGGCCATGCTTTGATCGCAGAAACAACACAAGGTGCTAAAAGTGTCTCTAAAGTTTCCATTATTCCACGTGGACTTGCAGCATTAGGATATACACTTAACACCCCTGAAGAGAATAAATTTTTAATGCAAAAGCATGAGCTTATCGCTGAAGTTGACGTTCTTTTGGGAGGACGTGCGGCTGAGGAAGTTTTTATTGGTGAAATTTCAACAGGTGCTGGCAATGATTTAGAGCGTGCAACAGATATCATCAAATCGATGGCTGGTATTTATGGTATGAGTGAAATTGCTGGATTGATGGTTTTAGAAAAACAGCGTAATATGTTTTTAAATGGTGGAACAAGTAAAGATTATAGCGATAAAATGGCTGAAAAATTGGATGACCATATCAAAAATATGTTGCAAGAGCGTTATGAAATCGTAAAGATTAGATTAGAAGAATACAGAGATTGTATTGAAAGTATAGTTGCGTCACTCAATGAACATGAAACAATTGATGGTGAACACTTACGTGAGCTAATTAGTGCTTATGAGAATGAAAAAGGTATTACAACAGAGCGTACAGTTAAGAAAAAAGAGAGTCATCAAGAAGTGACTCCTCCCAAAGAAGAGGGCAATGCTTAATGTTAACTCATACGACGACGCAAATTATCGCTAAAGAGGGATGGAACCAAAGTCTTGTTGCACTAATGTTCTTTATCCTTTCCTATACGTTATCGTTTGTGCCGTGGTTCTTTTTTGCTATATTTTTAGTGACACTTTTTGTGTACAGAAATCCTGAACGTGTCTGCGAAGATGAAGATGAATTTAGTTTTATAGCACCATGTGATGGAAGGGTTATTGAAATTCAAAAAGTAGCACTCAAAGATGGCTCACAAAAGCTGAGTGTTGTCATTCAAAAATCAATTTTTAATGTAGGCATTTTGCGAGCTCCTATGGCATTAAGTATTCTTGAAACACATAAGCGCAATGGTCTATCTTTGCCACGTTCTTCCGCCTTATCTTTTAAGCTAAGTGAAAAGAATACCCTTACATGTAAAGGGCGATTTGGTGATGTTAAGCTTGTTTTGCGCTGTGGTATGTGGAGTCAAAAAATGGAACTTCTTAAAAGCATAGGGCCTCTTAAAATAGGACAGCGTTTTGCATTTTTAAATGAAGGTGATGTTACGTTATTATTGCCTTTAGATGCAAGATTAAAAATCACTTTAAATGATGATGTCAAAGCAGGTACAACAGTACTTGGCTATTTTGATTATAAGGGTCATGATGACAAATAATAATAGTAATAAACTCCAATTAATTTATATTTTCCCTAATCTTTTTACTGCTGCAAGTGCTTTTTTAGGGGTAATTAGTATGTTGGCTTCTGCTTCAGGTGCATTTGAAAAAGCAGCAGGATTGATTTTACTTTCATTGATTTTTGATGGGCTAGATGGCAGAGTTGCTCGAATGACAAATACCACTAGTAAATTTGGAGCAGAGTTTGACTCCTTAGCTGATATCGTTGCATTTGGCGTTGCACCTGCAATGCTTTTTTATTTTAACATAGGACATTCATATGGCAAATTAGGGTCTCTTTTATGTGCTATGTATGTTGTTTTTGGAGCGATTCGATTAGCACGTTTTAATGTGATGATAGGTGTTAGTGAACCTTCTGTATTTATTGGTGTTCCCATCCCTACTGCCGCCGTAGTTGTTGCAATGTGGATTTTATTTTATCAAGAGCATACTTTTATGCATGGACTTGAATGGACAGCTTTAGGGGGAATTGGTATCTTGTCATTTTTGATGGTTAGCAATATTCGCTATCCTAGTTTTAAAAAGATTGATTTTAAAAAAGCCAATTTGATTAAAATTTTGGTTTATCTTGTACTCTCATTTTCAATCATCTATCTTTTTCCAATTGAGGCAGGTACCTTTTTAGTGACAGCATATCTCTTCTATGGCTTAGGAAGAGGTATTTATAATTTTGTAATTGCAAAAACACATAAAAATTTAGTATAATATTAGCTCTTGCATACAAGTGTATACAAGAAGACTATTTTCGAAAGGAGAAGCGATGAACAGCGTAGACATTGGTATTATCAAATCTATCAAAATTTTGCCCAAAATTGAGATAAAAAACGCTCTCCTGCAACTCCAACTCCTCTTCTAATCAACTTTTACATTTTTAACACAATAACAAAACAAATACAAGGATAGTCCTATGAATGATAATATTATTAAAATTTTTGATACAACATTACGTGATGGTGAGCAAAGCCCAGGTGCTTCAATGAATACTGAAGAAAAAATCCAAATTGCTTTACAATTACAAAAATTGGGAGTAGATGTCATCGAGGCAGGATTTGCTGCAGCAAGTCCAGGTGATTTTGATGCGATAGCACGCATTAGTGAAATGATTACAAAAAGTACGGTATGCTCTTTAGCACGGTCTTTAGAAAAAGATATAAAAGCGGCGGGTGAGGCTGTTGCGAAAGCAAAAATGCGACGTATTCATACCTTTATTGCTACCAGTCAAATTCATATGCAATATAAACTTAAAATGACACCCGATCAAGTGATTAAAAAAGCGGTTGAAGCGGTTCAGTATGCCAAAACTTTTTGTGATGATATTGAGTTTAGTTGTGAAGATGCGGGTCGTAGCGATGTGAGTTTTATGAAAGAAGTCCTTGACGCTGTTATTCAAGCAGGTGCTACTACGCTTAATATCCCCGATACTGTAGGATACCGTTTACCAAATGAAATGGGTGATATCATTAAGTCTCTACATGAGTTTGTAGGCAATAGAGCCATTATTTCTGTACATAACCTCAACGATTTGGGATTAGCCGTTGCAAACTCTTTGGCGTGTATTGAAAATGGAGCACGTCAGGTTGAATGTACGATTAATGGTTTAGGCGAGCGCGCAGGGAACGCAGCACTTGAAGAGATTGTGATGATCTTAAAGACGCGAAAAGACCATTTCTCGCAGTTTGATACAAATATTAATATTAAAGAGATTTATCCAACAAGTAAATTAGTATCTTCTATCACTGGACTTGAGCCTCAACCTAACAAAGCCATCGTAGGTAAAAATGCGTTTTCCCATGAGAGTGGCATACATCAAGATGGTGTTTTAAAGCATACGCAGACCTATGAAATTATGAATGCTAAAGATATAGGACTTGATAAAAACTCAATAGTTTTAGGAAAACATTCAGGTCGTCATGCTTTTAAAGATAAATTGAAAAGCTTGGGCTATGATTTAAAAGATGAAGAT
>JAQUVE010000011.1 GCA_028693565.1 Sulfurospirillaceae bacterium | reverse complement strand
TGTTCGCTTGAATGAAGCCATGATGCTTCTCAAAAAAGAGCGTCAAAAGGTGGTGTATCCATTCATTGACACCAAAATTCTGACATCGTGGAACGCTTTGATGGTGAGCGCACTTTTTGAAGCGGGTAAAATTGAGAAAGCAAAAAGCGTGCTTGATTCTCTTCTAAAGACTTTACATGTAAACGGCGTTTTATACCATCAAATCGTCTTAGGGGGCAGTTTGAAAGTGGAAGCGTTACTCGAAGATTACGCGTTTGTCATTGAAAGTGTGTTGCGTGCTTACGCCTATACGAAAGAGGCGCAGTACCTAGAGTTGGCAAAGAAACTAAGCCATGAGGCGGAGCATAAATTTTGTCAGGAAGAAGTCTGGTACCTCTCCGATAAAGCCTTTCGTGCAAAAGCCGTTTTGGAAGACAATAGCTACAAAAGTCCGCTTTCAACGATGATTAAAAATCTCTTTGAATTAGCCAAAATTGAAGATGACACAGCGCTGTTTATAAGAGCAAAAGATATGTTGGAAAGTTTTGGAGCTGGCATTCAAAAGTACGCGCATGCGTATCCTGAGGCAGTGAGGGCAATCACACTTTACCTGTAAGGATTTCTCCTTACAGGTAAAACTATTTTGTGTGTAAAAAGTTAAAAGTTTAGCCCTGACCCCTTTTTTTCTTCAAATTTTGCATAACCATCTAATTTATTCATGTCTATTTTTTCCTTCATCTAACATTTGAGTTGAGAAATATTTGAGCCGAAGGGTCAAATATTTCTCTCCAATAATTTGTTATGTATATTTATTTTTTTGAGTAGTATTCTTTTTCATCCGGAAGTTGTTCCATTGGAGGTTTAATACCCCGCTCTAAATAAATATGTGGATCTAATGGAATTGAATTTCCGGCAGTATCAACAACTTGAACACTATGAATTTTCCCATCACTTAAACGTTGAACGAATAAACCTGTATAGCTACTTGACATTTCAATTCCTTGTTTTAATTTAAAGCATACATTGCTGGCGCACTAAATTGGGACCACACACATTTTGAACATAAACTTCAACTTCACATTGTTGAGTGATATTCTTAAAAGTTTCACCACCCATACTATAGAAATCTGGATGGCTAATGACATCACCAATCTCTGGTTCGTCTGTATCCAGTAGTTCAAAGATTACATATTCTCCTTGGCCTTCAATTTCAGCGGCATACATTCCTCTGTTACGATTAATGACTTGTACAATAGCTTTCACATTTATTCCTTGCTGGTTTATACATAACGGATGCGTAGCGTCCGAGATAACTATTTATTCAATGAACATTATATACAAAACAGCCTAATATGCTCAAATAAATGAACACAAAAAATGTTGGTTTATTCAAAAAAATAATAGGGATCAGGGCTAAACTTTTAACTTTCTCTATTTTGCCATTTGCAATAACCAATGAAAATTCTACAAACATTGGAAGTCGTGCGTGATATTTTATGAAAGTGGAGATTTAATATAGCTTGGAAAGGTAAAGGTAGTTCTCTTTTACATGTAAGGAAAAATCCTTACATGTAAACGTATGTTTTAAAGTGCTTTAGCGATAAAGCGGTTCAAACGTTTTGCAAACGCTGCCGTATCGTCGATTTTCATTCCTTCTTGCAGTTTGGCTTGATCTAAAAGCAAGAAAGCCACATCGTTGAGTTCTAAAAGATCAGATTTTGCACTTAATTTTTTGAAAATCTCATGCTCAGGGTTGATCTCTAAGATAGGCTTCACGGTTGGAAGATTGTCTTGTCCCATCTGTTTGAGCATCTGTTGCATTTGGAAGTCTGGGTCGTTTTTATCGTAGACAAGGCATGATGGAGAGTCACTCAAACGGCTTGAAATTTTAACGTCTTTCGCATCGTCTTTTAAAATCTCTTTCATTTTAACCAAAATCTCTTTGTAGGTTTTTTCGTCTTCTTCAACTTTGGCTTTGTCTTCTTTGATCTCTTCGTCGATGTCGGAGTTATTGACTGGCTTAATCGGTGTTTTATCGTACTCTCCGACCATTGGGAAGACGATCGCATCAACTTCTTCATCGAGCAACAAGACTTCTATGTCTTTGGCTTTAAACTGCTCAATGAGTGGAGAGTTGCGAAGAATTCTTTCATTTTCGCCTGTGATGTAGTAGATACTTTTTTGATCTTCTTTCATGCCCTCTTTGTACTCTTTAAGACTAACCAGTCCATCACGTTTTGAAGATTTGAACAGTACGAGTTCTAAAAGTGCTTCTTTATTTTCCCAGTCGTTGTACAAGCCTTCTTTGATAACGCGACCAAAGTTATTGTAAAATTCAAGGTATTTTTCACTCTCTTTTTCTTTAAGCGATTTAAGCTCACTTAAGATTTTTTTTACAGATGCTTTTTTGATGGCTTCTAAGATTTTATTTTGTTGCAAAATCTCACGGCTTACATTAAGTGGTAAGTCTTCTGCATCGATGATACCTTTGACAAAACGCAAATAGGTTGGTAAAAGTTCCTTTTCATCATCGGTTATAAATACGCGTTTAACATAGAGTTTAACACCTGGTTTGTAATCCATACGGAAAAGGTCCATAGGAGGTGTTGTTGGAATGTAGAAAAGGGTAGTGTATTCATATTTTCCTTCAGCTTTTGTATGGCTCCAAAGAAGAGGGTCTGTGCTATCGTGAGAAATTTGTTGATAAAAATCTTTATATTCTTCAGGTTTGATGTGGCTTTTTGCGACTGTCCAAAGCGCACTTGCTTTATTGATCTGCTCGTTTTTTATCTCAGTGCTCTTTTCTTTGCCTTCATCATCATACTCTTTAACTTCTTTGTCCATAAAAATAGGGAAAGGAATATGGTTAGAGTATTTTTTAATGATGCTTTGAATGCGGTAAAACTCTAAAAATTCACCTTCATCTTCTTTTAAAAAGAGGGTAATAGACGTTCCATGTGTTTCTTTGCTAACAGGGGAAATGTCATACTCAGCCCCTGCGGTTGAACTCCACATATAAGCACTTTCTTCACCTGCTTTACGGCTTGTCACTTCAATTTTATCAGCGACCATGAACGCAGAGTAAAAACCAACACCAAATTGACCAATCAAATTAGAATCTTTTTTAGTATCTCCTGTTAGATTTTTTAAAAATGATTTTGTGCCACTTTTGGCAATAGTTCCTAAGTTTTCAATCAATTCGGCTTCATTCATACCAATACCTGTATCACTAATCGTTAACGTTTTAGCTTCTTTATCAAAAGCGATATCAATACGTGGTACATAAGAGATTGATTTGTACTTCTCGTCAGTTAACGTGAGGTAATTAAGCTTATCTAAGGCATCTGAAGAGTTTGAGACCAACTCTCGTAAAAAAATCTCTTTGTTAGAGTAGAGCGAGTGAATCATGAGATCCAAAAGTTGTGTAACTTCGGTTTGAAATTGATGTTTTGACATACTATATCCTTTTAGTTTTATTTTGAATTGACAAAAGAGTTCTTACATGTAAGCAGTAAAACGAGGGAACTCTTTGGACAATCCAAAAAATTTCGGCGTTATTTTACCAAAAAATTGATAATTTTAAAACCACTGCCTGCGGCAAGAATAGTTCCAATCACATTTAGAAGTGTATTGGAAAGTGCTAAGACAAAACTTCCTTCATTAAAGAGCCAAAAAGTCTCTAAAGCAAAGGTAGAATAGGTTGTCAGCCCACCGAGAAATCCTGTTGTAAGAAATGATTTCATGGGGGTTGAAAAAAGTGTTGTATGCATAAAGATTGCAAAGAAAACACCAATAATAAAGCTACCTAAGATATTGACACCTAAGGTTCCAAAAGGAAGGGCGTGAGGAAGATGGCGATTAATAAGACCATTTAAATAAGCTCTTAATATAGAGCCAATAAATCCGCCACTACCGATGGCTAGAAGTGTTTGCCAGCTCAATTTTTAGCCTTTCTTTCATTGCGTCGTGCATCTTTTCATACCAATGTTCATCCTCTTTAGGATTGATAGGGTCAAGATAGACAATACGCACATCACCACTATGTGCAACAATATTTTTTGAGTCGAATACATGTCTTGCGCCTAAAATGATAGCAGGTTGTACAATCATATCAAGTTTTTCTGCTAAAATTTTTGCGCCACTTTGAAATTGAAGAAGAGACTTTCCATCACCCCTTGTTCCTTCTGGAAACATCGCGATAACTCTTCCTTCTTCGATGCGCTCTTTGCTCAGTTTGAGCATTTTTATCACTGAACGTTTATCTTTACGATCAATTGCTATCATGCGAGGTGCAGGGATAATATGACCAAAAAGAGGAATATCTTGTATCTCTTTTTTTGCAATCCAACATAAATCTTTAGGGTAAATAGCTTCAAAGGCAACGATATCAATAAGGCTCTGATGATTAAGCACTAAAAGAGTTGCTTTTTCATCTGTATGTCCTATTTGTGTAATGGAGAAACGCATTAAGAACATTTGCATTTTTGCCCATGTTTGACGAATACGATACGTTGAATTTTTAAAAATATACATCAACACGATAACAATAAGAACTGTTATCACAAATTCTACGATAGTGTAAACACCTCTAATTTTTGATAATATTTTCATCAAGTGTCCATCCAATTTTTCCATCAGGAAGTAATATTTTGATGTAATTGTCTCTTTGCCCTAATTTTTCTACAGGGATGCTTTTTGTATTGGTAAAAAAGATGGTTGAGTGTTCTGTTGGTAGAATCATAACACTGCTATTATCTTTTAAAAATACATTGTTCATAGGATTTTTATCTAAGAAAAAAAGCGTAAAAAAAATCAATGCTAAGAAAAGATAAAAAAATCTTCTTCTGCGTATAAAAATCACAAAAAAGATAAAAGCACCTACTGCATAGGCAATGCTTTTGTAAAATTCAAAGATACTCTCTTTTGGATTGAGCCCTAACTGGGTGCTTACTTCATCATTTTCAGCTATAACAGGTAAAGATATTTTGGAAAATTTATTGGTTGGAAGATCAAAATAGGTAAATTCAAATGTTTTTTGATAATTTGGAAGAATGGCATAGTAATAGATTTTTTGAGTTGTACCATTTTCAGAAAAAGAGTCTATACCACTTTTGGCTATACCTGCTAAAGCAAAGTCTTTAAGATTAGAGTTAGATGCTTCTATTTCTAAAACAGTTATATTGTTTTTATCATCGAAGGTTGTTGTTTTGTATTTATTAACGGTTAGATTATCGGCAATGACATTACAAAACAAAGCATCTTTTTTGAGTTGAACAATCGTAAGCTTTGGTAATGTGATAGTTTGACTCTCCGTAGAGCTTTTGTTGGAAAGAAGACTAATGCTCAGCGATGGTAATGTTGCTGTTGTTGAAGTCACTTTGAGATAATAAGTATTAAAATAAGTTCTATCACCTGTCGTTTCCCATGTACTATTGGGGTTGATGATCTCAACATTGGTACTGTTTTGCATCTCCATAGTGACATCATCAAAATTTTGAGTGGCAATAATTGCTTTCAGTTTAACAGGAAAAACTTGTCCTACATAAACCTTTGATGGAATGCTTTCCATAGAGACAAAGAGTGATTTGCTTTGCGTTTGTGTTTGTGTAGGATAAACCTGCTCTTCTATACTATAACCTTCAGCAAAAAGCGAAGAAGAAAAGACAAACAGTGCAATCAAAAAATGAATAATTTTTGTCATGCGGTTAATTTATAAATCCCTCTAACATTTTTACACCGTCATCAGAGCCTAGAATACGTTCAACAGCACGTTCTGGATGCGGCATCAAGCCAAAGACATTTTTAGCTTTATTACAAATACCAGCAATAGAATCAACTGAACCATTTGGATTTTTGACTTGCCCAAGCTCATCACAATACGTTAAGAGCACTTGCTCATTAGCATAAAGTTCTTTTAATCCTGCCTCATCAATATAGTAGCTACCTTCTCCATGGGCAATGGGTATATTCACTAGAGAGTTAAGGGTACATTTTTTTAAGAAAGTATTGTTGTTATTGATGACTTTAAGAGGATGAAATTTTGAGATAAAATGGACATTTTCATTGCGTTTCATAGCGCCTGGTAATAAACGTGCTTCAACAAGCATTTGAAAGCCATTACAGATACCTAGAACTTTTCCACCTCTATTTGCAAACTCAATAACAGCTTTCATAATAGGTGAAAACTTAGCAATAGCCGCACTTCGTAAGTAATCACCATAACTAAAGCCACCAGGCAGAACAACTAAATCAGTCCCTTGTGGTAGCTGTTCTTCTTTATGAAAAACGAGTGCAACATTTTGTCCTAGTTTTTCAAAAGCATATTTAGTATCAATTTCACAGTTCGTTCCTGGAAATACGATGACTGCGACTAGCATGAAGGAAACTCTATCGTATAATTTTCAATGACGGTATTAGCCAAAAGTTCATCGCACATTATCTCAACTCTTGCTTGTGCCGTATTTATATCTGGTGCATCAATATCTAAAATAATTTGTTTACCAATTCTGACATTATTGACTTCATTAAATTTAAGTGATGTCAACGCGTGATGAACGGCTTTTCCTTGAGGATCTAAAACACCATCTTTTAATTGAATATTTACGATAACTTTCATAGCTACTTTTCCCTTACTAGTGATTTAAAATACGTTTTAAAACTTCTTCATAAGCGACTTTAACATCACCTAAACCTTGTCTAAATCTATCTTTGTCTAATTTTTCATTAGTATCCATATCCCAAAAACGACAACTATCAGGACTAATCTCATCAGCAAGTAAGATATTTCCCTCTTTATCAACACCAAATTCAACTTTAAAATCAACCAATTTTAATTTGCGTTCAGCAAAAAAGCTTTTCATGATAGCATTGATTTCACGGCCAAGGCGTTTTAACTCTTCAAGGTCAGACTCACTTTTGACAAGGTTAAGCATTAAACAATGCTCATCATTTAAAATAGGATCACCCAATGCGTCATCTTTATAATAAAACTCTACTAACGTGAAAGGAAGAATGGTGCCATCTTTAATGCCTAAGCGTTTTGATAAAGAGCCTGTTGCAATATTTCGTACAACCACTTCAATAGGAATAATGCTTACTTTTTTGACTAATTGATGCGTGTCATCTAATGTTTTGACAAGGTGTGTTTTAATGCCATGTTTTTCAACAAGATGAAAAAGTTGTGTGCTGATTTTACAATTAAGAGCACCTTTACCTGCTTCATTTCCTCTTTTTTCTGCATTAAATGCTGTCAAATCATCTTTAAATTCTGATATTAAAAGATTTTCATCTTCTGTTAAGAAAAGCTTTTTCCCTTTTCCTTCGTATAATTGTGCACCTTTATTCACACTATTCTCCTCGATTATTTTTTAATTGAAAGCACTTTAACAATGTCAATAGCACTTTTTAGTTGTAAATCTTTTAGGACATTTTCACTACTCACTATCTCTTTGTTCGCAGTTTTTATTGTCTCTTTTTCCTTGCCATTTTTACTCTTTGGTTTCTCTTTCGTATCTTCTACTTTTTGTAATTCACCTTCAAGATGTTTTTTAAGGTCTTTCTCTTTTAATGCTTGTTCATTATCTTTATGAGGGACTTCTCCTGGATAAACTACAATATCAGGGGTAACGCCTACGGCTTGAATGGTTCTGCCACTTGGCAAATAATAACGTGCAATCGTTAAACGAAGTGCTTCATCATCAACCACAGGTAAAACTGCTTGAACACTTCCTTTACCAAAAGTTTTTTCACCCACGATTACAGCGCGTTTGTGATCTTGAAGTGAGCCACTAACAATTTCACTGGCACTGGCACTTCCGGCATTAACTAAAACAACCAAAGGTGTTTTGCTAATCGTTCCAGCTTTTGTAGCGGTGTATTCAGCATTTTCAGAGCTTAAGCGTCCTTTTTGAGAAACGATAACACCTTCATCCACAAAAAGATCAACAAGTCCAACGGCTTGATTCAGTAGCCCACCAGGGTTGTTTCTAAGGTCTAAGACAATGCCTTTAAGGTTTTTATGTTTACTAATGGCCTCTTGTACGTCTGCAACAATATTTTTATCAAAACTCACAACACGAACATAGAGAATATTTTCGTTTTCAATCATACGAGAATAAACAGATTCTATTTTAATAATATCTCGGATAATAGTAATGGTCAAAGGTTTGTTTTCACCTTCTCGAACGACTGTGAGGTCAATTTTAGTTCCTGGTTTTCCTCTCATAATATTAACTGCTTCGTCAATGGTCATATTCAAAGTAGATTGTTGATTAATTTTAAGGATAATATCACTAGCTTTGATACCAGCTTTTTCAGCAGGAGTGCCTTCCATTGGGGCAATAACAGTTAACGCACCATCACGTTGTCCAACCGTAATGCCAAGTCCTCCAAATTCGCCATCAGTTTGAATTTTTAAGTCTTTGAAATGTTTTGCATCAAGATAAGAAGAGTGTGCGTCAAGATTCGTTAAAAGACCTTCAACCGCCTTTTTAACTATGGCATCAATAGTAATGTCATCAACGTAGTATTTTTCAATGGTAGCAACAACACGTGTAAACTTTGCTAGAGAAGCAAGCCTGCTTTTATCGTTGTCACCATTTTCTGCAAAAAGGGTAGAGCTAAGAAGCGTAGTGACTCCAACAAGGGTTGCTAAAAAGCCAATTGTGGCAAATTTTAAATGTTTCATAATAGGTGTTTCTACTCCCAGCAAATGATAGTTCAGATATTGATGTAATCACCATTAATCTAGGGGGTGATTATAGTCAAGTTTCCCTAAAATTTGACTAAATGTTTAGTGTGTAGATATGTTTTTTTAGAATTAAAAAGACTTTTATGATATTGTAGTATAAACTATTATAGTGCCAATAGACTAAATAAACTTGACAGATATGGACTAAAGTTATATAATTATCACAAAAAAAGGAGTATTCATGAACTCAATCTTTGAACAACTAACCAATCAAATGCGCGAAGCTATAGAAAGTGCCATTAGTTTAGCCTTGCATTCAAAAAATTCTGAAGCAACCCTCTTGCATGTAACATGGGGACTTATAACACATTCGGGTTCTATCTTAAATCAAGTTTTTAATAAAATGAATATTGACAAGAGCGCCATTGAATTAGAAGTGAAAAGTGAAATTCAAAAGTTACCAACCGCTTCGCATGTGACAAAAGAAAACATTAAAGTTGCTCGTTCACTGGTAGAATCACTGGAAAAAGCAGAAGGGTTGATGAAGCAAAAAGGCGATAGCTATCTTTCAGTGGATACATGGTTACTCGCCAATATCGATAGTGACCCGTTGAAAAAAATATTAGGAAAGTATCTTGATTTGCTTCAATTTAAGAAAAACCTTGAATCTCTTCGTGGTGGTAAAAAAATTGATAAGCAAAGCAGTGATGAAAATCTTGAAGCGCTTGAAAAATATGGTATTAATTTAACCAAATTAGCCAATGAAGGCAAGCTTGATCCTGTCATTGGGCGTGATGAAGAGATTCACCGCATGATGCAAATATTGATTCGTAAGTCAAAAAACAATCCTATTTTGATTGGCGAGCCAGGGACAGGAAAAACAGCCATTGCTGAAGGGTTAGCATTAAAAATTGCTTACAATGATGTGCCTATTAGCCTCCAAAATAAAAGTGTTATAGCACTCGATATGAGTGCGCTTATCGCTGGGGCTAAGTATCGTGGTGAGTTTGAAGATAGATTGAAGTCTGTTATTGATGAAGTCAAAAAAAGTGGCAATATTATTTTGTTTATTGATGAAATTCACACGATTGTAGGTGCTGGGGCAAGTGAAGGAAGTACGGATGCGGCCAATATCCTCAAACCAGCTCTTGCTAGAGGAGAGTTACATACCATTGGGGCTACAACACTTAAAGAATACCGCAAATATTTTGAAAAAGATGCGGCATTGCAAAGACGGTTTCAACCTGTTACAGTCAATGAACCAAGTATCAATGAAGCATTACAGATATTACGGGGCATCAAAGAGAGTCTTGAAGCGCACCATCATGTCACGATCATGGACTCAGCGCTGATTGCAGCAGCGAAATTAAGTAGTCGTTATATTAGTGATCGTTTTTTACCAGACAAAGCGATTGATCTTATTGATGAGGCTGCCGCTGAACTTAAAATGCAAATTGAAAGTGAGCCAATGGAGCTTAGTCGTATTAAGCGTTTGATGAGTACGTTAATGGTTGAAAAAGAGGCTTTATTGATGGAAAAAAGTAAAGCCAATGCAGAACGCATTAAAGCCATTGAAAAAGAGTTGGGTGATGCCAAAGAAAAACGCAATGCTTTAGAAATTCAATTTGAAACTGAAAAAAGTGTTTTTAATGATATTGCTGCGATTAAAACTGAAGCTGAAGCATTAAGGCGCGAAGCTGAAAACGCTAAGAAAAACAGTGATTTCAATAAAGCGGCTGAGATTGAATACGGTAAATTGCCTGAGCTTTCTAAAAAAGAGGAAGAGCTTAAACAAAAGTGGGAAAAAATGGTGGCTTCTGGAACGCTATTGAAAAACAGTGTGGATGAAGAGATGATAGCAACGATTGTCAGTAAATGGACAGGTATTCCTGTTAACAAAATGCTTCAAGGTGAAAAAGCCAAAGTGTTAGCAGTAGAAGATTATCTTAAAAAAGAAGTTGTGGGGCAAGATGCTGCTATTAAGGCAATTGGACGAGCTATCAAACGCAATAAAGCTGGGCTTAGCGAGAGTAACAAACCCATCGGAAGTTTTCTTTTTTTAGGACCAACTGGTGTGTGTAAAACACAAAGTGCTAAAGCGTTAGCTAATTTTTTATTCGATACGACTAAAGCGCTCATTCGGTTTGATATGAGTGAATATATGGAAAAACACTCTGTTAGTCGATTAGTTGGTGCACCTCCTGGATATGTCGGGTACGATGAGGGTGGACAGCTGACTGAAGCGGTGCGAAGAAAACCTTACAGTGTCATCTTATTTGATGAGATTGAAAAGGCACATCCTGATGTGTTCAATATTTTATTACAAGTGCTTGATGATGGGCGTTTGACGGATAATAAAGGAGTAACAGTAGATTTTAAAAATACGATAATCATTTTAACATCCAATATTGCGAGTGGTAAGATTATGGAATTTGAGGGTGAAAAGCGCACTGAAGAAGTTATGAAGGAGCTTAGAGTGCATTTTAAACCTGAATTTTTAAATCGTTTGGATGACATTGTTATCTTTAATCCTCTTACAGAAGATGGTCTACGTGAGATTGTCAGCATTATGTTTAAAGATATTGAAGTTAAGTTGGCTGCTAAAGAGATTAAAGCAGAGCTGACAACTGAAGCCAAAGCGTTGATTGCGGAAGCAGGTTTTGACCCAGTATATGGGGCTCGTCCACTCAAAAGAGCGTTATATGAGTTGGTGGAAGATAAATTAGCTGAGATGATTTTAGAAGAGAAGCTTTTTGAAGGAGATTCAATTGTGATTGATGCTCTACACAGTAGTATTGTTATCACTAAACGCTAAATTGTTGTGAACCCCTGCACATATGAAACAGTGCGAGGGGTTCATGGACAATCACTTGCATGAACTGAAAATTTGAATAACTCTTTATTGTTCAAATCAAAGAAAATATAAGTAAAAATAGCTCCTTTTTTAAGTAAATAGCGAATTTCGCTATCACTACAAAGGTAATTTCGATTATTTTCAAATGTTGTTTGTATGAGTGCTGGTTTGTTTTCTTTCAGCAGTTTTTTCAAATGTTCATTGTTTGAATCAATTCGGTTGCGGTATTCAATAACATTTTGAAGGGTTACAATATCAAATAAGGTAGTATAATCATCAAGCATAATAGGAAGGTTATCTTTTGTACCATCTTTGATAATTGAAAGAACTTTGGGGATATCTTCTTGATCAATTTCATTAAAATCGCTATTATCGGCTGCAAATAATGTTGCAATAAGTGCTAAAATGGTTAAGATTTTTTTCATGCAATTCCTTTAAGCGAATTTTACAATAAAAAAATGAATTTTTTGACAGGAAAATCAAATTTATGAGTTATTTTATATGGTTTCATCAACACGCATTAAAACATCATCAAATCATTGATAAATTACTAACACAAAACTATAACAAAATACAAATCATTGACTATTTTAAATTTGAAAATATGTTACAGAAAGAACCAGAATTTTGTCTTTTATATCAAAAAAAAATAAAATGCCATGAACGAGATTATCTTAATTGTTATTTATGTGCTTGTCCATATTTCCGCTTTAACGATGAAGGTATAAAAGCGGAAAATGGTATTCTCATTAAAAGTCAATGTGCTATTTCCTCTTCACAAGCATCGTATTTTATTAATGAGAATATAGCACATTTAGATTGCTCATTGTGCATAGTACCCCATACAAAAGCTTTTATTCAAAAGCATTTTGATTATGAATGGATTAAAATTATGCAAGCGTGTGATTTACATCTCTAAAGGCTCTTTTGAGAGGATAATACCATCGTGGTCCGCATAAAGATATGCGCCTTCAGTAAAGGTGACACCACCAAAAATAAGCGGTATATGTAAAATTCCTTCTGCTGGCTCCATCGTTTTTTTAGGACATGTGCCAAGAGCAAAAAGCCCTACATCAATCTCTTTAGTATTTTTGGTATCTCTCACATAGCCATTGACAATGATGCCTGCCCAGTGATGATCATAAGCAAATTTCATCAAGTTGTCACCCACAACAGCGGTGTAGGCTCCTTCAACATCAACAACAACAATTTTATCTTCACCTTCTGTTTTAAGCAACGATGCTAAACTTTTATTATTACCAGGTATCTTAATTGTGACAATTTGCCCCATGATTTTTTTAGCACCGCCAAAAGAGTTTAAGATGGGGTTGAGTACCTGCACATCATTTGGGTATTTGTCGCAAAGGTCAGCTGTGTAAAATTTCATTGTTACTCCTGTTATTTTATCATTTGAATTAAAGTGTTTTGACTAGGGGAAATGGATTGTTTTGGGGATATAAAATTAGTTTTTTCTGCATGACATACTGCGCAAGCCTTGAGAGCTTGATGCTCTTTAATAGTTACATTAGAATATAATTTTTCTTTTGTGTGACATTCGAAGCAGTCTTGCCCACACTGTCCATTTTCAGAGTGTTTAGTGTGACATGTGGTGCAAGTGTTAAGAATATCATGGTCTTTATCTTTGATAAGAGGAGCAAGCTTAGAATGACATTCGACGCAACTGCCCCCACAAGCATAAGTAGCACTTGTACAAGTGATTAAAAAGAGCGCTATAAAAAGAATTTTTTGTTTATTCACTATGTCTCCGAAATTTTTGTTAATTATACCTTCAATATGATTAAGATAAAATGCAAAATTACACCAATTTTGTAGGTACACAGATGAAAAAAGTCGTAACAGGTGTTGTAGGAAACGATATCCATGTGGTTGCTAATAGGCTCATTGATATCTCCTTACAAGCTAGAGGTTTTGAAGTGTTTAATTTAGGGGTAAATACCTCGTTAGAGGAGTTTATTGATGCTGTTGTTGAAACAGATGCCGATATTTTACTTATTTCTTCGTTGAATGGTGAAGCGGAGGGGTGGTGCCGAGATTTACAATTTTTACGCTCCGAATACTCTTTAAGAGATGTCGTATTTGTTATAGGTGGGAATCTAGCCGTTGGTGAAGCTAAACAAAGTGACATTGTCCCTAAATATCAATCTTATGGATTTGATCTAGTTTTTCATCAAGTTGATTTAAATACGGGCTTAGATACTTTAGAAGCTTATATGAAAGAGCGTGCATGAGTTTACTTCAAAAAGAACGCGATATTATTACGCGCAATGAATATGTAGATAGTTTTGATTTTGAAGAGATCGAGGCATTTATCACTCAAGCTCCCAAAGAGCTTTTTATCTCGCATCATTTTAAAAAACGCGATAGGCTTTTAGTCCAACCTCGTGGCGGTTTTCCAACATACAAAAAAATGTTTGCGTTATATGAAGAGTTTATGACCGCTGACATTGATGTTTTGCCTTTAACAATTGATAGCAACACAAGACTCAATGACTATGCTATGGCAAAGAAAATGCTCACACTTTCTGAAGAAAACGAAATGGATATGCTAAATGGTTATCCTCTTGTGAATCACGGATATCGCACAACTCGTAAAATGGTGACACACTTTAATAAACCTGTGAGTCTACGTCATGGTACACCTGATGCAAGATTGTTAATTGAAACAGCACTCGCTTCGGGTATATTTGAAATAGAGGGTGGGCCTATCACCTATATGTTACCGTATTCTAAAAATTTTCCATTAGATAAAGCTTTCTTATACTGGAAATATGTTGAAAAAGTATGTGCTAAATACTCAACACTGAATGAGCCAATCAATCGTGAATCTTTTGGCCCACTAACGGCAACATTAGTTCCTCCATGTATTGTCATTGTCATTCAGCTTCTCGAAATGCTTTTGTCTATCGAAGAGGGAGTTAAGTCGTTTTCAGTCAGTTTTTCTCAAAATGGCTCCATGATGCAAGACATTGTTACATCCAATGTCTTAAAAAAATTAGCACGTGAATATGCCGATCAGTTTGGTGGGGCTGATGCTATTATAAACCTTGTATACCATCAATGGATGGGTGCATTTCCAAGAGATAAAAATCTCTCAGATTCACTCATCAATACCAATACGGTGATTGCCGCGATGGTAAGAGCCGATAAAATCATTATTAAGACTCGTGATGAGGCGTTTGGAATTCCTACTATGCAGTGCAATGCCCAATCAGTTGCCAATACAAAATACACTCTACGAACCCTTAAAGGTTTGCCTATTATTCATGATGAAGCCGAAGAGGAAAATCTTGAGCTTGAAGTTAGAGCTATTATGGATGCCGTTATGAATGACCACGCGGATACTCTATGGCGAAAAGTATTTAACGCTATTAAAAGTGGTATTATTGATGTGCCATTTTCTCCCCACATTATTAATCATAACGCTGTTATTACCATTCGTGATGATGAGGGAAATATTCGTATCATTGATAAAGGAAAATTGCCTTTACCTGAGCGTTGCTTTGCTTATGAAAAATCAAAAGTCAATTTACCTCCAAGCCAAACGGAGATTATCAATAAAATTATTCACGATATAGGGGCGATGCTATGAGTAAACTTTTAATTGATGTAGGAAGTACCTATTTTAAAGTTTGTCAGCAAAGCGGTATTAGTCAGTATTTTCGTGATTTTAAAAAAGATATTTATGATGACTTGGTTACAAAATGCGGTAATATTTTTTCACAATATCACAAAGAAGATGTCTTTATCTGCTCTTCAGCCAATGGAGGGCTTAGTACACTGATTATTGGTTTGACTAACTCTTTTAGTTTGAAATTTGCTAAAAATATCGCTTTCAATTCGGGTATTAATATCATTGATACGATTTTATACAGTAAAATTGAAGAAACTAAAGCGCCACTGGAGCTTGTTGATGTCGTTATCGTTGTAGGGGGGATTGATAGCATAAGCAATGTGTTTGATGAAAAGTTGTTGAACTATCTTCAAAAAGTGCAGTATAGCAATATCGTCTATGTTGGTACGCATCAAGATGCTAAGTTTCTTGTGGATAATATTCCTGCTATTAAAATTCTTGGTAATATTATTACTGGTAAATTGCATGTTAATGAAACAGAACTCAAAGAGTTTCTTACGAATTTATACCAAGCAGATATTGTGGGTAAAGAAGATATTAAACATCTTTATGAACTTACCTCCAATCAAATTTACTCAACACCGTATATTGTCAATCGATCTTTGCCACTTATTGATGCTAATTTTGAAGTTGTCAATCCTTTTATTGTCGTTGATATTGGAGGTGCAACAACAGATATACATTATAGTCGTGATTTGGTTCGTGACAATATCTTAACTGAAAGTGAATACGATAGATTAGTGTTTAAAAAGCTAGGGGTATATAAATCACGTGAGACATTAGTTTTCGCGGCTAAAAATAATGAGTTTGTTTATGAATTGCTCTCATACCTCAATGTGACAGAAAATATCTTAGAAGAAGAGAGCGAAAAGGCTTTACGTATTTTGATGCAGCTTTCTATCTTTTTGGTTTTATACAAAGTGTCAAGACTTAATCCTATGTATGTAACGTTGCATTTAGAACTACTTAAAACCGTTGTGTTAACAGGGGGTATTACAAAAGTACTTTCCTATGAAGAAGTTGAAACAATTATTGTTTTCTTTTATAAAAAAGTCATGAACTTACATGCCATTCCTACCATTGTTATGGATTATGAATATGCCATTTGGACGTTAGGAATGCGCAATAATGAGGCAAGGAGCTAAGATGTCTATTAATTGTATACGCACGTTATTGGAAAAAAGCAATGAGATATGCCCCGATAAAATCGCTATTATTGATGGGCCAAAACAGTTAAGTTACGCCACGTTATTTCAAAAAGTGAATCAAGTTGCACGCTATTTAAGCGAGCTAAACTTACCAAAAGGTACTCGTATAGGGATTTACTCATATAAAAACGCTCAACAAGTGATTGCTATTTTGGCTATTCTGTCAACAGATTATATTTTTGTACCCATCTCACGATTTTTAAAACCTGAACAGGTAGAACATATTATTGATGACTGTGGTATTCAATGTATAATCACCGATAAAGCAAAAATCAAAAATATTGATGAGATACACTACACAGGTAGAATTATTACCTATGAAGCGATTGAGCGTGATATCGTATCGTTTGAAGAGATTTATAAATGTTGCAGTGATAGCTTTACCTGTAATATTGGCGATTTCCAAAATGCTGCGATTACTTATAGTTTTGGTTTAACGGGTTTTCCAAGAGGTATTGTCATTACACACCGCAATTTAATCGATAGTGCAAGAGTTGTCTCGCATTATCTTCATCTTAAAGAAGATGATGTCATTTCAGGTACTTTGCCTTTTATCCTTGATTATGGTTTAAATCAAATTTTTTGCTCTATTTATAAAAATGCTACCTTGGCGATTCATAGTATGGTATTGCCTGCTGATTTTTTCAATCATTTAATCAATGATAAAGTAACCATTTTACCAGTGATGCCACCGCATATTACACAGATGTTTGAAGGTGATACTAAGCGCATTCCGCATCCTAAGCTTTTAGCCAATGTACGTATCGTTACCTCTTCAGGAGGAAAAATTACACCGAAGATGATTATGGATATTGAAGAACGTTATCCCAATGCTACCTTCTTTTCAATGCATGGACTAACCGAAGCTTTTCGTTCGACTTATTTAGACCCAAGTCAGCTCAAAATTCGTCCTAATTCTATTGGAAAGCCAATTCCAGGTGTTGAAATCTATATTGTCAACGAAGATGGAAAAGAGTGCAAACCTCGTGAAATTGGAGAATTGATTCATCGTGGAGGCTATATTTATAAAGGATATTGGAAATCTAGAGAAGATACACAAAAACGTTTTCAGAGTATTAAAATACTGGATAAAATTGTCAATCTTGAAGGTGATCTAACCGATGAAATTGTAGTTAGCAGTGGAGATTTTGTTTATAAAGATGAAGAAGATTATATCTATTTTGTTTCACGAAAAGATGATATGATCAAGTCAAGTGGTTTTAGAATCAGTCCATATGAGATTGAAAGTGTCGTGCATGATCGTATTGCTGACATAGACCAGTGTGCTGTTTTTTCAATTGAAAATGAAAAAATTGAAGAAGAAATTGTGATGGTTTACAGTGCTAAACGAGAGCTCCCAAAAAATGAGATTGTTTTTGAGCTCAAAAAACATCTGCCCAATCACATGATTCCCCATTTAATTGTTTATCGGGAAAAATTACCTATAACTAGTCCAAGTGAAGCAAAAATAGATAAAGAGCTTCTTAAAAAGCTGGTTTTAGAGCTGAGATAAGGCAGTGCGCTTAATTTAAGCTTATGCTATTTTAAGTAAAGATAAGGTAAAATCCGTACCTTAAATTATTTTTTATAAGAAGGACTTTTAATGAAAAGAACGTTTCAGCCACACAATACACCTAAAAAACGTACTCATGGCTTCAGAGTAAGAATGAAGACTAAAGGTGGTCGTAAAGTTATCGCAGCACGTCGTGCTAAAGGAAGAAGAAGATTGGCCGTTTAAAAGATTATGAAACTCTCAAGGAAACGAGAGAGTATTCATATATTTATAACAATGCTCAAAAGTGGCACTGTGAAGGTGCTTTGGTTTTTTACCATAATGATACAAAAAAAAGTGTGGGATTTACGGCAAGTAAAAAAGTCGGCAATGCCATCAAGCGAAATTTAGCGAAGCGTAGACTTCGTGCCATATTTCTTGAAATACAACCGAATTTGCACGATGGCGTGTATGTTTTTGTAGCAAAAGAGAAGATGAACTATCTTTCATATGAGTCCTTGAAAAGAGGAATCGTTTGGTCGATGAAAAAATTAAATTGTACTAAAGAATGAAATATTTAGCACTTTTTATCATAAGGCTTTATCAGAAGTTTTTTACACTGATTGGCTATGGAAGTTGTAGGTATTATCCTACGTGTTCGCAGTATGCAAAAGAGCAACTTCTGCACAATAGTATTTTAAAAGCTCTCTGGTATAGCTTTATACGCATCTTAAAATGTAATCAATTGTTTGTTGGTGGGATAGATTATCCCGTTGTTGACAAAAAATTTGCATTAACCTCTACTCTTATGCCACATAAACTTCAGTGTATACCTATTTTTTTTTGGTTTGTTCCAAAAGATAAACAAAGTTTTTACGTAGTAAAAGCTTTTTAATTGTAGTCATAAAAGGAATCACGTGATAGATAAATTAAGTAGTCAGATGAGAATAATCCTTGCAACCGTTTTAGCATTTTTATTTTTTGCAGTGTACGATCACTATTTTATTCCAAAAAATACTCTTGAGGCACAAACAACACAAGTTGCCAATGATAAAAAAGATGCAAGTTCAAATACTCAAAGTTCACAAGCTCCAGTCAGTTCATCCATGACTTCTTCTACAGATGTAGCAGCAGCGGCACCTATTACTCAAGCTAAAGAAAATGAAATTATTGCAACTATCAAGGCACCTTCTTATGAAATGAAGATTGATAAGCTTGGGCGTATTGCGAAATTTATCCTTTTAGAGGAGAAATATAGAGATGATAAAGGTGAGCAACTTCAATTGGTTGATATTTCCCAAAATCTTTTACCTTTAGAAATTCGTTTTAGTGAAAAAGCAGTGAATGAAGATGCTTTTGTGATGTCATACACTGCAGACAAGAGTGTTATCGATGTTATAGAAGGTGGCAGTACTCTTGTATTAACTCAAACTCTTAATGGCGTGATTGTAACAAAAACATTAACGTTTTTTCCATCTGGCAAGTATGATTTGCACGTAAAACTTAGTACCTCTAAAGATTATTTTATTAGTCCAGGGTATCATACTAATGTTGCTGTTGACAGCTACACATTTCATGGCGCTTTTGTTAAAAAAGGTGATGATACGATTAAAACAATTAGTGATGGTGATGCAAAAGGTGATGAGCATTTTAGTGTTGCACGCATCGTTGCTGCTTCCGATAAATACTATACAACATTTTTCTATTCTTTTGAAAAGGGATTAGATACAGTAGTTTCTGTTGGAAAAGACAAAAATCCATTACTTTTTGTTAAAGGAAATGAAGATTTAACATTGAGTGGATATATCGGGCCAAAAGATCACAAAGTACTTAAAGCGATTAACCCAGAGTTAACAGATGTCGTGGAATATGGTTTTTTTACATTTATCGCAAAGCCACTTTTCTTGCTACTCTCATATTTGCATGACTTATTTGGCAATTGGGGATGGGCGATTGTAGCGATGACTATTTTAATTCGTTTGGTCTTGTATCCTTTAACCTATAAGGGTATGGTCTCAATGAATAAGCTCAAAGAGCTTTCTCCTAAAATTAAAGAGTTGCAGAAAAAATATGCTGATGATAAGCAAAAACTTAATATGCATATGATGGAACTTTATAAAAAACACGGTGCAAATCCAATGGGTGGATGTCTACCTATTCTTTTACAAATTCCTGTGTTTTTTGCTATCTATCGAGTACTACAAAATGCGATTGAGCTCAAAGGTGCGGCATGGATTTTTTGGGTACATGATTTAGCAGTTATGGATCCGTATTTCATCCTGCCTGTTGCGATGGGAATTACGATGTTTTTACATCAACGTATAACGCCTACGAGTTTTACAGATCCAATGCAAGAAAAGATTATGAAATTTTTACCATTAATTTTTACATTTTTCTTTGTAACATTTCCTGCTGGTCTTACACTTTATTGGTTTACCAACAATCTCGCATCAATCGTTCAGCAAACATATGTTAATAAACTCTTTGCTAAAAAACGCGAAGAAGAAAAGGTTGAAAAATGATCAAAGTCGAAGCAGCTACATTACAAGAAGCTTATTCAAAAGCAGCGAGTGAATTGTCGTGTTCGGTTGTAGACCTAGAGATTAATATTCTCCAAAATGGCTCTAATGGCTTTTTAGGGATGTTCAAAAAAAGTGCTATTATTGAAGTGCAACGTAAAGGCAGCCAAAGAGAGCAACAAAAAGAGCATAAAGCTAAGAAAGAGTTTAACCAGCCTCACAAGCAAGAAGTACTAAGTGAAGTTGAGCCTTTAAGTGATGAGAAGCGAAGCGAAAAAAGTCGTCGCAACAAAAATAGACGTAATCGCAATAAAAATAAAGACAGTATAAAAACACCTGAAGGCGTTGAAAAACGTCTTGATGCTGTGGAATCAAAAGAAGTTTCACAACCACGAAACGAACCAAAAAAAGAAGTAATTGCTCCGAAGCCAGTTGTCAATGAAATGAAACATACATTGGCATCGGCAACAACGATTGATCAGAATTTTCATCTTGAAAAACGTGATATCAATGACGTTGTTGCTGAAGTGAGTATTGAAGTAAAGAACCTCTTTAAATACAGTTGCTTTAGCTTAGATGTTCCTATTGTTTCAAAATATAATGATGACACGATTTTGATTGAGTTTGCTGGTGAAGACGCTGCACTCTTAATTGGTAAAGAAGGGTATCGCTATAAGGCGCTTTCTTATTTGCTTTATAATTGGATTAATTTAAAATATGGTTTGAATATTCGCCTTGAAATTGCAGAGTTTTTAAAAAATCAAGAAGAGATGATTCAAAAATATTTGCTTCCTGTCATGGAGCGCATACGCAATAGTGGACGCGGACAAACCAAAATTCTCGATGGTGTATTAATAAAAATTGCACTTGAAGCTTTGCGTGAGCAATTTCCTGAAAAATATGTTGGTATTAAATCAGGAAAAGAGGGTGGTAAATTTATCGTTGTAAATGATTTTAATAGGAAAAACGCATAGATACAATAGCTGCTATTGCCACTAGTTCTGGTATTGGGTCCATTGCCATTGTAAGGGTGAGTGGGCCTAATGCTCTTTTATTAGCCATACAACTTTCGCGTAAAGAAACTTTAATGCCTAGAGTTGCTACGCTTTCATTTCTCTACAATACAAAAAATGAACTTATAGATCAAGCCATCATTGTTTATTTTAAAGGACCTCATAGTTTTACAGCAGAAGATGTTGTTGAATTTCAATGTCATGGAGGTTCAGTAGTAGCGCATATGCTCTTGCAAACACTCTTAGATATGGGGGTTAGACTTGCAAATCCTGGTGAGTTTTCAAAGAGAGCATTTTTAAATGGCCGAATTGATCTTAGCGAAGCTGAAGCGATTGCCGCATTAATCGAAACAAAAAGTGTAGATGCTGCTAAAATGTTGACCCGCCAACTTAAAGGCGAATTAAAAGATTTTGTATTACATGTGAGAAGTTTATTGATTGAAATATTGGCATTTGTTGAAGTTAATATTGATTATGCGGAAGAAGATTTGCCTGCTGATATGTTACTCAGTATTAAGAATAAGCTCTGCGATCTTTCAGAAGAGCTTGCTAAAACTTATGAAAGCTCTAAACGTCGTAGTGGTTTAATGAATGGCTTTAAAATAGCCATTGTGGGTAAGCCAAATGTTGGTAAAAGTTCTTTATTAAACGCTTTATTAAATTATGACCGAGCAATTATTAGTGATATTGCAGGTACAACGCGAGATACGATTGAAGAAGAGTTACGCATTGGATCTCATTTAGTTAAAATAGTGGACACAGCTGGAATAAGAGAAGCTAATGATTCGATAGAAAAGATAGGTATTGAACGCTCAATTGCCGCTATAGAAGAGTCTGAGATTGTAATTGCGATGTTTGACAACAGTAGAATTACAGAGCGTGAAGATGAAGAAATGGTATCAATACTTGAAAAATTTGCTGGAGAAAAACATATCATTAATGTTCTTAATAAAGCAGACCTTCCAAAACTTTTTGACCATAGTATTTTAGGAAATGTAGATACGCTATTACTCAGCTGTTTTCGTAATACAAAGAGTCTCATTCATAAAATAGAGCTTATTTTAGATGCAACATCGCATGAAGATACGGTTATGTTAACATCTTCTAGACAATTAGATGCTGTTTATAGAGCATATATCAATACACAAGATGCTTCTGAATTGTTAAGTGAGGGGCAACTTGAACTCTTTGCTTATCATATTAATGTTGCGATTGAGAGTATCTCTTCGATCACATCAGCATTTGAAAGAGATGAGATTTTAGATAAGATGTTTAGCAATTTTTGCCTTGGTAAATGAATTAAATATTTACAAAATATTTAATTCGCTATGCTATGCTAGAGCATATCATCTATAATAAGGCTTTAAATGTTAGATTCACTTCAAGATTTTATTAAAAAAGAGTCCTCCTCAGGTATAGTGCTTATTCTCGTTACTTTTTTAGCACTACTTTTCCAAAATAGCCATTTAACCGATTTTTATAGCAGTTTTTTACATATGTCTGTGCAAATTAGTTTTGGAGATTTTGGTATTGCAAAGCCTCTTCTATTATGGGTAAATGATGGCTTAATGGCCATTTTTTTCTTTTTAGTGGGTCTTGAAGTTAAACGTGAGATTTTAGAAGGAGAGCTCTCTTCAAAAGAACAAATCATATTACCCGCCATTGCTGCACTTGGTGGTATGTTAATTCCTGCATTGATTTTTCTTTTTTTTAACCATCATGATGCATTTGCGCTACAAGGATGGGCAATTCCAACAGCCACGGATATCGCTTTTGCTTTAGGAATTTTGTCATTGTTAGGGAAACGTGTACCACTTTCACTCAAAATATTTTTGATGGCATTAGCGATTATTGATGATTTGGGTGCGATTCTTATTATTGCACTTTTTTACACATCTGAGTTATCACTTGTCTCTATCATCGTTGCCTCAGTATCGCTTTTAATTTTAGTTATAATGAATTTTTTGGGTGTCACTAAAAAAGCTGCTTATATTTTAATTGGTTTGATTTTGTGGGTAAGTGTTTTAAAATCAGGTGTTCATGCCACAATTGCAGGTGTTTTATTGGCTTTTTGTATCCCTTTGTATTCGCGTACAATTGATAATAAAAGATTTTCGATGTTAAAAGAGATGGAACATGATTTGCACTATTGGGTTGCTTTTTTTGTTTTACCCTTGTTCGCATTTGTGAATGCGGGTGTTGATTTAAAAGGGCTTTCACCTTCTTCTTTGTTGGCCGATGTTCCCTTAGGAATTATGTTAGGACTTTTTATAGGAAAGCAATTGGGCGTTTTTGGGTTTAGTTTTCTAGCCATTAAATTAGGATTGGCAAAATTACCAACGGGGAGTACTTTTAAACAACTCTATGGCATTGCCATCTTGACGGGTATTGGTTTTACCATGAGTCTTTTTGTTGATTCATTGGCTTATAATGATACTGAGTTATTTTTTTATGCTGATAAATTGGCTATCTTATTGGGTTCATTCTTCTCTGGATTACTTGGTTACTTGTTTTTACGAAAAATAGCATAGTTTTTTCTTTTTAGATAACTATAAGTTTAAAAATAATAGTATATTTAAGTAAAATTTAAGGAGATAGTGTGCGGCATCTTAATTTGACCAAACGTCTTTTTTGGATTATCGCCTTTTTTGTCGTACTCTCCAATGCTTTAGTGACTTTTTATCTCTATCATAAATTTGAAATCTTAGCTAGCGAACGGGCTTATTCCAAATCAAAAACGATGCAAGATTATTTTATGTCTATGCGTTATGTGTATCACCAACAATTTTTGACCAGTGGTATTGATCTTAATGATAGTACTATTGGGTTCTTGCCTGCTCATGCTTCAGCGCACATAAGTGATGAATTTTTAAAACGATCAATACAAAATATCAGCATTCGTAATGTCTCTGATAATCCACGTAATGAAGATAATCGGGCTGATGTAATTGAAAAAAAGGCAATTGACTATTTTAAGGCGCATCCTGATAAAAATGAAACAATGGAAATTATAAATTTTAAGGGAAAAGAGTTTTATTTTTTTGCTTCACCACTGCGTATTGAAGCCTACTGTTTGGTCTGTCATGGCAAGAAAAATGAAGTTCTTCCTTATATAGCAAAGCGATATAATAATGCCTTTGATTATAAAGTTGGTGATGTTAGGGGAATTATGAGTATTAAAATTCCTGTTTCATTGATCTTCAACCATATCATCCAAACTTTTTGGAAAGGGATATTTTTCAGTTGGGTGATTACATTATGTTTATTGATTTTAATGTATATAGCCATTAGAGAGCTTACAAAACGTGACGTTAAACAAAAGAAAGCACTTGAAGATGCTGTTGAAGAGCGCACTTCAAATCTTAAACAAAAAAGTTTTGAACTTGAAAAGGCTTATGAGCATCAAAGGCATCTTTATTCCGTTCTTCGTACCGTAGCTGATAGCAATCAAATTCTCATTACCACGAAAACACTGGATGAGCTATTAAAAAAGACAGCTTTATGTTTGTATGCTAATGATTCTTTTGCGCATATAAAAATTTCATTACTCAAAAATAATGTTTTATCAGTCGTAGAAAGTTATGGGTTTGAAGATGAACACGATGTAAATGTTATAGAACAGTTTGTATTTGAGAATAATACTTCGATGAAATTTACAGAAGTGACATCTGATATGCCCGATACATATAAAGAAAAATTCACGCAAGGTAGAATAAAAGAGCTGTATGTGGTGGCACTAGCAAGTGATAAATTTTCTAAAAATGTATTAGGCGTGCTTAGTGTCAGTACCGTTTTAGAGAATGGATTTAGTCAAGAAGAGGAAGATATGATAGAGGAGCTTGCAGGTGATATTGGATTTGCGATCAACTCTTTTAGACAAAAAGAAGATATTATCAAACTTTCTTATTATGATCCTTTAACAAAGCTTGCCAATCGAACGATGCTAAGTGAACAGGTTCACATTGCCATTACAGCTGCTTCACAAACCCATGTTTTGGGGGCTTTATTATTTATGGATTTGGATAATTTTAAATCTATAAATGATCTTAAAGGACATAGTACAGGCGATAAGTTGCTGATTTTAATGGCAAAACGCTTAGAGCAATTTATTTCGCAAACCAATTTAGTAGCGCGTTTTGGTGGTGATGAATTTGCCTTTTTAATTCCTCAAGCAGGTCAAAGCCCAGAAGAAGCCGCACAGAAAGCTGAAACATTGGCTATGCAAATTTTAGTTTCTATGAGAGAACCTTTTATCCTAGAAAATCATCCTTTTTATTTAACTATTAGCATAGGTATTAGTATTTTAAGTGCAAATGAAAATGTAGATATGCTCATGAGTCGTGCGGATAGTGCTATGTATGCAGCCAAAGATGCAGGGAAAAATACCATTTGTTTTTTTGATGAAAATATCCAGCGAACAATGGAAGAAAAATCATTTCTGCTACATGAATTACACGATGCCATTGATTTTCAACAATTTGTTTTGTATTATCAAAAACAAGTTGATAATGATTGCAATACAATAGGCGTTGAAGCCCTAGTAAGATGGGAACATCCTCAAAAAGGGGTAGTTGCACCTTTAAACTTTATCCCATTATGTGAAGAATCTGGGTTGATTATACCTTTAGGGGCGTGGGTATTAAAACAAGCAATGGCACAAGTTAAAAAATGGCAAAATGATCAACAAAAAGCCCAATGGCGCATTTCTATTAATGTCAGTGCAAAACAATTCGCACATGAAAGCTTTGTACAATTTGTTAAAGAGTCATTGTCATACTATGAGATCAATCCTCGATTCATTCGTTTGGAATTAACTGAAAGTGTACTCATTGATGACGCAAAAAAAGCTTTAGCAAAAATCATGCAACTTAAAGCAATGGGTATAACATTATCGATTGATGATTTTGGAACAGGATATTCAAGTTTGCAGTATATTAAACAATTAAGTCTTGATGAGTTAAAGATCGACCAATCTTTTGTGCGTGATTTCATAGGACATAAAAGTGATGCTTCTATCATAGAAACGATACTTTCTATCGGGCAAAAACTTGACATTGATGTTATCGCTGAAGGTGTTGAAACAGAAGAACAATTTGCGTGTTTAAAAACAATGGGATGTTTATATTTTCAAGGTTATCTTTTTGGTAAACCAACGACTGCTGAGATGCTGTAAGATCAATCTTTTCATATTAAAGATTTATTCTCTGACGATATCGTATCCTTTTGGAATTTCTACATTAAAAAGTGCATCATCTAAGAAAAGATTTGTTGATTGATTATTAAAGACAATCTCAACGGCATTGTCGAGTTTATCATGGTAGGTGATACGTTCTATGGTAAGATTGGTAGTGTAAATTGTATAGGTTGTTTCTCGATATTTTGTAATGTACTGGTTGGGTGAAACCTCTTTAGCTTCTTGTAATAACAGAGCAATATTAGGGGTATTTTCAAGGGTTGTAATAATGGCTTGTTCAAGCTCTGGTTCAAGAATAACTACTTTGTTAGCATTAAAATAGATTTTTTTTGCAACAGGCTTTTCATAAATCCATAAAGCTTTTTTATCTTGTGTCGCATAAAATTGACCCTCATAAACAATGGTCTTATGTTGGTCATTAGTGACTTTTTGTATAAAATCACTTTGAATAGTTTTGAAATTCTCGATTTTAGCAACAAGAAGAATAGGAAAGAAAAGTATTAGCAGAAAGGTTTTCATAAAAATCCCTATATAAAAATAAGATATGAAGTTTTATCAAATAGATAGTAAAAGTATGATAAAATCATAAGTTTTAGTAACTAAAGTTTATAAAAGATTGAAATAGAGGATATTTTACATGGTACTAAGTAGTCTTGTTAAGAAAATTTTTGGAACACAAAATGACAGATTAGTGAAGCAATATGCTAATCGTGTCAAAAAAATCAATGCATTAGAACCCACTTATGAGTCTATGAGTGATGAAATACTTAAAGCAACTTTTGAAGCATTAAAACAAGAGATTCAAGAAGAGAAAAAAACTTTAGATGATATTTTAGATGATGTATTTGCTATTACTCGTGAGGTCAGTAAACGAACTACTGGTATGAGGCATTTTGATGTTCAAATGATAGGTGGTTTGGTCTTACATAGTGGTAATATTGCTGAGATGAAAACAGGCGAGGGTAAAACCCTTGTTGCTACACTAGCGGTTGTATTAAATGCTATGACAGGTAACGGTGTCCATGTCGTTACTGTGAATGATTATTTAGCCAAACGTGACGCAGCTGATATGGCTCGAATTTATCATTTTTTAGGACTAAGTGTTGGTGTTGTAACCAATGATTTAGAGAATGATAGTATCCGTAAAGCACAATATGATTCTGATATTACGTATGGAACGAACAATGAGTTTGGTTTTGATTACCTTCGTGATAATATGCGTTATTCACTGGATGAAAAAGTACAACGTATTCACAATTTTGTCATTGTAGATGAAGTAGATTCAATTTTAATTGATGAAGCGAGAACGCCTCTTATTATTTCAGGTCCAGCTAATCGAACATTAGATGGCTATAAGTTAGCTGATAACGTTGCAGTCCAGCTTAAACGTGATGTTGATTTTACGGTGGATGAAAAAAATCGTTCAATTATGATTACTGAAGCGGGTATTAGCAATGCTGAAAAACTTTTTGGGGTTGATAATTTATACAATTTAGAAAACGCTGTTTTTTCACACCATCTTGATCAAGCACTTAAGGCACACTATTTATTTGAAGTAGATGTAGATTATGTTGTTAAAGATGGCGAGATTATCATTGTTGATGAATTTACGGGTCGTTTAAGTGAAGGAAGGCGTTTTAGCGAAGGCTTACATCAAGCACTAGAAGCTAAAGAAAATGTAGCTATCAAAGAAGAGTCACAAACGTTGGCAGATATTACATTCCAGAACTATTTTAGACTTTATAAGAAACTTGCAGGTATGACAGGTACGGCTCAAACAGAAGCAACAGAATTTGCTCAAATTTATAATTTAGATGTTATTTCAATTCCTACCAATCTTCCAATGGTTCGCGAAGACATGAATGATCTTATCTATAAAACAGAGAGAGAAAAATTTGAAGCTGTTATCAAAGATATTAAAAGCTGCCATACTAAAGGTCAACCTGTGCTTGTAGGTACCGCTTCCATTGAAAAAAGTGAACTTTTGCATGAGCTTTTGAAAAAAGAGAAAGTTCCTCATTCTGTACTTAATGCGAAGAACCATGAGAAAGAGGCGCAGATTATTAAAGACGCGGGTGTAAAAGGGGCTGTAACGATTGCAACCAATATGGCTGGACGTGGTGTTGATATTAAGCTTAGTGATGAAATTAAAGCCCTTGGAGGACTTTATATCATAGGAACTGAACGTCATGAAAGTAGACGCATCGACAATCAATTACGTGGTCGTTCAGGTAGACAAGGTGATAATGGACGAAGTCGTTTTTATTTAAGCTTGGAAGATAACTTACTCAGAATTTTTGGAAGCGATAGAATCAAAGCGATTATGGAGCGTCTAGGCATTGAAGAAGGCGAGCATATCGAATCAAAAATGGTTACACGAGCTGTAGAAAATGCACAGAAAAAAGTTGAAGCGATGCACTTTGAATCTCGTAAGCATCTTTTAGAGTATGATGATGTGGCCAATAAACAACGAAAAACAATTTATAATTTTAGAAATGATCTTTTAAATCCTACCTTTGAGATTGACACAAAAATTCAAGAAATACGCTTTGAGTTTGTTACGGCACTTCTTTTAAGAGCTGAAATTTATGAAGGTATGAATGAGGGGGATTATGATCTTGAAAGATTAAGTTCACTTTTAAAAGAAGAATTGATGGAATCACTGGAAATTAGTGATTTAAAGGGTATGGATTTTAATGCATTACGTGAGTATATTGTTTCGCAATTAGAAACAACATTTAATGTAAAAATGTCTGTTGTGGATGATGTTCAGCGCAAAGAGATTGAGCGTATACTTTACCTTCAAGTGCTAGATAATACATGGAGAGCTCATCTTTATCAAATGGATATTCTCAAAACAGGTATTGGACTTCGAGGGTACAATCAAAAAGATCCATTAACAGAATATAAAAAAGAGAGTTACAATCTTTTTATTGAACTTGTAGAACAGATTAAATTTGAAAGTTTTAAAACTTTACATATGGTTCAATTGCGTGATAATAAAGAAGAAGAAGAACGACGTGCTATGGAAGCAATGATTCGCAAAATGGAAGAGTCCAATGCGGAAGCAAAATTACAACATATAAGTCCATTTGAAAGTGCAGAAGAGGAAGAAAAAGAGAAAAAAGTACAACGAAATGAGCAATGTCCTTGTGGAAGTGGTAAAAAGTATAAACAGTGCTGTGGAAAGAGTGGCCCTAAAAAAGGGATACTTGCATAACGAGTAACTTGTGACTAAAAATCTTAGTTTTTATCTCGTTAAAAAATATTTACGTTTTGATGCATCGCAACCCTTTATTACTGTTATTACGATACTCGCATTTTTAGGCGTCGCTATTGGCTTAACAGTTTTAATGGTTGCAATGGCAATTATGAATGGGTTTGACAAAGAGTTTGAAAAAAAACTCTTTACCATGAATTACCCCCTTTCTATCTATTCTCGCAGTTTTTCACCGGTTAGCCAAACAGATTTGAATAGATTAAAAACACAGTTCCCTCATTTGAAATTTAGCCCTTATATCTCGACACAAGTGATTATCAAAAAAGGAAATCGCCTTGAAGGTGGTATCTTGTTTGGCGTTAATTTTGACGAAGAAGCTGGCATCAATAGTATTGTTAAAGAGAGTATTGAAGGCAAGACGCTTGAAAAATACGATTTAATTGTTGGTCATGAGATTCAAAAAATACACCAATTCTCAATAGGTGAAAAAGCCACATTGATTTTTACAAAAAATGATCCTGGGGGGATGAGCCTTATCCCTAAAATGAAACGTTTTAATGTGCAAGGATCTTTTAAATCAGGCTTAATGGCTTATGACAAAAGTTATATGTATACTACACTTGATGCATTAGCTCAAGTATTGCAGTATGATGTTGGAAATTTTGATGGTATTCATATTTATTCTGACGAACCTTTTTCGGATATTGAAAAAATAAAAAAAATATTACCAGATGATTTGGGAGTTGTTGGTTGGTGGCAGATGAATGGAAACTTCTTTGCTGCATTGGCACTTGAAAAACGTGCTCTTTTTATTGTTTTAATGCTTATTATTTTAATTGCTTCTCTCAACATCATTAGCTCTTTAATGATGACGGTCATGAACAGGCGTAAAGAGATTGCGTTGCTTCTCTCTTTGGGAGCTTACAAAAAAGAGATTAAAAATACATTTTTTTACCTTGGATTAGCGATTGGCGGTGGAGGTATGCTTTTTGGTGTACTTTTAGGTTCTCTAATTCTATTTGTACTAGGTTCATTCGACGTTATTAGTCTACCTGCTGATGTTTACGGTACAGCAAAATTACCATTAGACTTATCAATGATAGATTTTGTTTTGATTATCGTTGGTACAAGTATCATTGTTGCGTTATCGTCTTATTATCCAGCACATAAAGCAACGCAAATTAATGTTCTTGATACTTTGAGAAATGAATAGGCTTCGTAACACTAATAAGAAGCCTATTCGCAAATTACATGAGTAGTAGTTCAGAGGTTATACTTGCATTGTCCTCAACGATTTCCCTTAATTTATTAATGAGCATTTCAGAATTGTTGCCATCATCGGGATACGTTACAATATTGTCTTGTGCTTCTTGATCTAAAAATTCTTGAATACCTGCAAGTAACTCTGTTGCACCATTCCAATCCGTACCAGTGAGCATTACGACATAGTGATTTAGATGATTGAAAAGAGCATCCGTTTTGCGTAAAATTCTCTGAAAAATTTCCAGTGAATCTATCTCTGTTTTATCTTCTAAAGAGAAGAATATTAGCGAAAAAGGGGATTCATCTTGAAGTCCAAATCGTTCCAATAGCGCAATATGATGATCAATGAGATTAGCAAGGTTGATTTTAGAAAAGGTAATGCCTGACATTAATACTCCTTGTAAGTTTTATAACCTAGTACTAAAGGTTATTTTGTATGATGTACGTTGTTATTGTACTCTAATGCTTCAATTTTTTCAAAATTAAAATAATTATACCCATCTTTGTGTTCATATGTAAAATCAATTTGATGTGCTTTGGTAATATGATAGACGATATACAAACCAAGTCCAAAACTATGGTGAGAAATTTTTTCTTGTACAAAGGGCTCAAGGTAGTGTGCTAGCTCATATTTTAAAGGCTTTCCTTGGCTAATAAATTCAATTTTTGATGGTGTTGCAATGATTTTTATCTTTTGGTCATTGGAGTATTTTATACCATTATCAATAATATTTTTCATAGCCGTTGTAAAAAGCCTAAAGTCGACATGTAAAATTAAATCATCAGCAATATCAAGTTCAATTTGTGAAATTGGAATCATCGCCACATCAATTGCTTCATCTAAAAGATCGACTAAACGGTAAGGCTTTACATTTTTAATGCCTTCACCTGAAGTGATTTGCTCAATAGAAGCGAACTCGTTAATTAAAAGTTCAAGCTTTTCAAAGGTACCAATAAGTCTCTCTTTTTGTTTTCCAGCTTCGAGCATTTCAGCACTAATACGACCTTTTGTAATAGGCGTTTTAAGTTCATGCATAATATTTCGTAAAAAAAGCTGTCTTGATTGATTGAGCTTATTAATTTGCTCAACGGCATTATGAAAAGAATTAGAAACTTGTGAAATTTCATCTTCACCATCAATTTTACAATCAATATCTAAGTCACCTTTGGCAAATCTATCCATTTGACGTTTTAATTTTCGTAGAGGTTTCAGTTTTCGAATGGTCAAAATATAGGCAACTATAATAATTAAAGAAACAACTGCAAAAATCATTTTAATTAAATCATAACGGTATGCTTGATAGTCTTCATCTTTAAGAAGCAGTATCGAATACTTAGTCTCAACTAATAAATAGTGGTCATTCTCGTATTTTAAAATAGCACTCGTACCGATACGATCACTGATTTTTTGAATAACTTCGGCATTTTTAATGATGTATTTTTTAGTTTGCTCATCATCAATTTCACGCATTCTATAGCCTTGAACTTGTTTTTGAAGTTCTTCATTGGTGATGAAGTTATTCATATGAAAGAGTGTTGCGCGTGCAATAATAGAATATTTCGTATTGAGTTTTTCAGTATAGTTTTGTTTATCGTATTCCAATAAAAAAAGTAAAGCTAAGAAAATACTAACAATACTAACTGCAAAGATAAATGTTATGCTGTAAAAAATAGAAGATTTTGTCATTGAAGAAATTTGTATCCTATCCCTCGAATGGCATGAATGTAAGTTGGTTCTTTTGGGTTTTCGCCTAATTTATGGCGAATTCGTCCAATGATAACATCAATACTTTTATTAGAAGTCTCTTCGTTAATAGCTTCAATATTATAAATCAAATCTTCACGGGAGACAACACCTCCTTCTTTTTTCATCAAATAGCTCAAAATACCATACTCTGCAGCTGTTAGAGGTAAGATTTTATTATGTAGAGTAATGCTCATTTGTGTTTCATTTAACACTAAATCTTTAGCTTTTGTGGTTATTGTTTGTGTCGGGACAACCCCTTGCTGCCTTCTAAGCAGGCTCATGATACGAGCCTGAAGCTCCCTTGGATTGTAAGGTTTAGGGAGATAATCATCTGCCCCATTTTCCAGCGCAGTAACTTTATCAGTAATATCGGTACGAGCGGAAGAGATAATAATAGGGATACTGTGGCGTTTTCGAATCTCTTTACACACTTCAAGGCCATCAATGCCAGGTAGTGTTAAGTCTAAAATGACTAAATCAAATTTTTGAGTATCCAATGTTGAAAGTCCTATATATGGATCATCAGCAGTAGTAATATTAATCTGAAATGGTTCTAAATATTCGGTGAGAATTTCAGCTAATTCCAAATCATCTTCAATCATTAAAACTTGTGTCATAACCCTTCCTTTAGTCTTCTCTGTTATTATAGCAAAGAGTACTTACAAAAAAGCAAAGGAGGATTTTCCTCCCTTGCTTTTAAGGTACAACGAGTAAAACGACAAAGTTTTGACGATTGACGTAAAGACGTTTTTTGCTTTTTTGATGCTCTTTAAAAGCCTCTTTGAGATCTTTAAGTGAAGCAATACGTGTTTGTTCAACTTGAATGATAATATCACCTTCCCTAAAACCCATTTTTTCAGCTTTTGAATTTTCCTTGATATCAGTAATTAAAACTCCTTCAATATCTCTTGGAATTTGATATTGAGCACGTACTTTATTATTGATTTCTAACAGTGATAAACCTTCGATAATGTTTTCATTTCCATTGATACCAGCTCCATTGCTACTTGTATCCATTTTGGCTAAGGTAACTTTGGTGGATTTTATTTTTTTATCACGCTCATAGGTAAGTGTGACTGTTTTGTGGGGCATAATGGCCGCAATAGTGTTTTTTAATTCATTTGAATTTTTAATTTTATCCCCATCTACTTCAATGATAAGATCGCCTCGTTGTAAACCAGCTTTTTCAGCAGGTGAGTTTTTTTCAACGCTTAAAATAAGAGAACCTTGTTTGTTTTCATAAAGCTCTTTAACATCATTGGTTAAATCAGAGATAGAAACACCAATAAACCCTCGCTCAATTTTACCATTGGTGATTAATGATGTCGCAATTTTTTGTACCATATTGGAAGGGATAGCAAAACCAACACCATTATTTCCACCACCTTTAGATAAAATAGCACTGTTAATACCTATCAAACCACCGCGGCTATCAACTAAAGCGCCACCAGAATTTCCAGGATTAATGGAGGCATCTGTTTGGATAAAGTTTTCGTATTGATTGAGTCCTACATTGTTTTTATTGAGTGCAGAAATAATACCTTGCGTGATTGTCTCTCCCACTCCAAATGGATTTCCAATGGCAAAGACAAGATCACCCTCAAGAAGGTTAGATGAGTCGCTAAATTTAGCTACATGTAAGGCTTTTGCTTCAATTTTAACAACTGCTAAATCTGTTTTTGAATCCTCACCAATCACTTTAGCTTTATACTCTTTTTCATCATTAGGAAGTGTGACAATGATTTCGTCTGCGCCTTCAACGACATGATTATTGGTCACAATATAACCATCTTCTGAGATGATAACACCTGAACCTAAAGAGTGAGATTTTCGCTCTTGTGGTTTAAAATCTGGCATACGGTTACCAAAAAATTCTTTGAAAAATGGATTGATCATCAACTCATTAAGCTGTTCATTTTGCTTTGTTTTTTTAGTTGTTGAAATATTAACCACACTTTGTTTGATCTCTTTGATAGAATTGTTATAAGAAACAATCACATTTTGTTGCGTTGCATCAATCCGTGGAGCGTCTTTGGGCATTTGCGCAATATCAATTGATGCTCCAAAAAGTGTGAAGGCAAGTAAAGGGGAGAGAAAGACTATTTTTTTCATGATGACTCCTTGTAAATCTTTAATTGATGAAATTATAGATGACTGAATTAAACGTAAAGTAAATATTCAGTAAATATTAAGTTTTATGTGTGATGTCGAAAATGCGTAAAATAGGCTAATAATCTTCAAAGTTGATTGACCTAGACTAAACTTTTATGTTATAATCACTATAAATATTTATAACGAGGTTAAGAGTATGAGCAAAAGTTTATACGATACACTAGATGTTTCGCAAGATGCATCAGCTGATGAGATAAAAAAAGCATATCGACGTTTAGCGCGCAAATTTCACCCTGATATTAATAAAGAAGCAGGGGCGGAAGAGAAATTTAAAGAGATTAATGCGGCTTATGAAATCTTAAGTGATGAGTCAAAAAGGCGGCAGTATGACCAATATGGTGACAATATGTTTGGTGGGCAAAATTTTCATGATTTTGCAAATTCCCAAGGTAATGGAAATTTAGATGATATCCTGCGTAGCATTTTTGGTGGTGGTATGGGCGGCGGTGGCTTTGGCGGCTTTGGTGGTAGTGCACGAGGCTTTGGTGGTTTTAGTAGCGGCTTTGGCGGTGGTGGATTTAATGAGCCAGATCTTGATGTAAACGCTAAATTTACGATTCCATTTAATGTCTCAATTCTTGGTGGCAAACATTCCGTTTCATATAATGGCGAAAGTTTTGATGTAAAAAGTCCAGCTGGCATTAAAAATGGCGAAAAAATGCGTATTAAAGAAAAAGGAAAAAGCTTTCAATGTCAT
>JAQUVE010000123.1 GCA_028693565.1 Sulfurospirillaceae bacterium | reverse complement strand
TGTCTTCGGGTATTTTTTTATTTGTGAGCTTGCAGTTGTTGTTAAAGTCATGCAAATAGGTAACATTAACACGATAATCCAAACGATGTGTCAGTTCATTTTTAAGCTTGCGAACTTCATTCATAATAGTAAATTCTTGCTCATTGACTAACTTTAGTGTCTTCAACTCTTCCAATAATTTAAACTGTGTCATACTACGAGATGAACTAGGTATCAAGACTTCTGCCACAAATTCATAGTATGCCTCAACCACCAAAACCATAATGTAAACATTACAACCTAAAGCGCCCTTTTCATTTTCAATAAAATTTTTAAAATAACTCAGTTTTTCTAGCTCTATGCTCATTTTTTTCCTTTTTTTGTCTCTTTTTTCTTCTCTTTAGCTTTACGCTTTTGCATCCCTATGATGCTGTTAGGGCGTGATGCTTGTTTTTCTTTATTGCGTTCAATGCGACCCTTGATCGTATTTTTTTTAGCCTCTTTTTCAACCCATTCTTGGGTCTCAAAACCTTTAAAAAATTCCACTTTTAAGCCGTATTTTAAAATCTTCTCAATCTCTTTTAAAACGCTTTTCTCCTCTTTGCACACCAAAGAAATAGCCTCGCCCTCTTTACCCGCTCGTCCTGTTCGACCAATGCGGTGTACATAATCCTCAGCATCCCCTGGAAGTTCAAAATTGATAACATGCGGGAGCTCTTCAATGTCTAACCCACGTGAGGCAATGTCGGTTGCGACCAGTACACGAATGCTGCCTGCTTTAAAATCTTTGAGGGCTTTGGTGCGTGCGGAGTGTGTTTTATCGCCATGTAAAATAAGTGTTTTAAGCCCACTCTCTTCTAAAAAAGAGCCCACTTCATCGGCACTTTGCTTCGTTTTAGTAAAAACTAATACTTGATGCCAATTTTGTGAGCCTATCATGAACGAGAGCAATGCACATTTTTTATCTTTATCACACACATAGATGGTTTGTTTGACTTTTTTCGCTAAATCACCTTGATTGTTAATCTCTATCTTAAGGGGTTTTTTCATACTAAGCTCAGAAAGCCGTTTTACAGACTTACTTAAACCTACCGAAAAAAGAAGCGTTTGACGTTTTTTAGGGATGAGTGTTAAAAGATTCTCAATTTCAGCCCAAAACCCCATATCTAAAATCCTATCGGCCTCATCAAAAACAACAACTTCAACTCTAGAAAGATTGACACTTCCTTGATTGACATGTTCTAACAATCGTCCTGGTGTTGCGACAAGGATATCAATCCCATTTTCGAGCTTTTTTACTTGAGGTGTAAATTTGACACCGCCATATACTGCACAACTTTTAAGCTCTAATTCACTGCCATAAGCATCAATACTTTTACCCACTTGTGAAGCAAGTTCACGTGTAGGCACTAGAATCAGTGCTCTGATGTATCGTTTACTTTTTTCTTTATGCTCTTTTTTAGAAAGCAGTTGCAAGATAGGCAGTGCATAAGCGGCTGTTTTACCTGTACCTGTTTGTGCGGTTGCCATAACATCTTTTCCCTCAAGAACTAAGGGGATAACTTTGCTTTGCACAGGGGTTGGTTTGGTGTACTCAAGTGCTTCAATAGCGGTAAGTATAGGGGATACCAATCCTAATTTTTCAAATGTCATTGTGTTCCTTTTTGGATTGATTAAGCTCTTATTGTACCTTAATTTACCCAAAAGGAAAAAATAATGCGTTATAATGCGCCCAACATTTAAGGAGTACTCAACGTGAGATTGCCTCTAGGCTTTGGTAAAAAAGGTTACTTTACACTCGCTTCTATCCAAGCAGCAACCATAGAATGCACCACCAAACGCCATCAAACACGTCTATACCATACGGCTCGTTTAGTGGATGATTTACACGATGAAGAACTGAGTGAAGATGACCCACCCTCATCACTCATCATCGCTTTTTGCCAGACACTCTCCTTTTATCGCCCCCGCCTTTGCATTTGCAGCCGATTGTTTGCATCACGTGCCCATTCTGCCATTAAACGCTCCCAAATAAAACGTAAATGCAACTGTCGTTGCCCCTCTTTTAGCTTTCGTCGCTCAGGTATCCACCCTCCCATACTATCTATTTTGACACGTCAAACAAGCAAAGCTCGTTCGACTACGTTCGCCACTATGGCACTAAAGCTTGTCAACATTGTTGGCAGAGTTTAGTCACACACGATAAAGATAAAAAAGGAATTATAAGAATGATACCAACTTATGTTACAGGATTTCCACGTATTGGGAAAAAGCGTGAACTCAAATCTGCTTTAGAAGCATTTTGGGCTCATAAGTTTCCCTTTCATGAAGTACAAAATCTTGCCAAATCACTGCGTCAAAAACATTGGCAATACCAAAGCAATAGCCACATCAACTATATTGCATGCAACGACTTTAGTTACTATGATAATATGCTCGATACTATGGTTATGTTAGGCGCAATTCCAAAACGCTTTTGCGATATTTTGGATCCCGTTGAGCGTTATTTTGCGATGGCACGAGGTGATACAACACATCAAGCGATGGAGATGACCAAATGGTTTAATACCAATTACCACTACATTGTCCCCGAACTCTCTATGGCAATGGACTTGCATGTCGATATCTCTAAGATCACAAACGAATACGTAGAGGCAAAAAACCTTGGCATCACACCCAAAATCAATCTGATTGGGCCTTTGACATTTTTAGCTCTTTCAACTTGCGAAGGAAACGATAATTTTGCCTATTTTGATGCGATTTTAGAGGCTTATGCAACTGTATTTAAACAACTCAGCGCCCTAGATTCACACCTCATCATCCAATGTGATGAGTCTTTTTTGGCCAAAACTCCAGAGCCAAAACAGCTAAGCCTACTCAAAATTGCCTATGAAAAGCTAGGTCACATCGCTCCGCATATCGACATTGCCGTTGTGACCTATTTTGATCATGCCAAAGAAGCCGTTGAAATTCTAGGAAACTGCCCTATCTGGGCCATTGGACTTGATTTTGTGTATGGCGAAGAAAACCTTGAAGCACTCTGCTATATTCAGGGAAAAAAACTCATTGCAGGGTTGATTGATGGGCGTAATGTGTGGAAAAACAATGCGCTCAAAACAGCATCACTGATCACTCGAATCGGTGAAGTTATCCCCAAAGATCAGCTCATTTTTTCGACCTCATGTTCCTTATTGCATCTGCCCTACAGCATTCAAGAGGAAACAAAACTAGATACATGTATCAAAGAAAAACTCAGTTTTGCCGTGGAAAAACTTCATGAACTAAGCGAACTCTCTCACTTCTTTGAAGCTCCTATAGCGTACAGCGAACCCGTGTGTACACAACCATCCTCTACTTCAAAACCTAAGCTAACGCACTATACACGTTCCGCCTATAAAACAAGGGAGTCATTGCAAACCAAAGTGCTCAATCTTCCACTTTTTCCCACAACAACCATCGGCTCTTTTCCGCAAACTAAAGAGATACGCTCGCTTCGCAGTGCTTTTAAAAGAGGTGAATTATCCGCTGAAGCGTATGAAAAAGCCATCCAAAATGCCATCAAAGCGTGCGTGGCATTTCAAGAGGAGATTGGCTTGGATGTCTTGGTGCATGGCGAATTTGAACGTAATGATATGGTCGAGTACTTTGGCGAACAGCTGGAAGGTTTTGCCTTTAGCGAGAACGGCTGGGTACAAAGTTATGGCAGTCGTTGTGTCAAACCACCGCTTCTTTATGGCAGTGTCTCACGCAAACATCCAATGACGGTCGAATGGATAACGTATGCGCAAAGTTTGAGTGATAAGCCGATGAAAGGGATGCTCACTGGGCCTGTGACAATTTTAAATTGGTCATTCGTGCGTGATGATATTCCTAAAAGTGAGGTAGCCTATGAAGTGGCGCAAGCGATTGCGGATGAGATCGATGACCTGCAACGTCATGACATCAAAATCATTCAAGTCGATGAAGCCGCTTTTAAAGAGGGTTACCCTTTAAGAGTTGAAAAAATAAAAGCCTATGAAAAATGGGCAGTCGATAGTTTTAAAATGGCGGTCAACAGTGCATGGGATCAGACGCAAATTCACACGCATATGTGTTACAGCAATTTTAATGACATCATCCATACCATCGAACAAATGGACGCCGATGTTATCACCATCGAAACCTCACGCAGTGGCAATAAACTGCTTAAAGTGTTTCAAAAAGTAGGTTACAAAGCCCAAATTGGACCGGGTGTGTATGATATTCATTCGCCTCGTGTGCCAAGCGTTGAAGAGATGCGTGAACAAATCGAAGCGTTTTTACACGTATTGCCCAAAGAGCAACTGTGGATTAATCCAGATTGTGGCTTAAAAACCAGAGGCCAAGAAGAGGTGAAAGCTTCGTTAAAAAATATGATAGAAGCCGTACACAGCTTTCGCTAGTAAAGAGGAGGAGAATCTCTCCTCCTTCATGCAAGGCATTAAATACTTCGCCACCTAGCAGGCCCTGTGGTGTGAATCGACTCCCCAAAACAATCAACGGCTACGGTTACGGGCATATCTTTAACTTCAAACTCATAAATTGCTTCCATCCCCAGCTCTTCAAAAGCAACACGCCTTGCTTTTTTAATCGACTGGCTGATGAGATACGCCGCTCCACCCGTTGCAATCATATAAATGGAGCCATACTCTTTAATCAAATCAATCGTTGGCTGTTTGCGCTCCGCCTTACCAATCATGCCTAAGATATTAAGCTCCATCATATCTTTGGTAAATTTATCCATGCGAGTCGCCGTCGTAGGCCCTGCAGGTCCTACTGCTTCATCTCGAACAGGATCAACAGGCCCTACGTAATAAATCAACTTATTTTCAAGCGACACCCCATTAGGCAACGGTTTGTTGGCATATTTGTATTCAACGATTTTTTTGTGCGCCGCATCCCGAGCGGTGAGAATTGTTCCTGAAATCAACAGCGTATCGCCTGATTTAAACTGCGACAAATTCGCTTTGCTTAAATCATCAATATTCACCCGCTTGATGTTGTCCATCGGCAAGGTGATATCTGGCCACAAATCTAAATCAGGCTTTTCAAAAACCGCTGGGCCGTCTCCTTTGAGTGTAAAATGGATATGCCTCGTAGCGGCACAATTGGGTATCATCGCCACAGGAAGAGATGCGGCGTGGCATGGATAATCTAAGATTTTGACATCTAAAACCGTTGTAAGCCCGCCTAAGCCTTGCGCTCCAATGCCTATTTTATTGATATCTTCGTAGAGTTTTAGGCGTAACTCTTCTAAAACATTCTTAGCCCCTCTGGCTTTTAGTTCATGGATATCCACACGCTCCATCAAAGCTTCTTTGGCCAGTAGCATCGACTTTTCGGGATTGCCTCCGATGCCAATACCTAGCATCCCCGGAGGACACCAACCCGCTCCCATATGCCTGACATTTTCCATGACCCAATCGTAAATGCTATCACTGGGATTAAGGATGGCAAATTTGGATTTGTTTTCACTGCCACCACCTTTGGCCGCTATATTTATCTCAATAACGTCTGAATTATTGACACTATAATGAATCACTGCAGGGGCATTATTTTTCGTATTGATGCGTTTTCCAGCAGGGTCACTCACGATCGAATAGCGCAAGGTATTTTCAGGATTTTGAAAGCCCATGGCCACACCTTCATTGATGATGTCTTCAAGTTCATGGAGAAGTTCAAGCTTGGCGCGTAATCCCACTTTGATAAAGACATTGACCGAGCCTGTATCTTGACAGATAGGTCGATGCCCCATAGCACACATTTTTGAGTTAATGAGTATCTGCCCGATGGCATTTTTAGCCGCATCGGATTGTTCCATTTCATACGCTTCCACCATGCCTTTGACAAAATCAGCAGGGTGGTAGTAGGAGATGTATTGCAGTGCATCAGCGATGCTTTGTTTGATATCTTCCTCCGTTATCACTCCCATGGCAAGCTCCTTTACAAATTGATAATTGATTATACTGCTTGAAGATGAAATTATGTTTTAGCTATAATTTTAAAAAAATTTAGGGGATTTCATGTTACTTAACTATGAGACAATGAATGATTTAGTTCGCTATAAAGTGATGTCAGGTACAGTTGTACCTCGCCCTATTGCGTGGATTGTCACTGAAGATGAGGGCATCATCAATGCCGCCCCTTTCTCATACTTTATCCCTCTTTCAAGTAATCCTGCAACACTCATTGTTTCCATTGGTACAAAAAACGATGGCAGTCCAAAAGACACGCTTGCAAATATCCTTAAAACACATAAAGCAACAATCTGTTTTGCCAACCTGCAAAACCTTGAACAGCTTAAGCTATGTGCCAATCCTTTACCAAAAAATGAGAGCGAAATCGCCACTTATGCTATCGATGTTAACCGCGTATTAGAAAATTACCCACCGATGATTAGTTCTTCCCAAAGTGCCTTCTTTTGTGAATATTATGACACGCTTACCCTACCAGGAGAGACTACCCCCGTCATTTTAGAAATTAAAAAACAGTTTATTGAAGATGACAGAATTGACAGTAAAATGCATGTTAGTGTTGAAAATGTAGGGCGAATTGGGGCAAGTTTTGCCATTATGGTAACGCTATAACTCTCTTCATGACTCAATTGATTAAAATCAAGCGAAATTTTAAAAATATAAGATACACTTTTGTTAGAGATAAATGATGGAATTTTTAATGCGGCGAACTTTACTTCTAACAACACTTTTTGCATTTGGCTGTTATGGACTTTTTTTTGGGTATACCTATACTTCGATGCAAAAAGAAAAAGAGATATTGATTACAAACCAAAATAACGACCTTAGTATTGCTTATCAAGCCGTCACGCAGATGTATAGAATTTCTATCGAAAACTATTTTAATGATACGATTATGCAACCCTCCGTGCTTTCCATATTACGTGAAGCAAAAGTGGCCGATGATGCAAAAAAAGCAGCACTTCGAACATCACTTTACCAACAACTCTACCCTTTTTACCACACCACGCTCAGTAAAATTGGTATTCGTCAATTTCAATTTCATACAGATTTAGGGGAAAGTTTTTTACGATTTCATAACCCAACTGAATATGGTGATCTTCTCAGCGATATTCGCCCTTCTATTCAAAAAGTCATGCATGAAAAATCTGTTGTTATCGGATTTGAAGGGGGAAGGAGCTTTCCTGGCTTTCGTTATGTTTTTCCTATTATTGATCATGATAAGAGTTATTTAGGGAGTGTTGAACTTTCTATACCCTATGAAAGTATCGAAAAAGAACTTTCGAAGCTACTACTCAATAAAAATAGTACTCAACTTTCGCACATAGATTTCAACAACTAATCTACATATAAAAGCCCATAAATAGGCACTTTTAAGTATAATTCAGTCGACTAAAACACGATTATACGGAGCTTTTTTATGGGTATGGACAATT
>JAQUVE010000122.1 GCA_028693565.1 Sulfurospirillaceae bacterium | reverse complement strand
CGTAAGAGATCATTTTCATGCGTAATGACCCCTAAATTTATGCTCGTCGAAGGAATACCCAACGCACTATCCCATTCTCTAACACCTTGTGCAAAGGCATTGAGGATTTTAATAATAATAGCAGATTGTGAGAAGCTTTTGCGTATTTTGATTTCTTGCGTTGGTGACAGTTGTAATCTTTCATCTTTTAGGTCAAAAGGTTCAGCCGAAGCAACAAAAGCTACAGCACTTTTTGCAATAGAATTGCGTCTTTCACCACCGCCGATAGAAATCAATTTGATGTTATGGTGCGATAGTTCATGCGCTAATACTTTTATAGCTGAAGGTATGTTTTTATCGATATCAACCCCTGAATGACCTCCTGGAAAATCAAGTGCACTTATTTTATAAATCACTTCATTTTCCAATAAAGGCTCATACGTTAAATCAAGCGTAGCAATGATATCTACGCCACCAGCACAACCAATACACACCTCGCCTTCTTGCTCAGAATCTAAATTGAGTAATCGCGTAGAGACCAAAGGCATATCAAAATGGCTTGCACCAATTAAACCTATCTCTTCATCAGCTGTAAAAAGGCATTCTAAATCATTATTTTCTTCCATAGCTTGAAACATTAGTGCCATTCCCATACCATTATCTGCACCTAATGTTGAATTTTTTGCCTTTAATACATTGTGTTCTCTAACTAGTTCGATAGAGCTTGTATCACCAATACAAACCATATCATAATGCGCTTGTAAACAAATTTTAGGCTCACCTCTGCGGCATAAAACATTCCCATAACTATCTTCAAAAACTTCATATTCCAAACCCAGTGCAAACGTTTTAATATAATCTTTCATTTTATGCGCTTGCTGACTGCAACGTGGGAGAGAAGTTATCTCCATAAAATGTTCCATAATTTTCTGCACATATTGCCTTTTATAAATAATTTAATCCATGAAATGCTATTATACCTCTCATGAAAACAATATTAATCCTCTCAACTGCATTGTTATTACAAGGGTGTGTCTATTTTAATGATAGGGGCGTTTCAGGCCAATATTACAATGGATGCAGAGAATACTATGACTCTATGGGTATTTATCATAAAGTCTGTGACGAGAATATTGTAGATTATAAAACCGTTGGTGATGGTATCCAAAAAGGTATCGATAAAAGTCTTGACGCTGTTCATGAAGTTATCCAATAATAATGAATTTAGAAGCGATTAGACAAGAGCGCCTCACATGGCTTGAGTGGAAAGATATTAAGCCGATGCGTGAAGCATTGAATAGCTTAAGTACTATTAAATCTATTCAACTCTCTTTTTCCGACATTATTACGATTGACTCTTCAGATATAAGCCTTGCTGATCAACACCAGATTCAACAGACTGCTCTTACCCTAAGGCCTTGGCGCAAAGGTCCTTTTCGTGTTTTTAATACGTTGATCGATACAGAATGGCAAAGCTTCATCAAATATAATCTTTTAGAACCTCACTTTAATCTTGAAAATAAAATTGTTGGCGATATTGGGTGCAATAATGGCTACTATCTCTTTCGTATGCTCACTCAAAAACCTAAAAAGCTTGTTGGATTTGACCCTTCTGCACTTTATAAAACACAATTTGACTTTATCAACCATTTTGTCAAAAGTGACATCGTTTATGAATTATTAGGTGTGGAACATCTCCCTTATTACGAGCACAAATTTGACACACTTTTTTGCCTTGGAGTCTTATACCACCGAACTGATCCTATCACTACACTTAAAGCTTTATATAGTGCATTAAACCCTGATGGTGAGCTTATATTGGATACTTTCATGATTGATGGTGATGATGCCGTTGCTCTTTGTCCTCATAAAACCTATTCTAAAATTCCTAATGTTTATTTTATCCCTACTATTTCAGCCTTATACAATTGGCTTGAACGAGCCAAATTTAAAGAGATACAAATCCTAGAGATTAAAAAAACAGATTTAGAGGAACAGCGAAAAACGGATTGGATTTACGGCGAAAGTCTCAATAACTTTCTTGATCCAAACAATTCAGAGTTGACTATCGAAGGGTATCCAGCTCCAAAACGAATTTATATTAAAGCAAAACGCTAATCGTGCCGATTTTAGCACAAATATTACGACAAGCTAAAATACTTTAAGGAAAAAGCGTGCCAAAAAGCAAAGCAGCACTTGCACAAGCCACCATTGATAATTTATCAAATTTTATGGATGGAGACGATGACCTATCTTCCAATGATACGGAAAATGCCTTAGAAGAGTCTAACTCATTTTTAAATGAAGACCTTCTAACCCATACAAAAATCAAAACTAATTTTTCTGGTAATTTAACGGAACTCAAAAAAGGATTCGCAAAAGTTATTTTACAAACAACCAATGATATGGTTGTGGATGAATTTGGACTTATCCATAATGGATTTATTTTTGGTGCAAGCGAATATGCTGCTGTCGCAGCTATTAATGAAGAAAATGTTGTTATCATCGGTTGTAGGTCCAAATTTTTTGCGCCTGCAAAACTCGGTGATATTATTGAATTTGAAGCCAAAGGCCGCTTTGAAGAAGCACGTAAACGTGAAGCAAAAGTCATTGGAACAATTAATGGTGTTAAAGTATATGAAGGTATCTTTCAAGCAGTTATTCTTGAAAAACATATTTTACAAACTAAAATAGATGAACTCCAAGCAAATTTTAATACAAGAGATTTTTCATAGATAATTGAACCAATAGGGAATATTTTTCTGCTCTATGCGCACTGATGTTGACTCACCATGCCCTGGAAAAATTCCCCAATCATCTTCAATTTTAAGGAATTTTTCCAAACTTTGGCGCATCAATGTAGCACTACTGTAAGGAAAATCAAATCGGCCAATTGAGTTTTTAAAGATAAAATCTCCACTAAACAGCTTATTTTCAATCAAAATAGCACTGCAACCTGGTGTATGACCAGGAAAATGAAAAAATCTCACCATAATATCTTGGATATCAAAAGTTGCATTACCCTCAACTATCACATCAGCATGACTTGCTGGTGTTCCTTGTGAAAAGGGATCATTTTCTAACATAAAAATATCATCTTTGGGGGCATAAAGAGGAATTGAAAATTCTTGTACCAATGCTTGATTGCCCCATACATGATCAAAATGCCCATGGGTATTTAAAATGGCAATGGGATTTTTTACTTTTGAGATCACCCACTGATACGAATCCATACCCGGATCAATAATTAAATCTTTTCCATCAATACTAACTATATAACAATTTGTACCATAGGCGCCACACGCTTTTTGCTTAATTTCCATCGATTTTCTCTTCGTTATTTTTTTTCAATCTTAGCAAAATTAGCTTAAAAGAATTTATTAATTATGTCTTTAGTATAATAACCTCGCACTCATTACTGTACAAAGGTTGTTGCCGTGACAAAATACGAAAAAATAGAAAAATTTCTTATCAGTTTTTTACAAAAAGAAGTCCACAAGGCTGGCTTATCCAAGGCTATAATGGGTATAAGTGGAGGTATTGATTCAGCAGTTGTAGCCATCCTTGCTCAAAAAGCCTTTGGTGAATCTTCATTCTTGGGTCTCTTTTTACCTGCAACAACATCAAGCCCCAACAGTCTAAATGATGCACAAACCTTATGCCAAAAATTTAATATCAAAACAGAAAAAGCACCTATTGGCGAACTTGTTGATACATACTTTAAAGATAAAGAAGCTACAAAACTTCGTATTGGTAATTTTAGTGCTCGTATGCGTATGGCAACTTTGTATGATATCTCTGCACGCGAAAATGCACTTGTTCTTGGCACCAGCAATAAAAGTGAGATTCTTTTAGGCTATGGCACAATTTTTGGAGATATTGCCTGTGCGATCAATCCTATTGGAGAGCTCTATAAAACTGAAATTTTTGAATTTGCTACTTATCTTGGCGTTCCAGAGTCCATTTTAACAAAAGCACCAAGTGCTGATTTATGGGAAGGCCAAAGCGATGAAGAAGAATTTGGATTTAGTTATGCACAAATCGACAAAGTCTTAATGGCACATATTGAAAATCACTTATCAAAAGAAGAACTGATCACCGCTGGCTTTGACCAACATCTCGTTGAGATGGTCTTACAACGGATAACAGCCAATCGTTTTAAAAGCGAATTACCAACTATCGCTAATTTATCAACTGTCAAGTAAAGGAAAAAGCATGAAAGAAATACCATTTTACAAACCGTTTATTGACCAAAGAGAAAGAACACTCATCAACGAAGTGCTTGAACTTGATAAAACAGGTAAAGTTGATACATTAGAAAAAGAGTTTATCAAATACACTAACTGTGGTGATGCTATCTCTACATGTAATGGAACGGCAGCTATGCATCTTGCAATGTGTGCTCTTGATTTGAAACGTGGTGATAAAATTATCTGTTCAGTCAATGCCTTTCCTTCTATTGCAGAGGTTGTGAGACATTTTGATGCAGAGCCTATTTTTGTTGATATTAATAAAGATGACTTCAATATTGACATCGACCAGCTGGAAAGTGTCCTTAAAAATAATAAAGCTAAAAAACTCAAGGGTGCTTTTATTTCACATGTCGCTGGTCAACCAACAGATATGCAACGTATTTATGATCTAGCCCAATTTTATGATATTAAGATTATTGAAGATGCAACCGAAGCACTCGGTGGTACCTATAAAGGTAAAAAGATAGGCTCAACAGGCGCAGATATTACTGTTTTTCGATTTAACCCCCAATCGCATAACTCCATTTCAAGTACAGGTATGATGACAACTAAAGATGAAGAGTTAAGTACACGTGCAAGATTGCTTCGCAATCATGCTATCGTAAGCGAAGGATGGGATAAATTTGGAAATCTAGGGTATGTCTACGATGTCATTGATATTGGCTTAAAATATGACCTTAATGAACTCAATGCAGCTTATGCCATAGGCCAGCTTGAAAAAAATGAGAGCTTTATCGAGCGTCGAATGGACATTGCTGCGATGTATGACAAAGAACTCGCTTCTTGCCCACACGTTAGCACACCTATTAAAAATGGTGACCATATCTATTCACAATATATTATAAAAATTGATAAAAACCGTGATAATTTTGCAAAAGAATTGAAAGAACGTGGTATTTTTACTGCTCTTCATTATATCCCTATTCATCTTCTAAGCTATTACAAACATAAATATGGATTAAGAGTTAATGACTTTCCTAAAGCCCTTAGTAACTACCAACAAATTCTCTCTTTGCCTATTTATGCAAGTCTAAGCGATAAAGAAGTACTTCACATTTGTGAACAAATCAAAGAGATTGCTAAGAGCCGTGTTTAATAAATCGAAAATTGTACTATGGGTTGAAGAGTATCTCTTCCACCCAAAATCTGTGTTTCAACGACTTCTATCCTATTTACTTTTACCTTTGAGTGCTATATATTGTACCATTGTAATGTACAAACGTTTTATTGCTCCAAAAAAACCTTTTACATCGAAAATTCCTATTATCAGTATTGGAAATCTTACCGTTGGGGGTAATGGTAAAACGCCTTTATGTATTACCTTAGCAAAGGAGTATCAAAATGTCGCTATCATCCTTAGAGGCTATGGTAGAGGCTCTCATGGCTTAGTATTAGTTTCCCAAGAAGGTCAAATCAAATGTGATGCAAGAGCAAGTGGAGATGAAGCCATGCTCTTTGCAAAATCACTTCCTCATGCAACTGTCATTGTAAGCGAAGACCGTATCGAAGCTATTACTTATGCAAAGACACTGGGAATTCGTCTCATTTTTTTAGACGATGGTTTTTCTAAAAGTCATATTGCTAAATTTGATATTTTAGTTAAACCAAACCCTGAGCCAAATAATCCTTTTTGCCTTCCAAGTGGCCCGTACAGAGAACCAAAGTTTCTTTATAAAAAAGCCAATCTAGTGGTTGAAGAAGGGGTTGATTTTGATCGTTACGTAACCGTTTTAAATCCAACGGAAAGAATGCTTCTTGTCACTGCCATTTCAAAACCAAGCCGTCTCGACAAATATCTTCCTCCGAATGTCATTGGAAAAGTAACATTTCGAGACCATTATATATACCGTGAAGACGAATTACTGGAGCTTCTTCACTCCCATAATGCCACCTCTATTTTGACAACACAAAAAGATGCTGTCAAGATGTCAAACTTCTATATCCCACTTTCCATATTAGAACTTGAGGTCAAAGTTTCTCAAAACATCAAAGACCATATCAAGTCATTTTTAGCTCAAAAACGCTAAAATAGTCCACTTTTTAGCTCTCTAAAGGATATATCGTGCAGCACAAGATACAACAAGCACAAATATTAATGGATGCGTTACCCTATATTAAACATTTCAATAAACAAACTATTGTCATCAAATATGGTGGTGCGGCGCAAATCAATCCAACCCTTCAAGAAAAGTTTGCACAAGATATTGTTTTACTCTATCTTGTCGGTATTAAGCCTGTCATTGTGCATGGTGGTGGTAAAAAAATCAACACTTTACTTGATAAGCTAGATGTAAAAAGTACTTTTGTAGATGGCCTTCGTGTCACAGATGATAAAGTGATGGAAGTGGTTGAAATGGTTTTAAGCGGTAGCATTAATCAAGAAATCACAACACTTTTAAACCATCATGGCGCTAAAGCTATTGGGATTACAGGTAAAGACGCTAATTTTATGCAAGCAAAACCATTGGATAATGGTAAATATGGTTTAGTCGGTGAAATCACTAAAATAGACCGAAAAGTACTCAAAAACTTAATTAAAGAGAAATTCATCCCTGTCATTGCCCCTATTGCGGCAGGGGATGATTGTTCTCATCCTGGCTATAATATTAACGCTGATCTAGCAGCGAGCAAAATTGCAGTAGCACTTCAAGCAAAAAAAATTATCTTTTTAACAGATACTCCTGGTGTACTTGATAAAGAAGGTAAGCTTCTTTCTACTTTAGATAAAGCACAGATTAATGCCCTCAAAAAAGATGGTACGATTAGTGGCGGTATGATCCCAAAATTGGATGCCTGTTTAGAAACAATACGAAATGGTGTTGAAAATGCACATATTATTGATGGACGCATTGAACATTCATTGTTATTAGAGCTCTTTACCAAAGATGGTATTGGAACAATTATTAAAGAATAAGGAAAAAAATGTTTAGAGAAACCCGTGGAAATGATGGCCAAAAACCCTTAAGTGTACCCTTCTCTTTTGCACTGCTAAACCCAAGTGCAAGCTTTGGTGGTTTATATGTACCAGAATCTTTACCGACGATTGATTTGATTTTTTTAAAAGAGGCAACACAAAAAAGTTATAAAGAATTAACGATTGATATTTTAAAGCTTTTTCACATTGATATTGAAGATGATGTCATCCATGAAGCCGTTTCATTGTATGATCATTTTGACAATCCAAATTATCCTGTTCCTCTTCGCCAAATCCGAAACGATCTTTTTGTAAATGCGCTCTTTCATGGACGAACACGTGC
>JAQUVE010000010.1 GCA_028693565.1 Sulfurospirillaceae bacterium | reverse complement strand
AAATGAAAATAACTCTGTAGGATAAGGTGCAATTCCTGAAATCCAAGCAATGATTGACGTTAAAAGTACCGCTAAGATGAAAGCACCTTTAATCTTCCATGAATAAAAAGCAAAAACCAAAATAAGTCCTAAAACACCTAAAAGCACACTCGGATTTTTAAAATTGCCTACACCTACTAAAACAGCTGGATTAGCGATAACCATGCCCATACTTTTAAGCCCAATAAAAGCGATAAAAGAGCCAATACCCGCACTGATAGCTCGTCTTAAATCCGTTGGAACACTTTTCATAATCCATACACGAAGCTGCGTAAAAGAAAGAGCCAAAAAGAGAATACCTGAGAGGAACACCACACCCAAAGCAGTTTGCCATGGCACTTTCATACCTAAAACCAAACCAAACGTAAAGTAAGCGTTAAGCCCCATTCCAACACTCATCGCAATCGGCGTATTGGCCCAAAGCCCATTAAGAACGGTTGAAAAAATGGTAATCAAAGCCGTAGCTGTGATTAAAGCCTCCATTGGCATTCCTGTTTTGCTCATGATAATGGCATTGACAGGAACGATGTACATCATGGTTAAAAATGTCGTAAAACCAGCGGTTAGCTCCGTTTTAACATCTGTACCATTTTCGTGAAGTTTAAAAAAACCCAATGTCTATCCTTTGTGTAAAATTTTATTTGTAAATTTGTATTTCATTGTAAAGGCTATCTCGCTGAACAGGAGTAAAACCGCTGGTCTCAATCAATTCCAAAAAAGTTTCGAGCTTTAATCCATGCGCGCTACTCGCTCCAGCGGCCGATTGAATGGCTTCTGCTTCAATCGTACCATCTAAATCATCAGCGCCATACTCAAGCGCTACAAGTGCTAGATTTATCGTTGATGTTGCCCAATATGCCTTAATGTGTGCAATATTATCAAGCATCAAACGGCTAATGGCATACGTTTTAAGAATTTCCGTCGAACTTAAAAAATCTTCCACATGCAAATAATTATTGTCGCGTTGATACACCAAAGGGATAAAGGCATTAAAACCACCCGTTTTATCTTGCAAATCACGAAGCCTTAACATATGGTCAATACGATGTTCACGTTTTTCAACATGTCCAAAAAGCATCGTTGCATTGGATTCATGACCACGCTTGTGCCAAAGTTCGTGAATCTGCAACCACTCCGCAGAGCTTACTTTGCCTTTACAAATATATTCCCTAACTTTTTCATCAAAAATTTCAGCCCCACCACCTGGCATAGAATCAACACCATATTCAATCATCTTACCAATCACTTCTTCAAAACTGAGCTTATATTCTGTGGCCAAAAAGTTAATCTCAGCAGCCGTCATCGCCTTAACGTGTAAAGCAGGAAACCGTGCTTTGATTTTCGAAAAAATCTCCATATACCACTCAAATCCAGCATCAGGATTGTGTGCAGAAACTACGTGAACTTCAGTGATACCATTTTTAACAGAATTATCTAAAATACCTAAAATCTCTTCATGGCTCATCGTATAAGGATTGGGATTTTTGCGGTTGGCTGAGAAAGCACAAAATTTGCAAATATCTTTGCAGATATTGGTAGGATTAATATGACGATTGATATTAAAAAAAGCCTTATCCTGATGAAGTGCTCTTCGCCTTGCATTAGCATATTGCCCTAGTGTAAAGAGGTCAAGCTCATACAAAGCCATCCCATCTTCTAAATTTAATCGCTCATTAGTGTCTAATTTTTCAAGAAGATTCATACGTTACTTTCATATAGTGAAGTCAAAGAAAGATTCTAACAACTTTTTTTATAAAATGAGGTTAAATTCTAATGGGTAAGAGTAAGCACTCCTACCCAAATAGTTGATTTACAAATAATCCTCAGGCGTATAATTTTCTACGACAAAATCAATATCTTTATCGCCTCGTCCGCTTAAGTTCACTAAGATAGACTCATACGGTTTTTCTTTCGCTAGCTTCATGGCAAATGCCACTGCATGGGCACTTTCAAGCGCTGGAATGATGCCCTCATAATGGCTTAGGTCATAAAAAGCTTGAATGGTTTCTGCATCGTTGGCGATGCCTACTTTAGTACGTGAAATAGAGTTAAGATACGCATGTTCTGGCCCTACTGAAGGATAGTCTAATCCACTGGCGACAGAGTAAACAGCCGCAGGCTCACCCTCCTCATTTTTGAGCATGATGGAGTTAAATCCATGTAAAATTCCCTCAGTACCATACGTTAAACTCGCCGCATGATCGCCTAATTTTGTGCCACGTCCTCCAGGTTCGACACCATACATCTCACATGGGTCTTCGATAAAAGCGGAAAAAAGCCCCATGGCATTGCTTCCCCCACCGACACAGGCGACTAAATTGTCAGGTAAATTTCCCGTCATCTCCAAAAATTGCTCTCTAGCTTCGATACCGACAACACTTTGAAAATCACGCACCATCATCGGAAATGGATGTGGCCCCACAACGGAGCCAATACAATAAATGCTATTTTCTGGGTCTTTAAGATACGCCTCAAAGGCTGAATCTACCGCTTCTTTAAGGGTTCGTGCACCAAAACTCACAGGTACAACTTTAGCTCCTAAAACCCTCATTCGCACAACATTAGGATGCTCTTTAGCGATATCCACTTCTCCCATATGAATTTCACACTCTAGCCCAAAATACGCCGCTGCCGTAGCTAATGCCACACCGTGTTGCCCTGCTCCAGTCTCAGCGATAAGCTTTTTCTTGCCCAAATACTTTGCCAAAAGTGCTTCACCCATGCAGTGGTTAAGTTTGTGCGCCCCTGTGTGATTGAGGTCTTCACGTTTCAGATAGATACGAGCTCCACCCACGTATTCACTTAAACGTTTCGCATAATATACAGGTGTTGGACGCCCCTGATAATGTTTGCGGATATCACGCAGTTCTTGGATAAAATTGTGTGAATTACCGATGGTCAAGTACGCTTTTTCAATTTTTTCGAACTGTTCAATCAATACAGGAGGCAAATACGCTCCACCAAATTTTCCAAAATACCCCTTCGCATCAGGAAATGCTCTTAGATAAGGTTTTTGCATAAAAAATATCCTTTGATCATGTGTTGGCATAAGCCATTTTGCGGTATTATAGCATAAAGCATTATGAGGATAACGTATGGACATTGAACAAATTATTGAAGACTTGCTCGATCAAAATGCCGATGATTTTGAGATTTCAAAACTCATTAAAGAACATATTAAAAACTATTTAGGTTCTTTAAACGAGATATTCATCGAAAATCAAGGCAAAGATTTTTTAGTCAAACATACCAAACAAATTGACCACTTTATTGTTCTTATTTACCGCTACACGTTGCGTAAATACTTTGGTAATTATATGCCTTTTGCCAATTCAATCCCCATTGTACTCGTAGGTATGGGAAGTTATGGTAGAGAAGAGTTATGTGTCTACTCGGATGTGGATTTGATGATCGTGTATAAAGATGTACCAGGCTACAACATTGAGCCCATGATTCAAGCGATGCTGTACCTCGCATGGGATGCGGGTATGAAGCTAGGGCACCGTACGCATAAACTTGATGAACTTGTTCCCGCAAGTAACCAAGACCTCACTATTAAAACAGCAATGCTCGAATCTCGCTATTTATGTGGCTCTAAACTTTTATGGATGGAGACGGAGAGGGAACTTCTCAAGATACAACGATGGGACCGTAAAAATGTCACGAGTCAAATTTTACAAGCTAATGAAGAGCGAAGAGCTAAAAATCCTATGAGCATGGAGCCCAATATCAAAGAGGGTGTAGGCGGACTAAGAGATGCAAACACCTTAGCATGGATTTGTAAAATCCTCTTTGGTAGTATACGTTTACGGGATCTTGTGCCAAATATTATTAACGAAGAAGAGTTTCGTGAATTTCGTATCGCTTTAGAGTTTTTATACCGTGTGCGTTCTGCTTTACATTTAAGCGCTCAAAAAAAACAAGATGTCTTAAATCTTGAATTTATCCCTGATGTTGCTAATAAATTGGGCTTTCAAAATAAAATTTTGAAAAACGCACAAACACAACTTTCAACAAAAACATTGGCATCAATGCATACCATTGATATTACATGTAAAGTCTTTATTAAAAAAATTACTGCCTCTTTATTGTGTGACCTCACAACCGTCAGATCTTTACGGGATGGGCGCCTTGAACATGGCCTTTATAATGTTAATAATCACATCATTGCATCATTTAAAAAACCAAGTTTACATATCAATGCGGCTTTAGAACAACTGCAACATTTTGATAATCCGACCATTACCTTTGATATCAGCTATGTTGATTTTATCAGACACAGCAGATTTCCTGAGCATAATTCAAAAAAAACCTACCGCTATGTTAAAGCATTACTTTTCAATCCCAATGTTTATGCCATTTTTAATCTTTTGTATGAGGCATCGCTCTTGCAACAAGTGATAAAACCTTTTAAACATATTGTGAATCTTGCCCAATTTGATGGCTACCATAAATACCCTGTTGACACGCACTCTCTGCACAGTTTATATCACCTTGAACATATTAGAGATCCTTTTATTAAAGCTCTATTTGACGACCTCTGCCCCGAGGGCAAAGCTTTGATGAAACTGGTTGTGTTCATGCATGATATTGGCAAAGGGCGCAAGGAAGACCATAGTGAATTAGGCGCTCGAATTTTTCGTTTTTATGCTCAAAAACTTGAGTTTTCAGAAGAAGCAATCTCAACAGGAATGATTTTAATCAAATTCCATACGTTAATGAGCAATACTGCCATCAGAGAAGATATCTACAATGAGCAAATTGTTCTTGCTTTTATCTCTAAACTTCAATCACTGCAAATTCTTAAAATGCTCTACATTTTGACTTATGCAGATATGAACGCTGTCAATGAAAATATTTATTCAGGATTTAGCGCTAAGTTATTGCGTGAATTTTATAACTTTGCTATGGAAATGTTTAATAAAGAAGAGCTTATAGATGAAGCAGCTAAACGCTTACGCAAAGAAAATTCATTAAAGAAAAGTCCTGATTTTTTATCACTTCCAAAAGCATTACAGAAGAAAGCACTCTCGGTACAATCAAACTTTTTCTATCTCAAGCAAAAGCCCCATGAGATTATTCAAATTGTTACGGAAACCGATGAAACGCCTATCGACTCGTACCGTTTTAAAATCACCAATGAAACGCATCTTAGTATCACTGTAATCCGTGGGCGGAGTTTTAATATCGGCTACCTTCTAGGCAAACTCTCTTATTTGGATTTAGTGCATATGGACATTCACAAACTCTTTGATGCCAAAAAATATTTTCAAATCGATTTTAACGAAAAAGTAGATGAAAACGATATTGACTATATTAAAGAGCTGGTGGATAACTCTTTTGACATGAGTAAAAAACTCTCACTCAAAAAACCACTCATTCAAGAAGGCGAGATTACCATCAATTGTGAGCATTCTAAGAGTTATGCTTCTATGCATATCAATGCTAAAAATCAAAAAGGACTGATGGCATATGTGATGAGTACGTTTGATGATGAAGGCATCGACATTGCAACGGCTAAAATTCAAACGATTAAAAATAGAACCCGTAATATGCTTCTGATTGAAAAAACAGAAGGATTATGTAAAAAAAAGCAACAAATTTTAGATTTTTTTATTTAACTTAAAGCTTTTAAATCTAACTTTAATTGTTTTAAGTTACAATCATATCAACTTAAAAGAGGTATTTGTATGTGCGGAATTGTTGGCTATATTGGTGTTAAAGAGAAACGAAATTTTTTATTGGATGGACTGAAAGAACTTGAATATCGAGGATACGATTCTGCAGGCATTGCTGTTTTAAAAGATGGCGAAATCACTTCATTTAAAGCTACGGGAAAACTGAATAACCTTGCTACTAAAACAAAAGATTTTACCTCTGTAGATTTTGGTGTCGGTATTGGGCATACACGGTGGGCAACCCATGGAAAACCTACGGAAGCAAATGCACATCCTCACTGGGGCGAGTTTTCCTATATTATCCACAATGGCATTATCGAAAATTATAAAGAACTCAAAAATGAACTACTCAACGATGGTGTGAAATTTCTCAGCCAAACAGATACTGAAGTTGCCGTACATCTTTTTGAAAAAAATGTTAAAGAACTTGGTGATTGCTTTAAGGCATTTGAGCAAACCGTTGCCGCTTTGCATGGAGCATACGCTATTTTACTGATCTGCAAAAAATAGCCTGATGTCATCTTTTTTGCTAAAAATGCCGTTGCATTATTGTTAGGTAAAAATAGTGATGGCGAAGTCTTTCTTAGCTCATCCGATGCACCTTTAGTTGGTCTGGTTAAAGAGGTTGTATACCTAGAAGATGGCGAATATGGGTGGGCAAAAAATCAAGAGATTACTTTACTGAAAAATTTAATCCCTCAGCATCTTGATTTTAAGCCACTTACGCAAGATAAGCTCTCCGCCCAAAAAGATGGGTTTCGCTATTTTATGGAAAAAGAGATCTACGAACAATCTTTAGTTGTAGGGGAGACTTTGATGGGACGCATCAAAGACAACTCTGTGGTTTTAGATGAACTCTCAACGTTAGATATATCACATATTAATGCCATTAAAATCTGCGCATGTGGAACCAGCTACCACGCAGCGTTATGTGCTAGCTATATGTTTGAGCGTCTTGCAAAAATGCAATGCACGGTAGAAGTCGCTAGTGAATTTCGTTATAAAGAACCTTTATTAGATAAACAAACACTTTTTATAGTGATCTCCCAAAGCGGTGAAACTGCCGATACTTTAGAAGCTCTTAAGATGGCAAAAAATGGAGGTATGCTAACTTTGGCAATCTGCAACGTCGATAACTCAACAATCGTGCGAACGGCAGATATGACAATTTTAACGCGTGCTGGTATTGAAAAAGGTGTCGCTAGTACAAAAGCTTTTGCAACACAAATTATCACATTATGGTTACTGTCCCTTTTTGTTGGTGAACAAAAAAAGGTGATAGACGCGGCTGTTTTACACAATGAAATTGCAGCTTTATTGCGTATCCCGCTTGCGTTAAAAGTCCATGAACCAACCCACGAAAAAATTCGTCGCCTCTCCAAACGTTACTTGCATGGGCATGGCTTTTTCTTTATTGGGCGTGACCTTTTTTATCCACTCGCATTAGAAGGTGCTCTTAAACTCAAAGAAATCAGCTATCTTCATGCCGAAGGTTACCCTGCTGGCGAAATGAAACACGGTCCTATCGCTTTGGCAGATAGTGAACTTTTCACTATCGCATTAATGCCAAAAACACTCTTGTATGATAAAATGAAAAGTAATGTCGAAGAGCTTAGTGCCCGCGATTCTACCCTTCTAGTGATTAGCCCTGAAGTTTTTGAATTAGCAGATGATTTTATCAAAACGAATGCTCATAATCATCCTATGGGTGAATTTTTTGAGATGATGCTGATTACGCAGCTATTAGCGTTAGAAATATCCGTAAGACTTGGGAATGATGTCGATATGCCTCGAAATCTTGCCAAAAGTGTCACCGTAGAATAAATACAGTATCTCGTAAACAAAGGAATACTATGCAAAAAAAGCTCTCTTTGGTCATTGTAGGAACAATTTTTATCTCTTTTATGCTTCTTATTGTGATTTTAGCAGTTTCTATTCGTGATCTTGGTATTAAAAATGCCGAAGAAAAAGCAAAAATTATTGCAGATCTGGTGCAAGATGGTTTAACGGCGCATATGCTAAGTGGAACGATGGATCAAAGAGAATTTTTCTTAAATAAAATCAGTACAGCAAAAGGGGTCGAAGCGCTTTGGGTTGTGCGTAGTACTTCTGTTATCAATCAATTTGGTAAGGGACTTAACAACGAAATTGCACGAGATGCCGTTGATGAAAAGACGCTTAAAACAGGACAAGTGCAAAAACTCAGCGAAGAAAATTCCCGCATTGCAAAATTGCGTATTACTACACCATATATTGCCAGAGAACACGGTTCGCCTAACTGTATGCAATGTCATAATGCTAAAGAGGGTGAAGTATTGGGTGCAATTAGTATCATCTTTGATATCCGAGAAGTCCGAACAAATGGTATTATGACATCTTTGGGTATTTTAATTCTTTCTGTCTTAATTATGCTCTTTGTTTTATTTGTTATCAATCGCTCCATGAAGCCTTTAATGAATCTTTTTGATTCAATCAACTTTGTAATGAATAAAGCACAAGAAGGCAATTACAGTAAGCGTGTCCGTTTTGAAGGAAAAGACAAAGAGTGTCAAAATGTCACTTTTTGGATTAATTCTCTCTTAGCCAAACTTGAAAATTCTCTCAATGACATTGAATTAACCATTAAAAAATTTCTAGCACTTTCACCAAACCATCAGCCTGATCTTTTACTGGATGCGCAAGCTATTGTGCATGAGCTCTCCGATATTTACCAGTTTAAACGAACAATAGAATTTGATGAAGATAAAGAACAAGTCTATAAACGTATTGGTAGTATTTTAGAGCATGACTTTGCACTCAAAGATTTTGTACTCATTGAATCAGGCAAAAATACAATTCATCCTACGATCGTCTTTAACTCTTCAGCAACAAACCGCTCTGTTGGTCCAACTTGCAGAGCACTTCGCACGAAGCAAACTGTCTATTCCGACCAGTTCCGTAATATCTGTGAAGTATGTACTCACAGTGATGACCATTTGTGTATCCCCTATACTATTAGCAATGACTTTGAACTGCTTCTTAGTATTTGGCTTGATTCACCTGAAGAGGTTGCTCATACCAAAACGTTGTTACCAAAAATTCAAAACTTTATTGATGCGGCACGTCCTGAACTCGTCAGTAAAAATCTCACAGAAATTTTAAAAATTTCTTCAACGACTGATGCATTAACGGGACTTTATAATCGTAAATATAGACGAATACATTGAAAAAGCTCTTTCACAAGCGAAGCGTAACGGTATTACCTATGGTATTTTGATGATTGATATTGACTTTTTCAAAATGGTTAATGATACTTATGGGCATGATGTAGGCGATAAAGCAATTAAAACACTCTCTAAAATACTCAAGGAGAACATTCGAGAATCTGATACCGCTTTTCGTTTTGGAGGCGAAGAATTTCTGATCTTATTGTACCAATGTGAAGAGGAAATGGTCGAAGCCGTTGCCAATAAAATACGCCTTGCATTTGAAAAAGCACCAATCACTGCCAATAATGGCTCATCCTTTTATAAAACACTCAGCGTTGGGGCATCTCTCTTTTCTCGAGATTCTGATTCGATTTGGAAATGTATCAAATTTGCTGATATTGCACTTTATAATGCTAAACATAATGGTCGAAATTGTGTCAAAATTTTTGAACCGGCCATGATAGAGGATGTAGAGATGAAGAGTGAATTTTAATTGTGCACTATCATCACTCAAAGCGACTAAAAAAAGCTTTTTCATATGGTATAATTTATTCTTATTGTAATGCAAGAAGAGTAAACAAACAGAGAAATCCCATATAAACTAAAAAAATAAGTAGTGAATTTTTTAAAAGACTGCTTTTAGGAATTATGTAATGATTCAGAATGATTTTGAGAATTATCTCAACCTAAGCCCTACTGTTTTCTTTAAATGCTTACCCGATGAAAAGTGGAGCGTTTTATATGTAAGCCAAAATGTTCAAATGCTCTTAGGATATACTAAAGAAGAGTTAGAAAGTGGTTCAATCTACTGTTTAGACCTAATCTATCCAAACGATTTACCCCTTTTTAAACATGAAATAGAATTCTTTTCACATTCACAAGTAACACAATTTAAACATACTCCTTATCGTCTTAAACATAAAGATGGAACCATTATTTGGGTCGAAAAAAACGTTCAGATTATTCGTAATCAACAAGGCAATGTTATGCATTTTCTGGGCTTTATCAACGACATTACAGCCCACAAAACAGCACAGATTGAGCTTGAAACGTACAAAGAAATTCTCGATTCCAACAATACTATCACAATAGCTGATCTCGATGGAAATATCATTCATGCCAATGAAGAGTTTTTAAAAAACTCTGGTTATACTCTTGAAGAAATTTTAGGAAAACCTCATAATATTATGCGCCATCCTGATAGTGAGAAAGAGACCTTTAGAACATTATGGGCAACAATACAAAATAAGAAAATGTGGAAAGGCCTTTTAAAAAATAGACGAAAAGATGGAAGCTCTTTTTATTCAAGTGTCTCTATCTCTCCATTACTTGATTATCAAGGAAATATTACAAAGTATATTGGTGTTCGCCATGATGTTACAGAACTTATTACCGCTACAAATAATCTTAAAATACAAGCTCAAACGGACTATATCACTGGTGCTGGTAACCGCTTTAAACTCTTATTGGATATTAAAAAGGCAAATAAACCCTATCTTATTCTTTTTGATATTGTTCGTTTTGGTGAGGTGAATGATTTTTATGGTTATAGAGTGGGTGATGCTCTCTTAAAAGTCTTTGCAAAACAACTTCTAGCATTACTTCCTGAAAACCTAAATTTGTACCGCATCAACGCTGATGAATTTATCATTTTAGTCGATCAAGAGCATCAAACAGATTTTGAAAAAATGGCAGAACAATTGCATACCAACCTTAACAACCAAGCCGTGCTTCTTGATGATAAAACAATTTTCTTTTCTGTTGTTATGGCAATCTCACGTGAAAAACCAGAAGACTTGCTTTCTACCGTTGATATCGCAAAAAACTACGCTAAAAGCCAAAATTCTCTCTTTTGTGAATACCGTAAAGAGATTGAACTCGCTAAAGAGTATGAACTCAATATGTACTGGGCCAATAAAATCAAAGAAGCTATTGACAAAAGTACCATAACCCCATTCTTTCAACCACTTTTTAATAACAAAACACTTGTGATTGAAAAATATGAATCTTTAGCAAGAATCGTTGATGGGGATGAAATTATAACACCTTTTTATTTTTTAGAAATTGCAAAAAAAACCAGACAATACCCCGATATTACCAAACAAATGATCCAAAAAACATGCAAAACCTTTTACCAAACTGGACTAGACTTTTCGATCAACCTAACCATGAGTGATATCTTAAGTGAAGAGACAAGAGCATGCTTATGGGAAAATATTCACACATACGATCTCCATAAGCAAGTTATTATAGAACTTGTGGAATCTGAAAATATGAAAAATAATCCAAACGTTTTAATGTTTTTGGAACGCGCGAAAACATGCGGTTGCCGATTGGCAATTGATGATTTTGGCTCAGGCTATTCCAATTTTGATTACCTCATCAAATTAGGCGCAACTTACATCAAAATAGACGGTTCAATTATTAAAAATATTAATAACAATGATGGCTCAATTGATATTGTCAAAGCCATCGTCACCTTTGCACAAGCTCGAAATATGAAAACGGTTGCCGAATATGTCTCTAGTAAAGAAATTTTTGATACGGTATGTGCATTAGGCATTGACTATTCACAAGGCTATTACATAGCAGAACCACGTGCAGCTTTGATTGATTGATGATGCCTCTTTTATACCATTATTGTTAGGATAATGATCTTATGAAATTTCACAGAGTCTATGTCGAACTAACCAATATTTGTGGGCTTTCGTGTAGTTTTTGTCCCCCTAAAACACTGCCAACACAAACGATGAGTCTGGCATTTTTTGAAACAATTTTAATCCAGCTACAACCTTATACAAAAGAGCTAGCCTATCATATTGTAGGAGATCCCTTAACACTCTCTAATCTTGATGCTTATTTAAACCTAACATATCAGTATGGTTTTAAAGTCGCATTAACCACCAGTGGCTATTTTCTGGGGAAAAGAGATTTAAATCTTTTATTGCACCCCACTATTCAACAAGTCAATATCTCCTTGAACAGCTATAATAAAAACAGTATGCCCCTCTCTTTTGAAGAGTATATGCGCCCCATTTTAGAACTTTGTAAGCTTAAACAAACAATGCGTAAAGAACTGTTTATCAATCTTCGTATTTGGAATATGGATGAGACACAAAGTGAAAAAAATTTCAATGCTACTTTATTTAGCCTTTTAGAAAAAACGTTTCATATACCTTTACCTCTTGATGCCATTTACAAAGAGCGCCCCAAATCAATCCGCCTTGAAGAAAAAACACTTCTGCATTTTGATAACTATTTTGAGTGGCCAAGCCTTGATTCACACGATTATAGCGAAGGGACGTGTCAAGGACTTCGTTCACATTTTGGTATTTTGAGTAATGGGGTCGTCGTACCGTGTTGTTTGGATAAAGATGGCATCATTGAACTTGGAAACTTACACGTAAGCTCCTTAGATGAAATTTTACATTTTCCAAGAACAAACGCTATAATTCGAGGCTTTAAAGCACACAAAGCCGTTGAAATTTTATGCCAAAAATGCCATTACAAAGATCGATTTAAAAAGGAAAACGATGACCACTCGAATTTATGAAAACACCTATTTTTACATTGATAAAGAAGATGCCACCATTCCATGGGTTAAAATTTTCGCTCAAAAACCGTACAAAGAGCTCAGTGATTGCGATGAACAAACTAAAAAAGCGATGCTTGATGCAATGCAAATAGTAGAAAAAGTAATGCTTGATTACTATCATCCCGATAAAATCAATATTGCTATGTTTGGCAACTATGTACCTCATTTACACATCCATGTCATGGCACGCTTTAAAGAAGATTCTCACTTTCCAGAGTCCATGTGGGGTATCAAACAGCGTGACTCAAAACTGAAGCTCGCTTCTTTTGACTCCTTTGTGTTACAACTTTGCCAAAAACTCTCACAAACAAACTAAGTTTTTGGTAAAATTTATTTCATTTACGATAAGCTTTCCCAAAAAAAGTAAAGATACTGTATGAATATAAAATTATTGATGATGAGCCTATCTACCCTATTTGTAACGACTGCCTTTAGTGCAAACCTTCATTATACTTTGGTCAAAAAAGAGAGCCAAAAAGCGGGAAGTACTCTTCTTGTTATTGGCGGAATACATGGTGATGAACCTGGTGGATATTTTGCACCTATGTTGCTATCAAAATATTATACAATTGAAAGTGGTCATGTTTGGATTGTCCCAAATCTCAATTTTGATAGTATCGCTAAAAATGTACGTGGCACATACGGTGATATGAACCGTAAGTTTGCTAAAATTGAAAGTAAAGATAAAGACTTTGAAATTGTGAGTGATATTAAAAAATTAATTTTATCACCTTCCGTTGATTTAACACTTAATTTGCACGATGGACAGGGTTTTTATCGTCAAAAAACCATTAATAAAGATTTTAATCCTAAAGCATGGGGACAAGCAACTATTATCGATCAACAGCAAATTCCTAATGCAAAATTTGGCAACTTAGGTGAAATCGCCAAAAAAGTCAACAAAGAAACCAACATCGAATTACTTGAAGATGTACATGAATTTAACGTCAAAGATACAAACACTAAAAAACAAGATAAAGCGATGCAGCAAAGCTTAACCTACTTTTCAATCACCAATAACAAACCAGCTTTTGCCATCGAAACCAGCAAAAATATCACCAACCTTTCTCAAAAAGTCTTTTACCAGCTAAAGACCATTGAAGAGTTTATGAACCTTATGAATATTAAATTTTCAAGGTCATTTGAACTCAACCAAAAAAACATTGATTCCCTTTTAGCAGATGATGGGATACTTGAAATTCCAACCACTAAAATCAAACTAGACCTTTCTACCCTTAAATCCTCAATTGCTTATTTCCCGATGAATAAAGATAAATTGGTCTATTCAAGTAACAACCCTTTAGTAAGTGTTATTCAAGATAAAGAGACTTATAAAATCATGAATGGCAATATTTTTATTGCTCGCTTAAAACCAGAATATAGCGAGTTTGATAACTCTTTAGATACTGTTAAAGTCGTCATTGACGGTAAAAACACCACTGCAAAGATCGGTTCACTTATCACCATAAAACATGATTTCATGGTAGAAGATATCAAAGGCTATCGTATTAATCTTATCGGTTTTTCAAAGTCTGGAGTCATCAATGAAAGTGGTATTAAAGTCACACACAAAGACTTTATTAAAACTTATGCAATTGACAAAAACGAACAAACATTTATGGTTCAATTTTATAAAGATAAAAAATTCTGTGGTATGGTCAATATAAAATTTGAAAGTGGGAAAAAATAGTTTCCAAGAAAAATAATGAGGATTTGAACAAGGCCAAAACGTCATTAAAGGCTATTCCAGAAATTGCCTTTTAATTTGATATAATTATTTTTTGGAAAAATTAATATTAAAATGAAAGGTTATCGTGACAGCATACATTGGTCGACAACCCATTTTTAATGTTAACGCGAAATGCTTTGCATATGAGCTCTTATACCGCTCATGTGACATCAATAATGTTGCGACATTTCAAAGTAGCGCTTTAGCAACAGCTCGTGTTATTGTTAATCTCGTACATAATTTAGGAGTGAGCCCTATTATCGGCTCAAAGATAGGCTTTATCAATGTAGATGAAGCTATTTTATTTAGTGATACGCTACTACTATTGCCTAAAGAAAATTTTCGCTTTGAGATTTTAGAACACACACGCGTAAGCTTGGCATTGATTGAGCGTGGAAAATACATGCACTCTTTAGGATATCGCTTTTCATTAGATGATTTTGATTGTTCTGATACAATGATGAGAAATTATGAGCCACTTTTCCCTTATATCGACATCATTAAAATCGATATTCTTGCTATCGGTATTAAGCACGTAAGCGGAGCGATAGAAAAATTAAAAAATTATCCTATTGATTTGCTTGCGGAAAAAATAGAAACATTTGAAGAGTATGAACACTGTCGAAAGTTACATTTTAAATTTTTTCAAGGCTATTTTTTTGAAAAACCTATTATTATGAGTGGCAAAAGATTTGAACCCAATGCCCAAAATGCTATCAGGCTTATTAATTGTATTCATGAAAATGATGAACCTAGTAGTCTCACTCAAAAACTCTCCACATGTCCTGACCTTGTGTATAGCCTTCTACGTCACCTTAATTCTGGAGCCTACCACTTTAAATCAAAAATTACCGAAATTAGACAGATGATAACCCTACTTGGACCACAAAAATTACTTTCATGGCTAGGGCTTTTTCTCTATGATAGTCCTGAAAAAAAACCATTTGGGGAAGAGCTGTTTAATAGTGCAAAATTTCGTGCAAAACTGATGGAAGAGTTAGCTTTAATGTGCGAAGGCTACTCACCGTTAGCCAATAAAGCGTTTTTAACGGGTAGTTTATCATTGATTGACGCATACTTGGCGATACCAATGGAAGATTTTTTGCATGACCTGAATCTTGACAATGATATGCAAGATGCCATTTTATATCGTAAAGGTATACTAGGGGAATTTTTACAAATTGCCGTTGAAATGAACCATGCAAAGGACATTGAGGCAACCGTTAATGCACTAGGGCATAAGCCATGCTTTAGCAAAGAAGCTCTGCTAGAAGCGTGTACTCGGGCAAGTCTTTTTGTAGAAGAGAGTAATCACTATCAAAACTAAAGGATCATCATGAATATAACTATTTTTTATTGTACTAAGTGAGGATACATGCCAAAAGCTTTCCGTGCGAAAGATGAAATACAAAGTGCATTCCCTGAAGCTGTCATTTCACTCGTCCCAAAACGAGGTGGTTTTTTTGATGTCTTAGTAGAAGATAAACTCATCTTTTCAAAAACCGAAAAGATAGGAACATCTGTTGAGCGCTTTCCTGAAGTCGGTGAGATAACGGCTTTACTTAAAGCTGCTGGATATTAATAACAGCTTCACATGTGAAATTTTACATGTGAAGTTTGTTTTGCGTATAAAGGTTCTATGTGGATTTTTTTATATCACTATTAGTGCGTTTCGCTTATTTTATAGATAGCTCAAAACGTTATCGCCGTACTAAAGAATTTTGTAGAACATTTCTTGAACACCCCACGTCAAAATTAAAATTTTATTTTGACCTCTTTATGGTAGTATTGGTTATCTTAAGCGTTCTTTTTTTACTCTACGAAGTTAAAACCCCTGAACTTCATCCTTTTATGGATTTTTTTATCAATGCCTCACTGGTTATATTTGTAATAGAATATCTCCTACGATTGTGGATATACTCAGACAATCATAAAATATTTCTTGAGCGTTATGAATATGCTCTCGATAATCGTGTCACATTTTCACTCTTTCAGACAATTCGAAGTATCATTTCTAAGAAACTAGAGTACATTTTTTCACCGTTAGCAATTATTGATTTATTAGCTATCTTACCAAGTTACCGTCCACTTCGTTTCTTACGAATTTTTCTTTTATTTCGTATTTTTAAACTCTTTCGCTATGCAAGGAGTATGAAAACATTCACCACCATTATTTCAGAGAAAAAATTTGAACTTTTTACATTAGCGATTTTTGCTGGGTTTGTTATTTTTACGGGAAGTTCAGCAATTTATATTTTTGAAACCAACGTCAATCCAAAAATCAATACTCTTTTTGATGCTGTTTACTGGTCAATTGTTACGATGGGAACGGTTGGTTATGGCGATATTGTACCCGTTACCACTGAAGGTATGGTCATCTCAATGCTTCTGATTATCTTTGGTGTCGCCATCTTAGCTTTTCTAACATCGATTATTGTCTCTTCTTTTCAAACTAAACTTGTCGAACTTAAAGAGAGTCGTACCTTGGCTGATATTGAACGACTTAAAAACTATATTCTCGTATGCGGTTATGGCAGAGTCGGTGAAGTGGTCGCTAAAATGCTTCATGATGATGGCTATGCTGTTGTCATTGTTGATACGGACGCTGGAAAAATAAAATTAGCAAATCAACGAGGCATGATCGGTATTTTAGGGGATGCCTCCAAAAGTAAGCTATTAGGACAGCTAGGTGTAGGAAAACGTGCATCTAAAGTCATCTGTGTTACGAACAGCGACGAGATGAATGTATTTATTACACTGACAGCACGAAGTCTTAGTAAAGATGTTGATATTATTGCTCGTGTGGTTAAAAGCCATCATAAGAAAAAATATTTACTTGCGGGAGCGAACTTTGCGCTTAGTGCAGATGAGACCATTGGACTGATGGGATTACAATATGTTGACCAGCCTATTTCATATGCAGCATTGAATGAAATGCTTACCGAAAATACTGGCGTTGTATTTGAATCACTTAAAATTCATGAAAAATCTTATTATGTAAACCAACCCCTAAGTGTTTTAAAATTGCAAGAAAAACGCTTATTGCTTTTTGGAATTGTACGTCAAGGCATACAACCGACAGATTTTTTAACGTACACTATTGATGATAAAATATTTTATTTTAATCCACCAAGTGATTTTCTTATTTGTCAAGAAGATATGCTGATTATCATGGGGAAAAAGCACCATATCAATATTCTTAAAAAGCAAAGTGATAAAAGGCCTTTAAAATGAAATCAAAAAAAATACTCATCTTTGGCTTTACAAAATCAGCTATTGAAATTAGCACTCAACTTATGGCAAAAGGGTATGATTTTACGCTCATTGACAATGATGCTTCACTGATTCCTACCGCTGAAAAATTAGGCTTTAACCTTAAAATTCTAGATTATACAGATGATGTGTTACTCAAAGAAGGCATTGGAGAAAATGTTAATTTTATTTTTACGCTTTTCGATGATGATGCAAAAAACGTTTTTTTAATACTTTCCGTAAAGGCACTCGACCCCACACTGCATGTCATTGCTATTACCCATACGAAAGATACCATTCATAAGCTTGAAATTGCGGGTGCTAGTACAATATTAGACCCCTATCAAATCAGTGGAAAAAAGATTTATAAGCTCATTACCCAACCTGAAGTTATGAACGTTATAGATGCAACTGTTTTTGGCTACCATGATCTTAATATGGAACAAATCACTATAACCAAAAATTCACTCCTCAATCAATGTATGATTAACGATATTTACCCCAACGATGCCTATAACCTATTGATAGTGGGTATCCATGATAAAGAGCTAAAAAAAGAGTTTATTTTTATCACAGAAGGATTCAATCATAAACTTGATACAGGTGATGTTTTAGTCGTTATCGGCCAAACCGAAGAAATTTTGCGTTATAAAAAAGATTTTAACTTATAAAATCGGCACAATCAAAAAGAGTGTAGCCATACACGCAAGCGTTTGAAGCGTGATAATAGAAGCCATCAACGATACATCCCCACCCAACTCACGTGCTAAAATATAACCTGATACGGCGGTTGGCATTGCTCCATAAATAACAGCCACGCTCAGGCTTAATCCACTCAAGCCCAAGGCTATTCCTATGCCATAAGAGAGTAAAGGGAAAAGAAGCAATTTTACCATTGTTGAAACTAAAAGCTCTTTTTTGGCATTTTTCAGATACTTGAGTTCTAATCCAACTCCTACTGAAAGAAGTCCCATGGGAAGCGCTGCATTACTAACGACTGAGAAATACTTCAGTACCACTAAAGGCAAATGTATCCCCGTTGCATTGATAATACCACCAATGACACACGCTCCAATCAAAGGGTTTTTAATAATCGTTTTGAAAAATGCTTTCAAAGAAAAATCACCATGGCGTACATAGATAGCAAAAATTGAAATACATAAAACATTAATAAGAGGAATCGTAAAAGCCATCACAATAGCGGCTAAAATCAACCCTTTATCACCATAAACCGTGTCCACAAAAGCCAAAATCACATAAGAGTTAAATCGAATTCCGCCTTGAACAATGGATGTAAATGCTTTGGATTCAAAATGCAGCATAAAATTGAGTACTATTAAAATACCTAAAATGATCAAGATACTTAAGAATGCTGTTGCAACAAGATTGATGGATTGGGAGAGATCAATCTTGGCTATTGAGAGTTTATAAATTAGCAAAGAAGGCATTAACACATAATAGGTGAATTTATCAGCCATAGGCCAAAATTCTAACGAAGGAAACTTCATGTATTTAAAAAAATAGCCTGTTGATATCATTAAACAAATGGGTAAGAGTGAATTGAGTATATGTGTCATACTTAAGCCTTAAAGTTAAATCCCTCATCCGCTAAAAAAAGCTTAAGTTTATCACGACATTCACCTTGAAATTCCATCCACTCTTCTTTGCACGTACCGCCACTTCCTAGACGTTTTTTAACTTTTGAACAAACCTCAGCCATCACCTCTTTATGGAGGAAAAAAGGGCCTACCAAACTCACTGGTTTACCCCTTCGTTTCTCCATTTTCAATACTAAACGATGCTTATTTGGCTCTTTTATTTCATGTACTATATTCGCCTTATCTTCTTCTAAACTCCACCCTTTTGTCTGATCAAGAGCTGAGCCGAGTGAAAACGGTATACTACCTGCCATATGTCTCTCTAAAAGATTCATAATCACCTTTAAAATCTATCATCGTTCCATCTGCATGCAATTCGATAATGCGATTAGCAAAAGCATCGATAAGCTCTCTATCGTGTGTGACACAAATGACGTTGCCAGGAAATTTATAAAGACCTTCTCCTAAAGCGATAATGGCTTCTAGATCAAGATGGTTATCAGGCTCGTCTAACACTAAAAAGTTTCCTTTTTGAAGCATCATCTTAGAGAGCATCATACGGTGTTTTTCACCACCGCTCAGTTTTACGACACTCTTTTTTTGTTCTTCGCCAGAAAAAAGCATTCGTCCTAAACACTTACGAATTTCGTCCAAATCTTTTTTCTCGTCGTATTGTTGTAACCACTCAAACAGTTGAAAATCCCCTGTAATAATATCGGTTGTATTTTGAGGAAAATAGCTCGGAATGATGGTTGCTCCCCACTTGACCTTTCCTGCATCACTTTCTAATTGATCCATTAAAATATTACAAAGTGTGGTTTTCCCAACACCATTATGGCCAATAAGTGCTATTTTCTCGCCTTTTTCTACTTTAAAACTGATCGAATGTAGCACTTTTTCATCACCATAACTCTTCTCAATATCTTCGACCTCTAGCACTTCATTGCCAATATCTCGACCCATTCTAAATACAATACTTGGATCGCGTCTGGAAGAAGTCTGAATATCAGCAATCTCTAACTTTTCCAATCGTCTTTGGCGGGATGTTGCTTGTTTCGCTTTAGATGCATTGGCAGAAAAACGTCGTACAAAGGCTTCAAGTTCCTCTTTTTCTTTCAGTTTTTTATCTCTATCCATCTCTTGCTGTTTAGCAATCAAATTAGCAGCCATATACCATTCATCATAGTTACCTGTAAATTCACGAATCTTTTTAAAATCCACATCTAAGATATTGGTTACCACAGAGTTTAAAAAGTGTCTATCATGGGAGATGACAACCATCGTCCCTTCATGGCGAATTAACTGCTCTTCGAGCCATGAGATTGCTTCTAAGTCTAGGTTGTTCGTTGGTTCGTCTAAGAAAAGAACATCGGGTCTTGGATAAAGAACTTGCGCTAAAAGAATTTTAAATTTATCACCACCTGTAAGCTCACTCATCAAATCATTGTGGTTCTCAACAGGAAAACCAAGGGACGCTAAAATCTTCTCAATCGTCACATCTACTTCATAGGTAGGGTCTTCTTCCGCACAAATTATCTCGAGTTCTGCTAAACGGTCATTGACTTTATCGTCACTAAAATCGCCGTTTTCATACAAATACTCTTTTTCTTTAATGGCATCATACAACCGTTTATTGCCATACATAACAGCATCTTTAAGTGTGTATTCTTCAAAAGCATATTGATTTTGGCTCAAAACACCAACTCTTAAACCATTCTCAATTGAAATATTTCCACTGGTTTGTTCTAACTGTCCTGCTAAAATTTTTAAAAAGGTTGTTTTACCTGCTCCATTGGCGCCAATGAGCCCATAACGTTTGCCTCTATCTAACTTTAAATTGATATTTTCAAATAAAAGCTGTTGCGAAAAACGCATTGTGAGGTTATTAACTTCTACCATTGATACTCTTTTCTTCTCTAGTTTTTCGCGGATTATAGCACCATATAGCTTGTTTCCACATTTACTTAAATCTTTAGCTTGTCTTAAAAAAAATATTTGATAAAAAAATGTTATAATAGAATTTGCATTTTTTCTAACAAGGTAACTTAAATTGGCTCTCTTCAAAAAAAATATTTGGCTTATTTTTTACATTTTAATGTTATTTTCTACTGTACTTTTCTGCGTCATTGCTTATATAAAATGGGACAGTGTTTACTTAAGGTACCAAAATGCACAAGAAAATATTGTTGAAATACTTGCGAATACAACACAATCATTATTTGATACCCAAGAGCGTTTGATGGATATTCTAGGAACTAGTATTACCACGGAAAAACACAACTTCAATAACCCTGAAAAGATTAGTAAATACGCATTACCGCTGTTAAAAAATCCTGCCGTTACTGCTTTTGGCGTCACTCGCCCTGATGGCAATTTTGTCTATGGAAGCACTAATGAAGATCCGAGCAAAATCATAAATTTGCTCAAATATCCCGCAAGTAGACTATCATTTATCGAAGCACTGCAGAGTCATTCGATGGTTTTTGGGCGTACCTATTTTTCACCAGAGACAAAAAGCTGGGTTATGCCTATACGCAAAACCATACGTGATTCTAACGATCAACCTATTGTTGTTTTAACAGTACTTCTTAGCCCTACGTTAATTTTTGATAATCTCATTGCCAATATTCACCATAAAAAGAACCTCCTCATTGCCATAATTCGCGATTCTGATTTGTACCCGCAATACCTATCCAATGACATAAATACGTTAGAAAAAGCCTATTTAACACCTTTTACTGAAAAAGATCGAAACAATATTTATGAAACAATTTTTCATCATTATGGCCTCAGCTCAGACGAGCTAAAACGTAATGAAATTTTAGTCTCCTTTCCTCATAAACATGCTGATGGGACGCACTATCTTGCCTCTTTGAAATTTAATAACAATTATAAAATATGGACCATTGTGCATACACATATGAATACTATAATCTACGATTTTTTATGGGTTATCTTTACCTATTTCTTAATCTATCTTACCACAGGTATAGGGTTTTTCTTTCTTTTTAGGCTAATTGCTAGAGCCGATGAAAAACGCAAAAATGATCTTATTTTTCAAGCAACCCATGATTCATTAACGTCACTTCCAAATCGTAGTTATCTACAACAAGCGATCTCCTATTGGTCTTATAAAAATGCGCCCCCTTTTAGCCTTATCTATGTTGACATGGATCATTTTAAAAATATAAACGATAGTTTTGGGCACCAATTTGGTGATCACGTCTTAGTAGAAATTTCCAAACGACTAAAATCTATTTGCCCACAAGACTCTTTAATTGTTCGCTATGGTGGTGATGAATTTGTCATTCTAATGAACTTATGTGAACATCAAGCACTCTTAATCTTTTCCTTTCAACTCATAGAACTACTTTCAAAACCTTACAATATTAATGAACTCAATTTTAATATCAGTGCAAGTGTTGGCATAGCCCTTTACCCAAATCATGGCGAAAGCTTAGATATGTTGCTTAGATCGGCCGATATTGCACTCTCAAAGTCAAAAATGATTAAAAACAGCGTTCATATTTTTGCCGACACTATGCAAGACGGCTTTTTGAATAACATCAAAATGGAGCAAGCATTACGTAAAGCGATTACCAATAACGAACTCTCAATGGTGTATCAACCTCAAGTTAATAGCGAAGGAATACTCTATGGGGTTGAAGCATTAGTAAGATGGCACAACCCTTCGCTTGGACATATACCACCCAGCCATTTTATACCTTTAGCTGAAACCTTTGGGCTGATGCCACACATTGGTCGATTTATTCTAGAAACAGCCTGTACGCAAATGCATGAACTTCATACTACGCTCAAGCATACTTTTCATGTCTCTATTAATATTTCCGTCCGTCAGTTGATGGATACTGATTTTTATACACATCTTATTAACACTATTGAGCGAACGCATATAGACACACTGGCTTTAACCCTTGAAGTAACAGAAAATCTTTTTATTGAAGATATTAACTTGATTTTGCCACTACTTGAAAAAATTAGAGCACTGGGTATCCAAATCTCCATGGATGATTTTGGGACAGGGTACTCATCATTAAGTATGCTCAAGAAACTTCCTATTGATGAAGTCAAAATCGATAAAAGTTTTGTAGATGACATCGTAGAGGATTTAACGTCACAAAAAATGGTTCAAAACATTATTGCAATTGGACAAAATTTTGAGATGCAAATTATTGCTGAAGGGGTTGAAAGTATCGAGCAAAAAGAGTTGCTACACGCTTTTGGATGTAATAAATTTCAAGGATACTATTTTGCCAAGCCTCTATCAAAAGAATCTTTACTCACGTTTATCCAATCACAAAAAACTTCTCTTTGAGATAGGACTCTCACTCTTCTCTCCACACTTTTAAACAAATTTAGTGTAAAATCATACAATTTTTTTTGGAGTTCCTATTTTGAAATACCTCAAATACATTCTATTGGCTATTTTCCTCAGTTCTTTATTACAAATTTTTCTTTGGACAAGAGGCGGCGATAAATTTGTTATCTCTCCACAAATTGGAGATAAACTTGAATCACTCTCCTATACCCCTTTTAAAGGTTTTGAAAAAGCGCTCAAGAGTGATGAAGAAGTCGCTGATGATTTAGAAACAATTTCACAAATTTCACGTAAAGTCAGAACCTATGCAATCGCCGATGCAGAAAAAGTTTTAAGTAACTTAGGGGAAACTAAACTCAAAGTTGACCTGGGATTATGGCTCTCTACCAATAAAGATGCTAATGAAGCTGAAATCGAAAAAGCACTTGAACTCATCCGTATGTATAGCCCTAAAATCTCCTCTGTTATTGTCGGAAATGAGGTTTTACTTAGGGATGATTTAAAATCGGATGAATTAATTGCGATTATCGATAGAATCTCCAAACGAACACGTATTCCTGTAACCACTGCAGAGGTACAACACATTTGGCTTACCAATACGGAGTTAGCTAAACATATCGATTTTATCTGTGTGCATATTCTTCCATATTGGGAAAAAGTGCCTATACAAAACGCACTGGCATTCACCAAAGAAAAGTATGATGCCATCGCTGCACTGTATCCTAAAAAACATATTCTCATTGGGGAATTTGGTTGGCCAAGTAGTGGCTACAACAATGAAAAAGCAGAAGCAACCCTTCCCAATCAGATCAAAGCCATTACCGATTTCTTAGCAATGGCAAAAAGTGAACACTGGAGCTATAACATTGTTGAGGCATTTGATCAACCATGGAAAGGCGTTCATGAAGGAAGCGTTGGTCCTTACTGGGGACTTTTTGACATCGACCAAATGCCAAAATTTAATTTTGTCAAGAAGACGATTATTAATCCTTTGTGGCGTTATCAGATGGGTGGGTCTGTCTTTTTTGGAATTCTTCTCACTTTTTATGGATTGCGCAATCAACGCGTTAATTTTGCACACTCAATAACCTTTGCAGCCGCGGCTCAAGCGATGGGTTTTGGTATTGCTATGGCCGCCACCTACCCCTTTATCTACTACATGAATTTCGGTATGTGGGTGATGTGGGTGATGGGGATTTTTCTCATGATCCCACTGGTCATCATCACGCTCGCAAAAATTAATGAGCTCTTTAAGTGCACACTGGGAATTGCCCCTGCTAGATTAGCGCCTCTTAATCTCAAATCCGATCGTGTGCCTTTTGTTTCGATTCATGTCCCTGCTTATAAAGAGCAACCGCACGTACTGATTGAAACCCTTGATGCCCTTTCAAAACTCAAATATACTAACTACGAAGTTTTAGTCGTTATCAACAATACCTCTGAAGAGTTCTACTGGAAGCCTATCGAAGAGCATTGCGCTAAGCTGGGTGAAAAATTTGTCTTTTTAAATATTACATGTCAAGGTTTTAAAGCGGGCGCTTTAAATGAAGCATTAAAATATACCAATGAAAAAGCAGAAATTTTAGCCGTTATTGATGCAGACTATGTCATTAGCAAAGATTGGCTTATCGATTTAGTACCATTGTTTGATGACCCAAAAGTCGCTCTCGTTCAAGCACCACAAGATCATAGAGATGGGCAAGACTCACTTATCAAACAGGCCATGAATGCAGAATATGCGGGCTTCTTTGATATCGGTATGGTTGAGAGAAATGAGGAAAATGCTATCGTTGCACACGGTACAATGCTCATGGCAAGACTTTCAGCAATGCATGAAGTAGGTGATTGGACGACTTATAGCATCGTTGAAGATTCTGAGCTAGGGCTTCGTTTATTTGAAGCAGGCTATACCGAACACTACACCAACCGTCGTTATGGTTGGGGATTGCTGCCTGATACCGTTGAAGCATTTCGCACACAGCGCCACCGCTGGGCATATGGTGCCATCCAAATTCTCAAAAAACACTGGCGACATTTTTTACCTTCATCCACATCACTGACCAAATATCAAAAATACCACTTTGTTGCGGGATGGTTCTTTTGGCTCTCTGACGCATTTGGAGCGCTAACTGCTTTTTTAAATATCTTTTGGGTACCATTTATTATCTTTGTAGGCGTTACGATTCCTACACTGCCCTTAACATTGCCTATTTTAGTGGCATTTTTGGTTAATATCTTGCATGCTTTTATCCTCTATCACACCCGTGTGAAGATGAGTGTACGAGAAACAATGCTCAGTGCCATTGCTTCCATGAGCTTGCAATTGGTTATCTTTAAAGCTGTTTACGATGGTTTTGTCAAAGATGGACTTCCTTTTAAACGCACCGAAAAAGGGGGGAACACCAAAAAAGTGCAAGCTAATCCTATCAAGTATGAAATTATTTTGGCAACGCTTTTAAGTATCTCTTTCTTTGCACTCTATTTCACAAACTTCACACGCATTACGGAAATTTATGTTTTTGCCTTCACTCTTTTAGTGCAAAGTATCCCTTATTACTCTGCTATTATCTTAAGGTGGATTGAACTGAATTCTGCTAAAAAGAAGTAAGAGATGGCGTAATGCCACCTCTTACTTGCAATAAGTGTGTAAAAAAAGATATGCAAAAAAAGCATATTTTTCTTTTTAAAAATTAATTTTTTACTTAAGCTTTATTGACCTATAATGAAGTAAAATTTGTTGAGGGCATAGCTTTGTTAAAAAATTATGAAAACATATAATTACCAATATACCACTGGACCACTACAAACTATCATTGATTTTGCACATTTTAAAGATGAAAAAAATATTCTAATACAGATCTTTTGCGGACAAAATAAAGAAGTACTACGCTATGTTGTTGAGACCATTCGCGGTTATCTTCCTCAAGCAATTTGCATTGGTACAACCACCGATGGTGAAATTTGCGATGCAACGGTAAGCACATTAAAAACGATTATTACACTGAGTACTTTTGAGCATACCCTCATTAAAACAGCATTCCAGCAAAACAAAGACTCTTTTCAGTGCGGTGTTGATTTGGCATCTGCTTTAGTAACGTCAAATACAAAATTGCTTATTCTTTTTTCCGATGGTACGCACATGAATGCTGAGGAGTTTTTAAAAGGTATTGAATCGTTTAATGCAAAAATACCTATTTGTGGTGGCATGGCAGGCGATAATGGCCAATTTATACAAACCTATATCTCATCACAAGACGTTCTTTTAAGTGAAGGTGCTGTTGGTATCTCTTTAAACTCTGATGTTTTAAAAGTTGCAACGGATTATAAATTTGACTGGAAAGCCATAGGGTTAGAGCATGTCATCGATAATGTTGTAGGCAATAGAATCTATACAATTGATGGAATGAACCCTTCTGTATTTTACGAAAAATACCTAGGCAGCAATGTTTCGCAAACTGAATTTCCTTTAATTATCGAAAAAAATGGTGTTGCAATGGCCCGCGCTGTTATCGCTAAACATGAAGATGGCAGTCTTAGCTGTGGCGGTAATTTAGCCAATGGAGATAAATTTAAAATCGGCTTTGGAGATGCAAAATCGCTACTTAAAGATCCTTTCCAAGCATTAACCAATCTTCACCAAGTGAAAGCAGAAACATTCTTTATCTATTCGTGTATGGCGCGTAGACGGTATATGCCCGATTACATCAATCTTGGGCTTGACGCTTTTTCCAACCAAGCAACTACAGCGGGATTCTTTACCTATTCTGAGTTTTTTCATCATAATGGACACAACGAACTTTTAAATCAAACACTAACCGTGGTCGCACTAGACGAATCAACACAAAATATAACCTATGATACCCCCTCTTTAAGTACTCCTTCAATAGAAGAAGCTTCTTATGCTAAAACGATTCAATCACTGAGTACTTTGATTCAACAAAGTAGCCGTGATTATGAAGAGCAGTCCAAACGACTCGAAAAACAGATGAATTACTCAAAAAACCTTCTTTTATCGCATCGGCAATTTTTACGTTATACCGTTCATGAAATGAATACACCTTTAAGTGTGATTATGAGTAATATTGAACTACATGAAATGAACTTTAGCAAAAGTGTCTATTTGGAAAATATTGAAGTAGCTGTCAAAAGTATCTTTTCTATTTATGATGACTTGAGTTATTTAGTGAAAAAAGACCAAATTCACTATCTTAAACGTAAGATAGATTTAGTTGATTATGTCCGTAGCCGAATAGACTTTTTTGCTCAAGTAGCCGATAAAGCGAAGTCAAAATTTATCTTTGAAAGCAATTGCGATAAATTCTATATCTTTTTTAATGAAACAAAATTACAGCGCATTATTGATAACAATCTCACCAATGCTATAAAATATACTTACGAAAAAGAAAATATCCAAGTAAGTCTACATCACAAAGACGATGACTGTGACTTTTGCATCGCTTCTCATTCGCGAAAAATTCAAAAACCAGAAAAAATCTTTGAAGAGTATTATCGTGAGGAACAATCGCAAAATGGTTTTGGATTAGGACTTAATTTGGTGAAGCGAATTTGCAAAGAAGAAAAAGTCAAAATTATCTTGCATTCAGATGAAGATTTAACATCTTTTACGTATCAATTTAAAGTAGATAAACGATGAAAATTTTACTGCTCGAAGATGACATTCTACTCAATGAAGCTATTACGCAGTACCTTACTGCTGTAGGGCATGTACTTACATCGGTACGCGATGGTGATGTCTGTTTGAAGATTTTAGATAAGCAAAAATTTGACTTACTCATCTTTGATATCAACGTTCCTAATATTGATGGATTAACCATTTTAGAAACATTAGATGCTCAAAAAAAGATGGTACCCGTTATCTTCATTTCAACCCTCATTGACATTGAAGATATTTCAAGGGCATTTGAATTGGGATGCTATGATTACTTGAAAAAACCTTTTCATTTAAAAGAGCTCAATATCAGAATTGAAAGAATCGCAAATACGACACAAAAAAACATGTGCCATAAAAGACTTTCCAAATCTTACAGTTTTAATAGTGAAAACATGACGCTTTATTTTCATGAAGAACCACAGATTTTACCAAAACGACAACTTCAAATCATTGAATTTTTAACCCTAAATAGAGCTCTTATTTGTAGTTATGATATGTTTAGGGAGACGGTATGGAATGATTTCGATATTGACGATGCTACCATAAGAGCTGAGATTAATCGTTTAAAAACGAATCTCAAAGAAGACTTTATCGTCAATATCAGAGGTATAGGCTATATGGTTAAAAATCTAAACCATTAATTTACATTCATTAAAATTTTACTTTGCCTTATCATGTGAGGGCTTAAAAGCCCTCACATTAGTGGTTTAGAATATCCAGCGTATTTTCATAAACAATAAGTTTGGTTAACTCTTGATTGAGTTGTTCTGTTAGTAGTGATTGCGATTGTAATTCATTAGAGATAATATGACTTTTTTCAGACAATTCTTCCATCTCACAAGACAGATGAATGCCATTATTTGACATCTCCAAAAGTCCTTTACTCATATCATTCATGACACCACTAATATGCTCAACTGCCTGAACAATCGTTGTAACTGAAACATTTGTTTCATTGAGACTTTTTTGAGTACGTTCAGCTAATTTTCGTACTTCATCAGCAACAACAGCAAATCCTCGTCCATGTTCACCCGCACGAGCGGCTTCAATGGCAGCATTTAATGCCAAAAGATTTGTTTGATCAGCAATATCTGAGATAATTCCTAAAACAGAGCGAATATCACGAACATATGTTGTAAGATTTTCGGCTTCAACAAGAAGGTCGGCATTTCTTTCACTACTATTGCCCATGTTGGTTGAAAAAATAGAAAATTGATTTTTAACTGTACTTAACTGATTTTCAATCTTATTAATCGACTCAATAGCATTTGAGAGAGCATTTCCAATGGTTTGAATAACGGGCATGCTCTCTTTCATTTGTACCAACATTGCTTTATTGATATTGCCAATCATCATTTGTCGATTAATCTTTCGCAATAGAAAATAGCTTTTAAATCCAGCATACTTTTGCACGAAGTGACTAATATATTCTCCCTCTAAAGACTCATTAGCTGCTATCTCATAAAAAAAGACCGCTGTTAAAGTTTGATTGATGTTAATTCCTAAAAGTTCACCAAAAGTTGAAAATCCTACAATAGGGACTTCTTTAAAAATAGAAAGATTATTCAGAACTTGACTATTGAAAAGGCGTCTTAAAATACAATCATTAAATATAGCACCAATAGGTTTAGGCTTATTGCGGCAAAATTCACTATAATTATCACTTGTAGTCTTAACAAAATCTGTTTTTTCTAAAAGAAAAAGCTCCTCTCCCGCTTCTAAGTCACAATAAAATGAAACCTTTTTATTCACTTTATCAATTCCAGCAACGGAGCGTATGTAAATCTCACCATCTATCTCAATACCAAATGTAAAATTGGTCAATTTTGCGTCAAGCTGTTCAGGAGTACATGCAAAATGGATACATAAAGCTTCAACGATATTAATATGTTTATTGGTTTTTGTATCGAGAAAAGCCGTAACTGTCCGTTTGATTGGGTCAGCTTCAAGAATGGAAAATTGACTCGCTGTCTTTTTAAAATTTTGACTTTTAAATACAGCAAAACGAAATTGTGGCGTAAACTTAATAAATGTAATAAGTGCGTGATGGCGTAAAGTACGTTTTCCATCATAAAGGTAAGTATCTTTAAAATCCAGCTTTCCACCAGCACTCCCACCAAGAAGCAGACAAGGGAAGCACCCAACATTATAAACCGCTTCCATAAAAAAACTTTCACTTGCAGAAAGACCATCTATCAAGGTGTACCCTAAAGTATCTTCATGATTCATCTTAAAAGGTACGCGCACTCTACGAAGCTCTTCTGAAATTGCCTCAATTCTTTGAGTAGCTGTACGCGAGCTTATCGCCATGTCTTCACTTTTAAGAGGAATAGCGGCAACAAAAACATCACTAACCATTGTCTCATCAAAAAGCATTAAAACAATGTTATCGCCCTCGCCTGCCCCAGCTTGTGAATAAAGATGTGTCAAAGGTGTTGTTTTATCAAAGCTGCAAAGCTCTCCTGCTGTTGTTGAAAGTATAAGTGTTGTCGTTGAAGGTAATGCTTGCTTTAAGCGTGAGGAAATACTTGAAAAATCTAACGATGGTGAGACAAAACCTAAAACTACTTTAGGGGTCATTGTAAGATTTTGCAACTTACCATTACTAATTTCTGATTCCTTTAGAACAATGCTTAATATCGCCGTTGATAAATCTCTCGCATTTTTTTCCTGCGTTATCTTTTTTTGTGAAAATCCGAACATACTATGACCTCCTATAAGTTAAAACTTCAATCATTATATTCTGTATTTATAGCATACAAATAGCACCATGATTGCAATGCATTCTATTTTAGAGGTAAAAATAGGGCGCTTTATGAAGATTTTGTTTCAAAAAAACATACATGAGGCTATTTTCGCGCTATAAACATCATGTACCATAACATTAGAACAACAAAATTTATAAAGGAGTCTGTTATGGCTGATAAAATTTATCGTGTTAACATGAGTAACATGAGTTTTCAAATTGAGGAAGTTCCATCGGCCTGGATGGGATTAGGTGGTCGTGGATTGACATCTACAATCGTTGCTGCTGAAGTGGATCCTGAGTGTCACCCTTTAGGGCCAAATAATAAACTTGTATTTGCTCCAGGATTGCTCTCTGGAACAAGCGCTTCTAATAGTGGTAGAAACTCTTGCGGTGCCAAAAGTCCACTTACAGGAGGTATTAAAGAGTCTAATGTCGGTGGCACAAGCGCAGGTATTTTTTCAAAACTTGGTATTAAAGCTCTTATTATTGAAGGACTTCCAAAAGATGACTCTAAATTTTATCAGCTTCATATCACTAAAGATCATGTAGCCTTTATCGAAGTACCTGAACTTGTTGGTAAAGACAACTATTTTGTACTGGATGCTATGTTAGAAAAATATGATAAAAAAGTTGCGGTTATGAGTATTGCTCGTCCAGGTGAGATGAAAATGCTAACCTCTAATATTTCAGTTAAAGATCCTAGTGGAAAATTAAGAAGCCATGGACGTGGTGGCCTTGGTGCAGTTATGGGTTCTAAAAAAATCAAGTGTATCACAGTGGATGCAGAAAATTATAAAGAAGTTACCATTGCAGAGCCTGAGAAATTTAAAGAAGCCAGTAAGATTTTTACACAAGCACTGAAAGATAACCCAATCAGTGGTCAAGGATTACCAGCGTTTGGAACAAACGTTCTTGTCAATATCCTCAATGAAGCAGGTGGTTTACCAACACAAAACTTTAGAGCAGGTTCATGGGAGCATGCTGAAAATATTTGTGGTGAGACAATGGCTGAAAACATTAAAGCACGTGGAGGCAAAACTACCCATGGTTGTCATGCAGGTTGTGTCATTCAATGTTCACAAGTTTATAATGATAAAGATGGAAAATATCTTACTTCGGGTTTTGAGTATGAGACAATTTGGGCATTGGGAGCTAATTTAGGTATTGAAGATTTAGACATTATCGCAAAGATAGATGGATTAATGGATGATTTAGGATTAGATTCAATTGAAACCAGTGTTTGTTTAGGACTTGCTGTAGATGCAGGCATATTAAAATATGGTGATGGACAAAGAGCTTATGAATTAATCGCCGAAGAACTTGCAAATGGAACACCTCTAGGCCGTATCATTGGTGGTGGTACACATCTACTTGGAAAATTATATGGCCTTGTAAGAGTTCCAACCGTTAAAGGACAAGGCATCCCTGCGTATGATCCTCGTGCAGTTAAAGGTCAAGGCGTTACATATGTTACTACTCCGATGGGAGCTGACCACACGGCAGGTTATGCCGTAGCAACCAACATTTTAAATAGTGGTGGTTATGTTGACCCGCTCAAAAAAGAGGGACAAGTTGAATTATCACGTAATTTACAAATTGCTTCAGCTGCCGTTGATAGTACGGGTATGTGTATCTTTGTTGCATTCCCAGCCCTAGATGATCCAAAATGTCTACCTGCACTTATTGACATGATCAATGCACGCTTTGGCATTAATATTACGGGTGATGATGTCGTTAATCTTGGTAAAAATATTCTTAAAATAGAACATGAATTTAATATCAAAGCTGGTTTTAGTAAGGCTGATGATAGAATGCCTGAGTTCATGAAATATGAAGCTCTTCCACCACATAATGTAACATGGGATTTTACAAATGAAGAAATTGATGAGTTCTGGAATTTTTAATGTCTAAGCAGATTCATATCACCCTTAAACTTTTCGCGCAATACCGAGAAGGCCGTTTCAAAGTAGAACAAAGAATCTATACTGAAGGGGTTACAACGGGTGATATCATCAAAGAATTAGGCGTTACTCAAGAACTCCCTTTGGGTGTCTTGATGGTTAACTCACGCCATGAAAAAGAAGACTATATCTTAAGAGAAGGCGATACTCTCGCCCTCTTTCCTAAAGTTGGAGGAGGTTAATCCTCCCCCATTTTTTTCATACCAAGCATCAAACGATACGACCCAGGAGTTCCCGGAGGAATTAAAGCGATTCGATCTCCATCGTGTATAATAGTCTCTTTGGGCATCACTTTGTGATTGACAAAAACAGCTTCAACGCTTTTTTGATCTAAACCTATTGAATCTATTAAACCTAAAATACTCATTTTTTCAGGCACATTCATGGGCGCATTAAGATAGGCAATATTTCGCTCAGCAAGTTTCTCCCGCAAAAATGAGAAAGCATTTAGTATAATTTGCATCATATATCCTTTTAAAAATTATACATCAAAAGAGGCAAAATGAAACTTTTAACCTTTTTACAAACCTATGTAGAAGATGGTTTTTTACCCCTAAAAGTATACGCTAAGGCAATGGAAACTTTTCAATGTAGCTTTCGTGAAATTGAGCAAATAGCACTTGAAAACAATATAACTCCACTTCGTTATAAGCGCAACCAAAAGACTATTAGCGTGCAAGAGCAGTATCAACTTTTTAATGCCACTGTCTTTATCCTGGGATGCGGGGGATTGGGTGGTTTTGTGAGTGAATTTTTAACACGCATTGGTGTGGGAAACCTTATCTTAATGGATGGGGACATCTTTGAAGAACATAACCTCAATCGCCAAAACTTCTCTTCGATAAAAGCACTAGGCTCTTCAAAAAGTGCTGTTGTTAAAAGTGCACTTGAAGCGATTAACCCTGCCGTACATATTACAAGTATCCCTTCTTTTTTTGAATTGGATAAACATGCTTCACTGCTCGAAAATGCCGATGTTGTTGTAGATGCTTTGGATAATCCAACACTCAAAGCTTCTCTTGCGAGCCATTGTAAACGGCATAATCAAGCATTTGTCCATGCAGCCATCGCTGGTTATAGTGCTCAATTTTGCACTTCTCGTCTTATTGATGACCTTTATATGCAAGAAGGAGATGGTGCTGAAAAAACATACGGTAACCCCTCTTTTACAGTAGCCTTTGCCGCTGCAATACAAAGTACCGAAGTCATAAAACTCTTATTAAATAAACCTCATTTAGACGTACCTCTAAGAGCAGATTTATGGGAATATGAGTTTAATCTGCTATAATCGCAAAAAAACATGGGATTTTTAATGCCTTTTCTTAAAGATAAATTCTACTCCTTTCAAATGCTCTGTTTTGGGCTCATACTGATTGGGTGGATTACTTTTATCACTCAATTAATTCCAACCTATGCATACTATTTTTTATGGCAAAGTACTTTTGTCTTTTTACTATTAGCTATCGCTTTAAGTATATATTTTAATAAAAGTAAACTTTTCGTTTTGCTACTTTTCCCATTTTTTTTCAATTTAGCACTGGCCTTTCCAACAACTTTCTTCGTCAAACTTAGTGTAACAGCTTTTTGGCATATTGCGCCATTGTGTACCGCTCTTGGCTTTCTTTTTATTTACGCTTTACAAGAGAGAGGACTTTTTAGCTCTTTTGGCTTATTGCGAAGTGGCCTTGGAATTGCTTTTCTGCTCGTTGCCTATTTTAGCTTAAAAAATTTCTCTCCTGAAATGCAAAAAGCGCTAAGTACAAGCCTCTTACCCACAAGCCTAAGCCACCTTACAAAAGCAAGTGATTTTGTAACTATTATCGCTATGGTCGCACTTCTTTTTATCTTTCTTATCTCTTTATTGTTTGAAACAAAAAGTCAGAAAGCACCTTTTTGGATGCTTGTTGCACAACTCATTAGCTTTTTATTTTTGCATGATAAAAACAGCTTTATTCTTTTTTCGCTTATCACATCACTGATCGCTATTGCAGCTCTGGCACACGATGCGTACCGTATGGCTTATATCGATACACTTACAGGAGTTCCCGGAAGACGTGCCCTTGAGGAGACATTTTTACGATTAGGTTCACATTATGTTCTTGCCATGGTAGATATTGATTTTTTTAAAAAATTTAATGATAAATTTGGACACGATATCGGTGATGATGTCCTTAAGCTTATCGCCAAAGAACTGAGTTATATTAAAAATGGTGGAAAAGTCTTTCGGTATGGAGGCGAAGAGTTTACCATTGTTTTTCGAGGCAAGAAAAAAGAAGATTGCATTTTAGCACTTGAAGCCATTAGAGAGAGTATTTTTAAAAGAGGCTTTGTCATCAGAGATAAAGAGCGCCCTAATAAAACACCAAAAAAAGTAGAAAAAAAACCGGCTAAAAAAGAGCGGTTAAGTGTGAGTATTGGTATGGCTTGTAGCATCAAAGGAAAAAGTCCTGAAGAGATTATTAAAGTAGCAGATACAGCTTTATATAAAGCCAAGGAAAGTGGCAGAAACTGCCTTATTGCTTTATAATAGTATTTTATATAGAATACCATATATTTTTCGTCAATCACTTCACAACAAGGAGTCCAAATGACCCAAAATGAACTTTTATGTACCATCGCAGAATGTAAAGCTAGACTCATTGAAGTTGCCTCTATGGATTTGGAAACACTCGAACACTATGCAACAAAATGTTCAACATGTGGAAATTGGATTTTAAAAGATAACGAAGTAGCACAAAAAACGTATCAGAAAGTATCGTTACAATGGGCCGAAGCTTTTAACAAAGCACATTTGAGAGGATAGACCAAAGTCTACCCTTTATTTTTCAACCTTAATGCAATTCGCTATTAAGTTTAATTTCTCTTTTACTACGGTATGCCATAATCATACCGTTAACGCTATTTTGACGAAAATGAAGTCCATTGAGTCCTGCAAGCTCTAAGCCTTTATGAAATTGAACCTCTTCTTTGGTTGCTTTTTTAAGTTTCTTATTCGGATTAGCTTCAATAATTTTTGACCATTCCGCCTGTAAAATACCGATTTTAGTTCCTTCTAAAATAGCAATGCCCGCATCAACGATACATGCATCACCTAAAGGAATACCTGTTACAGAGTTAGCACCAAGCAGTGTATTCTCACCAATGCTTACAGGATTTCCATTGGTGCCACTGAGTACGCCTAAGATACTTGCACCTCCACCAACATCACTACCCTTGCCAACAACAACGGAAGAGCTAATACGTCCTTCCACCATCACAGCACCCGTCGTACCTGCATTGAAATTAACATAACTAGCCCCTGGCATAATCGTTGTACCCGCTGCTAATTGAGCTCCCATACGCACTTTTGAGCTATCAAGAATTCTCGTATTGTCTTCGGGAATAATGTGTGAGAGGAAACGTGGAAATTTATCAACAGACTCAATAATCGGATAACTTCCCATTAGCTTCATCTCTATTTCATT
>JAQUVE010000121.1 GCA_028693565.1 Sulfurospirillaceae bacterium | reverse complement strand
CACGCCACTGTGTCACAAAAGCCGATCTTGAAATGATGAAAAATGACGCGCTGTTAGTTAATATTAGTCGTGCGGAATTGGTTGAAAGTGGGGCACTGTTTGTTGTTTTGAAGCAATGTTCGACCAAAAGAGCTGCTTTGGATGTTTTTGACAATGAACCTGCAACACTGGAAAATGAGCCACTTCTATCTTTAAATAATGTTTTAAGTACGCCTCATCTTGGCTATGTTGAACAACACAATTATGAGCTCTATTTTAAAGGGGCTTTTGAAAATATTGTAGCTTTCACGCAAGGAACACCTCAAAATGTTGTCAAGCTAGGATAAGAGATAAAAAAAGTTTTTTGAGTTAATTTTTCAAAAAATAATACAGATCTCATGTATGAAAAGCATCTTAAGAATTCATAACACGTTATAAATCCTTAAGATGCTTTTCATTACAATCAATGGTATATTAAGAAGCCGCAAAAGTCTTTATCTGCTTTTCTAGTGGTTGTGGAGACGTTGTGTAAAGCAATGATTCTTTATAATGTCACTCAGAGTGTAGTGTAAAATGATTATTTTTTAGGTAAGTGAAGATGCAAACAATGGAAGTTTTAGTAGCTGATGATAGCAGTCTTGTTCTCAAGGTCATTACTAAAGCGCTACTTGAAAATACATTTAATGGTTATTGTTTTGAAGAAAGTAAAATCCATTATGCGCATAATGGCATGGAAGCTTTTGAAATCATGGGTAAAAATAGAAATATTCAGATGCTCATTAGCGATATCAACATGCCCTATCTCAATGGAGATGATTTAGTTGAAGTGCTAATAGATACTAATTTGCACCAAAAAATTTTAACAATTTTTATTACAGCTAACGAAAATATCATAAATCCCAATACTAAAAAGCATACGATTGGAACTATTCAAAAGCCTTTTAATCATCTAACCTTTGGACTCTCTTTAAATGAATTATTACAAAATCATCAAGAGCGAAAAGTACATACACTTAAACATCAGTCTAAACAAATGGCGCAAATTACCAAAGCGCTACAAGCTATTTGTACGAAGTATCCTATCGGTCAACATATCAACGAAAAAAAATTCAAAGCACTTTTAGAGATGTACTTTGATGGTGTCCAAATGGTGAATGAAGAAGAGATAGAATTTCTCTTTTATACGATTATTGAAGAGCTTTTTAAGGTTTCTAATATAACCTTAAAATTGACAGTTAATGAATTGAATGCTGCATTATACGGTGCGTCAGCACAACAGCACCATTTTACGCTAGCGCTTAAAGCATGTATTGATGATACGATTGCAAATTGCAAAACTTTATTGGCTGAAAAAAAAGAGATACAGTATCATTTGATTGTCAACGAGCTGGTGTCACCTATCTATGAAAAAGTATCGATTGTGCGTAATAAAGTGGTTCATTATCGGCCTAAAAAGTATACACTTCTCAGCCCTTATATAGAGAATTTGATCGAATTTTTTGAAAAAATAGATTATGCTATCAAAGATGACTACCTACGTGAATTGTTGGTTTATCGAAAAGATATTGAAGAATTTTCTCGATGGATAGGGGAGTATTGCCGAAGCAATCAACTGGCACAAGATATTCCACAATTTAAAAATGCTACTAAATTGCTTAATGAAATTTATGATAAATTCAATAGCGCATCAGTCAATTTTAATAAAATGCAACACTATATTATCGGTGAAATTGAAAGGCATTTACTGTATAAGGCACTGAGTTCAAAAGATATCTCACATTATATGAAAAAACATATGACTGATATTCTTCCTACAACAAGTAATATACTTTTGCACCTTAAAAAAATAAATCATGTCGAACATAAAAAGTTGGCTGAAAACGATTTTCAGTATGTGGCGGTGCTCTCTTTAGATATTGACTTTTTAGTACGTTTTAGAAATGAATTTGAGCAAATTTGTAGCCATACAAAGATTTTTTGCTTTTCTAAAAATACTCTTTTTGAAGACTGGATAGGAAGCAATAAAGTCGATAAAATCATCGTTGATTATGATTTTTCTACAAGCATATTTGCTACGGGACTGGTGTATCTTAAATACTTTCTAAAACAAAATGCAAAAAATAAAGCACTTGCATCTTTACGGAACTACAATCGTTACTATATGCTCTCTACCCATGAGGATGTGCTTAAAGAAAGAGAAAATCTTCGCACCCTTAATGCCCATATTATTGCAAAGCCTCTTCATAAAAATGATGTCAAAAACACATTAATTTACAGCTAAAGAGGCGCTATTATTATCATTCGTCCTTAAACGCAAAACCTTGTGCCATTAGGGTTTTAGCAGTTTTGCGGTAATACCCATCGGCATAGTAATTCGAAGTGATTGTTGCATAAGTTGGCATAGAGCCACTGCCTGTTTTATCACGAAATTCTTTCAGTGTTAGCTCATACGCTAAAGCACCTTGCCTGACTTTATCACTATCATATACGCCTTGCATAGCAAAAGTATCGAATGCAACGCGTGGTTTCAGTGGGGCATTTTTGGCAGTTTCTGTGGCTACACCTATAGTGCAACCTACTGCTAAAAAGGTTTTAGCTGGTAAATTAAAAAAGCTTACCATCTCATCAGATTTTCCACGTACTGCACCGATGGCAGTTGTGCCATATCCCAATGCTTCAGCTGCACTTTGGAGATGATTTAACATGATGCCCGCATCAACAGCTCCTACCATAATACCTTCTGCGCTTTGCTCAATAACATGATGTTTTCCAATGCTTTCAACAATCGCACTAGTGCGGTTAAAGTCGATAATAATCCCCACAAAGACATCAGCAGTGGCAATATGCGCTTGCCCACCACACAGTTGTGCTATTTGTTGAAGCTTGGCTTTGTCTTTGGTGTACACAAGGCTGATTTGTTGTCCATTGATAGACGTTGGGGCGCGTTGTGCTGTTTTCAAAATAAGCTGTAAGTCCTCTTCACTCACAGCTTCACCTGTAAATTGACGGATAGATTTTCGATTTTGCAGTTGTTTAAGCATTGGCGTTTCCATACGGACTCCTATAAAATTTTTTCTAATTTTTGAATAGACATACTTTCAACTTTGTCCCCCATAAATGCTTTGTAGGCATGAAAATGCTCTTTTTGCATATGTTCTGCTAACAGTGCTTCGCTCTCCCATGTTTCTACAAAGACATAGGTATTTTCTTTTTCTATGTCTTTATGTACATCGTATTGCAAGCAACCTTTATCTTCTTCATGGGTTGCCTTATGTAAAGCTTTTAGCGCATCAAACACAGTATCACTTAGTGATTTTTTGAGGGTTAGTGTTGCAATAACAATAATATTTTTCATCGGTTAGCCTATAAAGTTCTGTGTTAACGTTTGGATAAATTTAGCTTTTTCTGCTTCAACATCCAAATCACCCTTAAAGATGTCATGCACAGAGTAGGTTTTCATCGGCTCTGCACCACAAAATTGCCATGTTTTATGCGTTGCGATGTTAGCTTCATCAAGGCTAAGACCTCCAAAAAAGCCCTCTTTGTTGCTAAATTCTGAGCTTGGGCAGTTGTAAGTTAAGGAGAGCATATACTTTTTACCCTGCATCAATCCGCCACTACCGTAACGCTTACTGGCATCACTACGGCTTCGCCCATCATTGGCATAAATACCGTTGTTGGTTCCTGCTGAAAAAACTTCGTCAATGTATTTTTTCATGATCCATGGTGTTCCCATCCAATAAACAGGATATTGGATGATAAAATAATCTGCCCATTTGAATTTTTCAACCTCATCAAGCGGGGTGTAATCACTTTCTGCTTTAGCGTGTTTAACATGGAAGCCGTTACTGGTTAAAAACGCTTCTGCTGTATCTATGTAGGTTTGCGTGAGTTTACCTTCCGCGATATGGGGATAGTATTGGTGACCGTTGATAATCAGTACGTTTTTCATAGTTTACCTCGTATAGTGATTTGATAGACGAAGTATAAAAGCAATGTACTTAAAATATCCTTACGATACTTTTGGTATGTAATGATAAATAATGGAAAATATGGTATGATATCAATCACTTAAAGCACCAAAGGTGCACGGGCGTTCCGCCGAGGAAAACCCAGTGTTAACGTAGTTTTTAAAGCTTTGCTTTAAAAGCGTGTTAGGAATTTAAGAAGAATTAGAAGCACCAAAGGTGCACGGGCGTTCCGCCGAGGAAAACCCAGTGTTAACGTAGTTTTTAAAGCTTTGCTTTAAAAGCGTGTTAGGAATTTAAATAAAAAAGGAGCACTATGTATTTTGTGAACGATAAAGAGTACAAATGCTCAGTCGCTATTGCTCAAGATATTTTTAATGATAAATGGAAACTTGGTATCATTTGGCACCTCATGGATGGTGAAAAACGTTATAAGGACCTTTTTGAAGAAGTACTGGATATTACGCAAAAAACACTGACTGTGAAATTACGTGATTTGGAAGAGAAACAACTGGTAAAGCGTGTTGTCTTTCCTGAAATTCCTCCGAAAGTGGTCTACTCACTCACGCCTATCGGTGAAAAACTCCGTCCTGTACTTAAAGAGATGTTTGAGTGGGGTATAGAGTATGTCAAAGAGTGTGGTGAGTTTACGCAAGAGGCTACTTGTGAAACAAAATTGGCTGATAAAAAATAGAGTAATGGTTTTTATAGGAGGGGTTTTATCCCTCCTTATGAGGGTTATTAACTACGCTTTCTTCGCTTTTTTCTCTTCACGCTTCTCTTTTAACGACTTCTCTGGTTTTTTCTTAACCTCTTTTTTAACATCTTTACCTTTTGCCATGTGCGCTCCTTTTGAAGTGGGTTAATTTGCGTTTAAAATTGTATAGGAGTTAGGCTTAAAAGGAATAACAAAGCTTACACAAAAAAATTCTATAGTATAAATCTTGATATCTATCAAGGACATACCCTATTCTTTATTATATATTTTTAAAAATTCATCGTCAAAAAAGAATTACAATGATAAAAATTGAAAATCTTCCTTATTTCTCGCATCTTAACTGCACTGAACTTAAAAAAATAAAAAATTGTTGCACGCTGAAAAAATATACATCTAATGATATACTCTTTTACGAAGGTGAAACACCAACGTATCTCTACATCCTTTTAAAAGGTACGCTCAAAGTGTATCAAACAACTGCCAAAGCGAACCATGTTTTCATTCTTTTTTTTACACAACCTGGTGAAATTATTGGAGATTACGCTCTGTATGCCAAGAGTCCTTATCCTAATACCGCACAATTTGTAACCGAAGGAGAAGTGCTTAAAATAAATTTTTTTCCTATCCAAAAGGAGATGCTCAACAATTCTATCTTAACCCTCCATGTCATCCAATCTCTTATAAAAAAACAGAGAGTTTTTTTAAATGTCATCCATAATGAAATTAGTACCAATATAGAAGCGAAAGTTGCAAAATTTTTACTCGATAATGCACACCTTCTTCAAACACTCAAGCAAATTGAAATAGCTTCTATCCTCAATACAACGCCTGAAACACTCTCACGTATGCTTTCAAAATTGAAATCTTTAGGATTTATCCATATTGACAAAAAGCACATTATAACTTTACAAAAAAAAGAAGCTCTTCAAACCCATTATCGTACTATTGTGCAAAATTGATTCATATCAAGTCAAGGGCAAATAGTATGGTGTACAATGCTTTAGAGTAAAAGATAGGAGCGCTTATAATGACACCACTACGAACCTTTATTTTTATTCTTTTAGCACTGCAAACACTATTTGCAAAAACACTTTCATTGCAAGAAGTGATTGACGCTACGCTCTTATCGCACCCTGATGCTAAACTCGCGCTGTACCAATTAAATATGGCGTACGAAACGCTAGGCATCACCAAAGCGGCCATGTATCCAGAGCTAAGTGCTAATGCAGAATATTATCCTACAAAAACGCTCGTTTCGCAAAATAACGGTAGTTTTGTAACACGAGATCATTTCTCAACGCATTTAGATGTGACGATGACTTATACATTATGGGATTTTGGACGTACACAAAAACGCATTGATGCGGCACAGCAAGATGTAGAGTCTGTTTTAGCACTGAATGAAAATGTTAAAGCATTGCTGGGTGAAAAAGTCTGGCAAGCGTACTATTCATTAGCATACCTTCGACGCGTCAATACAGCAAATGCCCTATCCCTTGCCTTTTACCAAGCACTGTACGATCAATCGCGTCAAATGAAAAATGTGGGCTTGAAAACCGAAGCCGATAGCGAACGTTTTTATGCTTCTTTACTGGACGCCAAAGATTTATTGGAAACCAGTCGCAATGAAGAACGCAAATACATCCATTTACTAAGTATATTAACAGGCCTTTTGGAACAGGACATTATCATTGAAGATGATTTTAGCGCATTTTCACACACTACTTTACCTTCTTTTTCCGATACACAATGGCGAGTCATGCTCAAAGAACATAACGCTGAGCTTGAAGCATTGGGCGCTAAAATTAAACAAAGTCACGCATTATACGAGTCATCAAAAGCAGAACACTATGGAGCCATCATTTCTGCAGGTTCTATAGGCAGCGATACCTCCATCTCTTCTTACTCAAGCAATCAAATTGGCATCAAAGCCTCCATTCCCCTCCTAACCGGTGGAAGGATTTCTCATCAAATCGAAAGAGATAGAGTTGGTATCTTAGTATCAGAAGAAGCACTGCGAGCGCGTGAATTAACACTGTGGCAAGAGTTGTATGAAGCCATTTTAGATACAAAACGCTTGGATACGACCATTCAAGCCAAACAAATGGCAGCACAAGCACTCGCCAAAACCGTTGCCATTACCAAAGGGCGTTACAAAGAGGGGTTAGCCACGTACATTGAAGTACTTGAAGCTCAACGCGCTTATGACAATGCCTCCATTGCTCAAAGTGCAGCCATATTGCAAAAAATAGCCTCTTTAGCACACATTAAAAGACTTATACCCAAAGGAGCTTCCTTATGAACAGGGCGTTTATTATGAAAAGTACATTGATTTTAGTCGTGATGATGGCTATTGGAAGCTTTTTTTATTTCAAAGTGTATCTGCCGAAGATCACATTTGCTTCCATCTCACCCATTGTTCAAGATGTCAATGAAACAGCCTTTGGAGTCGGAACGATTGAAGCGAAAGAGACGATTGTATTAGCGCCTAAAACAACAACAAAAGTGCTGTCACTCTTTGCCGATCAAGGTGAAATAGTTGTGAAAGGAAAAGTTCTTGCGGTGATGGATCCTTCTGATCTGCTTGCATCCAAAGAAGAAGCTTTGATGGCGATGAAAAAAAGCCAGATGTCGCTTCTTTCCCAACAAAGTCTCCTTAAAGATTTGGAAGCCAAATATCATTTAGCACACACGACACTGACACGCTATCAACACCTCATTTCGGAAGGTTTTGTAGCACAAGCTGAGTTAGATACAGCATTTTCCGTAGAACAAAGTGCCAAAGCTCAAGTGGAAAATGCAACGTGGCAAGTGAACCTTATGCAGGCTGATATTGCACGAAATGAAGCCCTTGTGAAAAGCAGC
>JAQUVE010000120.1 GCA_028693565.1 Sulfurospirillaceae bacterium | reverse complement strand
CATGGGGCACTTTCAGCGCTTCGTTAAGTTCAAAATCTTTCATTTCTAAATTCTGCGCGGGAGGAGCAAGTACTACATTTTCTTCAACAGGAAGCTGGACTTTTTTTCCACTACCTTTTACTTTTGGAGCAAGCAGTAGCGTATCATAATTTTGTTTTTCGCTCTCTTGTGTTATATTTTCTTCCACAACATTTAACGTATTATTGTCTTCTTCACTGGTTGGTGGTGTTACGCTAGTGTTATTATTTTCAACAGCAGGGGTAATTGTTGTCGGAAGAGGAACCACTTTCACTGGAGCAGCAGTGATATTATTCATATAAAAATAGCCACCTATTAAAAATGAAATACTGGCAAACAAGAGTACTATTTTTGCGATTCTTGCTCTTTTTAGCTTTTGGCAACGTCTCTCTAAATCTTCGAATCTACTATTTGTCATTGATTAAACCTATATCTAAAGCGGCCATCGTTAAAAGACAACTGTTTATTTTTTGATGTTTTGTTAAACCATGTTTTTTGGCATAAGAGAGTAATTTCATCAAGATGTAAAGAAATTTCTTAATGGTTCTAAAATTGCCTTTAGCATACCTACCAATCGTTTTTGCTTCATTTTTTGAAAACATAGAAGCTATTTCACCGTGTGTATGTGCTACCAAAGAGCTTTGAATATAGCGCAAAATCTCAGTTTCTTCTAAATTTCCATATTCTATGACAATTTTTGTGCGTGATTTAAAATGCTTCTTTTGTAAAATGACTGCACCCTCTTCTTTGTGCATGGAGAGGACAAATTGAAACACCTTAGTATCACTCATGATACGAATGAGCTCAAACTGCTCTTCATTAAGTAACTGTGCTTCATCAATAAAAATAGTGTGATTGGTTCCTTCATAAGCTTTGAGTAATTCATCTTTGAGGGTATTGAAGTTTATATCTTTATCAAACGGTAGCTCTTTAGCATCATAAAGCATTTTAAGCAAATCTCGTTTATCAAAAAAAGGATGGTCAATAAAAACAGTTAATTGACTTTGAGAAATAATCGAATTAATCACTCTTAAGATATAGCTCTTACCAACGCCTGGATCACCAATAACAAAAATCAAAGGAGCATTGCGTTCTTTGATTGCTTCTTCTATCTTATTACGAGCGATTTCTGCGCTGATACTATCAAAATAATAATCCGTATTTATGGTATCTTTGAAAAGTTCTTTTGCAGCATCAAAATCTCTCATTGATTTTCTCTAGTTATTGGAGTTTCATCATCAAAACGATTTAAATCAGGAGTGGTTGTTCCATTAACAATATGAGGAATAATAACGATGATTAGTTCACTGTTTGAAATCACTTTACTATTACTTTTAAATGCTTCACCAAAAAGTGGAATAGATGATAATCCTGGTACACTTGTGTCACTGATATTTTCATTTTTACCAATCAAGCCACCGATTAGAACTTTATTGCCATCTTTGACTTTGACGATAGAAGAAAGCTGTTTGATCTTAATATCAGGCGCAAGATATGGAATACCTGTTGCCGCATCAACGTGTTTACCTTCGGGGTCTAATTCACTCACGATTGGATTAATTTTTAACATAATATAGCCATCATCGGTTACTTGAGGCGTGATATCTAAAGTAATGCCCACAAACGTTGAGCCTACTTGATAATTATACGTTGTGATAGGTGTGGTGGTTGTCGCAGTAGTTGTACTGCCTGTATCATAGCGATAATTAATCTCTTTACCCACATTAATAACAGCTGATTGATTATTGAGTGTCATCACTTTGGGGTTTGATACCACTTTCACATCACCTTGTGTTTTTAAGAAAGAGACTAAACCTTCCATTGAAAAATTATAACCCACAAGATAATTCGGTTTTCTGAAAGTTGTATTGTCTAAAATACCAGCTGTACGTGAGCGAGTCGCATCGGATGTACCACTAATACCTAATTCAAACTTGCTCCAATCCACTCCATCCGTTTTATCATAACTATAAGTGACTTCTAAGATTTTAGCTTCGACCAAAATCTCCTTATGAAGGCGCTTCATGACCGTTTTGAGATACTCTTCAGCCCGTTCAAGTTGTTTTTTAGTTCCTGTGATGGTCACCATTCCCGCATCTTGATTGATCAATACTTTACTGTTAATCTGTTGTGTATCTTCATCTCTAAAAATCATTGATGTTATTTCAGCACCTATTTTATCCCAAAATTTGAACTCCGAAGTAAAATCCATCGTTGTCGAATCACTACCACGACTACTAGAGCTTCCGCTGCCTGTACTTGAAGAAGATGAACCCGTTTTGATAACTTTACTCGTGCTATTTTTACGTTGAGAAAAACTGACATAATCAATAAAATAAGATTTAGTTTTAAAATAAGAGAGTTTGAGCACTTTTTTATTGTCTGATAGCTCATAAAAAATATTGTTATCACCCAGCAATAAATCTAACAACTCGGTTAATGAAAAATCATGGACATTGATATAATTGAGTTGTTTTTCAACAGCGCCTTTAACATTACTATCTTCAAAGACTAATGTCATTTTGCACTCTTGAGCAATATTTTCTAAGACATCAAGAATAGTTGCAGATTCGCCTTGGTCTTGTTTCACGCTAAAAGTAAAAAACTTTGTTTCACAATTCGCTTGTGCAAAAGAAATCATACACACCAAACTTACAACCACAAATATTATTCTCATTTTCGACTATCCTTTACATGTAAAAGCTCTTTCGCCTCTTCAAATGCTAAAATCTTTGTTTTACCGTCTTTTTTGAGTTCAACACTTTGTTCACGAATCTTTATGATTTTATATCCATTGACACTTTGTCCAACACGATACCATTGACCATTAATATACGCTTTTTGATTTAAAATAGCAACTAAACGCAAAGAGCGTTTAGTTTCAGTATGACTTTCGACACTTTTATTATCTATCGCTGCCATCATTGATTCATTGATAAATGGATTATAATCAATTGAAAAATTATCTTGATTGCTTTTATGTTGCATCAGTTCATCCAATTTTGCATCACTCTCACTGCTTGCAAAAAGTAGATTGAGTATTGCAACTAGAAAAAGAATTTTTTTCATAAGCCTACTCCAAAGATATCTACGACAAGTAAAAACTTAACGTTATCCTTCGCTGATTCAAGTTTAATGGATGCAAACTTCAAAATTACATTTAAATTTTCAATATGATGGATAAAACTAACAATCTCTTTATACTCTCCAGTGCCGCCAATTTCTAATCTTTTTTTATGTTTCAAAAGCTTTGTTACTTCTTCTTTAGGTACATCTGAACTCTTAATAAAATCTATTTTAAGATGGGCATTAATTGATTTTTTGAGCATTTCATCCAGTGAATTTGCAAACTCTTTTTCATTAAAAAAAGCATATTTAACAGTATATAATTTTGAGAGTAATGCAGTTATAACCTCTTTTTGTTGCTCAACTTCAGTATTGACTTTCAAAAACTCCTGTTTATTACGCTCAATCTCTTTTTTGAGACTATTAACAGAGTTTTTTGCGATACTTTTTTCAACGCTTGCAATACTACTTTCTAAATTAGCTATCTCTTCTTGCATAGGTGTTACAATAAAATTCAATACAAATAATAAAACCATGAGCACAATAGCATAAATCATTATTTTCTGTTTTTTATCAGTATGTGAAAGATAGTTCTCAAATTGATTCATCGTGCAATCTCAATCTTACTAATATAAAATTCTTTATCTGAGCGAATTTCACTGGTCGTAACACCAATGAAGTCCTCTTTTAAAAGGTCTTCCATAAATTTTGCTATCGTATCGCGCTGTGAAGGCTTAGCAACTACTTCGATGCTCATCTTATCTGCTCCCTTTTGCTCTACACTTCGTACCATCAATGCGTATTTTTTCAATAGCCGATTAACATGCACAATAAAATCTGTATAGGTCTTTTTGCCTTGTTTCATCGCGTATAGTTCATCAATACTTTTCGTAATATTTTCCAAATTTTTAGTTTGTTCTTTTTGAAGTTGCTGGGCTTCATTTAAAATATTTTTTCTTTTGTTAAGTTCTGCATTATACATAGCAGCATTTTTCTTAATACCTTCATTTTGAACATTCAGTTCATTTAACTGTGATTGTAGAACACTTGAAGTGATCATTAAGTAAAGAGGATACAGTGATAAAAGAATAGTTGCGGAACCCATAACTAAAGCAAATTTTCCTGTTTGTGTCTTTAAGAAACTCGGTGGGCGTACAAATAAAGTACAATTATGGTGCATATCGTTTTGCGTATATTTATCAAAGGCATAGGACGCCATCATGCAAGAAAATGGATGTTCGCTCGTGCAATTCTTAAATAATTTATAATCGTATAATTCCGAATTAGCATACCCAAATGAAGCTAAAAACTCTCGCAATCCTCGCACTCTTGCATTTGCAACACTCATATAAATTCTATCAGCATTATCAAATCCGTACACATTTCGATTATGCAATAAAATATCATTGATTTTTGTAAAAAGCTCAACAAAAATATTTTGTATGGTTGCTAATAAAGAAGCATTTTCTGGACTATATTGAGTTGCATCAAGACCTTTGGATGAAAGCAGTTTTTCAAACGCTTCATTTTCTAAGTCGATATTTTCAATTTTAAGTTTTTTAAGCATATCTTGAAGTGTAAAAATAGATTTTGTAGCGATATATTCACCATTTTTATACAAAGCCAAAAACGCTTCATTTTGGTCGATAAAAATAAAAAGATCATTTTTAGGTGCTAAAATTTTATGGGTATAGAGTGTTTCATAACATAAAAAAGGAAGGGCTAAAAAATCAACATATTTTTCTTGTTTTAAAATAGCCTCTAACGTCGATGCCGTTTTTTCTAACTCAATAGCAAACACCTCAACTAAAGCTGAATCTGCAAAGTCAAGATTTTTTTTGACATAGGTTATTTTGTAACGCTTATTAACATCAAGTCCGGCCTCTTCGTACATTTTAATCTCAACCATCGTATGCAATTCATCATCATTCATATTGGCATTGATTTTAAAACTATGGATAACAATATCGTTATAAAGAACACGTGACACAATGAATGAATTTTTGCTTTTAATGTCCCCAAAATCCTTACCATCAAAAGAGACTTTATTGGCATGTGAAGGGCTAATATACAAAACAGAAGCAGGTGTTAGCATAGGCAACCTTAACGGATTTTATTTGATTATAACATATCCAGAATATGGTAAAACTGAAATAGTATTATTTTTGTTATTGTATGTTACATTTATATCAACTTTAGTAGATAAAAGTTGATTATTGGTGTAGGGTCTGCCTATACTATCAAAACAAAATTTTGGCTGATTTGCCGTAATCGTTGAGCTCAACGAATACCCTTTTTTATCTAAACCTTCCAAAATGGACGTTGATAATACAACACATGTAGCATTATTATCGCTATTGTTAATGTCCCAATATTGGCTTTGCCCAAATCGATAAGCTTCATAACCAATAGCATTTTTTTGAATATGCTTAATTTGCATCGCAATATAGTGTGTATCGTTAGTTAACCTGTTATCGGGCATATAGTTACTGGCAATTCGGGCTAAAATGCCCATCACAACAATAACAAAGATGAGCTCAACTAAACTAAAAGCTCTTTGCATTCGATGTTTCATGGGCGTTGCAATGTCCTTCTTATTAATCGTATTGGCTGGTCATTTCGTGGGTTTGTATTATTGGTTTCAACAACCACTTCAAGCATCACCATCCCATGGCTCTCTTCAGTTTGAATAGGCGTACATAAAGCCCCACAATTGGTACAATCTGCACTTCCACCTAAAAGATAATACGTTGTAATATTAACATCCGCTAAATAACGCCCATCTGCCGATGTAATGTTGACATCTTTCAAACAATGATTTGAAGTATTTCTATCATATCCACTGATGGCTAAAAGTGTTAGCTCCACGGCAGAGTCCATAAAAAGTTCCGCACTCTCTTTAGCATAGGCATCGCTGGTCTGCTTGACGGATATTGTTGCGTACTTCATGGCTATTGTCATGATGCCACTAATCATCACGATTACGATCAAAGCTTGAATCAACCCAAAGGCTTTACGCATTAGTAAACCGCCTTTTGCTTTGAGATAGTGACGTTATTTTCACTACCACGGATGACTTTATTCATCGTCATACTAAAATAGATTGTACCATCAATTACGCCTGCTTCAAAACCAGAAACATTTTGAGAAAGGATAGTGACATTTCCTTTTGGGGAAGCATTTGCACCTCTATCACCACAAAAAGTCTCTCCTTTCCATGGACGATAATTATAAAATAGAAATAAAGTATTGTTAATATCAGCATTTGAAATATTTAAATCATTGCAAGGTGGCACAGCAATATTAACATCGCTTCCTCTTGCCACCGCATAAGCACTATCAACTAAATAATATTTCTCAAAAATCTCATCTGGCTTTGGATTTTGCAGTGTGATATTGCCATCTGCGGCTGGAAAGTTAAATTGCAAGATTTTATCAGCATTGTTATTGTGCCAACCAAAAGTACTATTAAAATCATTCGAATAATAAATCGCACCATCATCAAAGCTACCTGCAAAAACAAGTGCTATATCTGGCCAAAAAAATCCTGGGCCAAATTTGTTATTCATGACCGTGTTCAACATGGCAAAAGACACTCCTGATGATATGAGCTTTAAGGTAGTGCCATCAGAAGCATTCATATCGATAAAGCCACTGTACGCTCCAACTTTTTGGGCTTCACTCGCTACACCTATCCACTCTAAAACCGTGAAATTATTGTCCACAGTATAAATAGATTGGAAATTATCGATACCGTTATAACCTATAACCGAGCTTGGAATCCTGTCGTACATTAAAGCTGCCACTTGGTCAACAACCACTTGAGAATCAAACGAAAGATCACTCATCGCACGAGATTTGGCACTACGAAGATAAAGATGTTTAAGTGAAACAAAGGTTCCAGCACTTAAGATTGCTAAAATGACGATAGAAATAATCATCTCAATGAGCGTAAAACCCTTTTTCATCACCACGCCCTTTTGTTGAGAAAAAATTTACCGATGTTGGCTGAGGCGAAGGCAAATTGTGATATTGTCTTATTTTTAAGTGCTGCTTTTTGACCTTGATAGGTGATATTGATATCCACATATTTGATATTGGTAGACAGGGGTGCCACGCTACTATTTAAGTTGATTCTGGCATTTTGACTTAAGGGAGTGTAGGTAAATGTATCGTCGATATATCGAGTGCTTATATGTAAACCATAAATCGAAGTATTGATATCTGCCCCATTAAAATCATCTATATCATTAAAAGTTGTATTGGTTTCCGCGCCATCAGCACCTAATGTTCCTCTAACGCTTACATTGTTTTCACAATTACGTGAACCTCTAAAGCCACCTATACGATAATGTGTTATTGCATCACATGTAAATTGTGGACTTCCCGTAGTATTTAATATATCATTGCTTGTTGTGCTATTTTCATCCCATGAAAGATGCGTTATCATCTGCATCAATGTTATTCCATTAAAAAGAGCATCTTGCCTAATGGAAAATTCATCACTTTTACTAAGAG
>JAQUVE010000119.1 GCA_028693565.1 Sulfurospirillaceae bacterium | reverse complement strand
TTTATCCTCATGGGCGAAATTATGGGAATCTCCAATATCGCTAAAAATATGATTGACCTAGCTTCTGCGTTAGTAGGTTGGATGCGTGGTGGTTTAGCTCATGTGAATGTCGTCACACAGATGTTTTTAGCAGAGATGAGTGGTTCTGCAGTGGCTGATGCTGCGGTTACAAGCAAAATTTTTATTCCTCAAATGAGTAAGCGAGGATTTCCTCCTGAATTTAGCGCCACGGTTACATCAGCGGCTGCAACACTTGGTATTATTATTCCTCCCTCCATTCCGATGGTTTTATATGGGGTTAGTACCAATAGTTCCATTAAGGATCTATTTTTAGCGGGGATTCTTCCTGGCATTTTATTGGGAGTTGCTTTTATTATGACCAATTATATTTTTGCATGGAAAAAGAACTACCCAACGGATAATCATTTTGAATTAAAACGCTTAGGCTGGGCATTGTACTATGCAATACTACCGATGACCGTTCCTATCGTTGTGGTTGGCTCATTAATTTTTGGTATCGTTACACCCACAGAAGCCGCTGGGCTTGGTGTATTATTGTGCATTTTATTTTTGTCCAGACGTCCGATTGAGTCATGGCCAAAACTCAAACACGCTTTGATAAGTACCGTCAAGCAAACCTCCGTTGTCATGATGATTATCGCAGGTTCGGCTGTGATTGGGCAGTTTTTAGCGAATGAACAGCTTCCTCAAAAGATAGCAGTGCATTTATCGGTTTTAATTGATACACCGATACTTTTGCTCTTAGCCATCAATATCTTTTTATTAATCTTAGGGATGGTTTTGCATGCATCTGCTGCTATTATCATTGTCGTTCCCATCTTATTGCCTATTGTCATGCAAGCAGGAATCGACCCGATACATTTTGGTGTCATTGTCTGTTTAAATTTAGGGATTGGTCAGCAAACACCACCTGTTGCTTCGGTACTTTTAACCGTTTGTACCGTATCAAATATTAAGATTCAAGGTGTCATGAAATACATGAAATGGTATCTATTAACCATGTTCATTGTGCTCTTAATTGTAACGTTTGTCCCTGAACTCTCTTTATGGATAAGGTAGAACAATGTTAACGATAGATACGCACGCCCACGCTTGGGATAAAAGTTGCCAATTGATACCCAATAGTCGCTATCAACCCGATTATTATTTTACCGTTGAAACCTATTTACAGTTACTAGCATCGTATCATGTGCATAAAGGGGTGTTGGTGCAACCTAGTTTTTTAGGAACCGATAACTCTTATTTGTTAGCAGCGCTTAATGCCCATCCATCTCATTTAAGAGGGGTGGTTGTGGTGGATAAAGCGATCAGTTTTGAAACTCTTTTTTCAATGCACCAAAGTGGTGTACGAGGTATTAGGTATAATTTAATTAATCAGCCAACCCCTTTATTTGATGATATTAAATTTCAAGAGATGTTTGCTTATATTCAAACATTAGGATGGCATATAGAATTGCACGCTATGGCTTTTCAATGGCCAGATATTGTCCAAAAATTGGAAAAGACAACAGTTAAAGTCGTCATCGACCACTTTGGAAGGCCTGAAAATGGAATGGTGACGTGTAAGGGGTTAGAAGCCTTATTAGCATCAGATTTAGATTTATATGTTAAATTTTCTGCTCCATATCGCTTTACTAAAAGCTCTATCACTCCATTGATTGATTTATGGGAATCACGTGTAGGGAAAGAAAAAATGCTATGGGGGAGCGATGCGCCTTTTACACAATACGAGGCACTGTGGCATTTTGAGCGCTCTTTTAATGTTTTAGGTGCAAGAATCAATGAAGTGTCATTTATCATGCAGCTTGACGCTAATGCAAAAAAGCTGTTTGATTTTTAAAGCTGTGCCATAAAAAACATATATCCTTCGCCAGAAACGTTTCGAATGCGTTTCTGCGCTAATTTTTTATTGAGATTGGAGATCAGTGTTCGTATAGCGGACCGTGACATCACCTCTTCACGGTAAATATAACGCTCTATGAGTTCATAATGTAAGACTTTATTGATATTGCGGCATAAGAGTTCTAAACACGCAAACTCTTTAGGCTCCAATGCAATGGGCTGATTGTCGATTAAAAGTCTCTTCATCGTTACATCAAGTATCGTATGTTCGTCTATCATCAGTGTATTATCGAGTTGGTACTCTTTGGCAATATACTGTGCGATAACATCCATGAGTATTTCAAATTCAAACGGCTTAACCAGATAATGCTCAAGTGTATAGGTTAATGCTTCAAGAAGATACTCTTGATCTGTGTGAGCGCTGGTAATAATAATAGGTACTTTTTTCTGGTCTTTGCGGATATGGCGAATGAGACTTAACCCATTCATTTTAGGCAATGAAATATCGACGATATACATATCGATAGGATTGGTTTGATGGATCATGAGGGCTTCTTCGCCATCATAAGCACTAAAGAGTTGATGGCAATAGCGACTCAGTGCATTGGCAATAACCGTGTGTGTTAACACATCATCTTCAACATACAAGATACTCATAGACGAGAGTTTTTCAAGTACAATTTTATTCATGAAAGTCCTTAAGTGTAATCGTAAAGCATGCACCATAGTAGCACTGATTTTCCAATGAAAAAGTCTCATTATCAGCAACAATATTGCCTTGCATATGACGGTCAATAATTTGGCTCGTCATATAGAGTCCTATGCCTAACGAATTTTCTTTAGTCGAGTAATAGGGCTCAAAAATACGTTTCATAGTCTCTTCTTCAATGCCACCACCACTATCGCAGATACGAAGCACAAGAGATGTCTCTTTTTTATAAGAGCGAATCAAAATGATTCTTTGCTCACAATGGCGCTCACTAAAAATATCTTTGGCATTATTGTAAAAATTGAGTAAAACTTGCAAAAATTCGCTCAAAATATGGACATTGGGTGTTTGGATGTCAGTGATGATTTTAATATGGTATTGATGTAAAATAGAATCAAAAAGCTTCAGAGATTGTTCAATAATAGTTTCGATAGATTTATACTCTTTGGTTTTAGACTGTAAAAAGAAGTTTCTAAAATCCTCAATAGTTTGAGAAAGGTATTGGGTTGAATCAATGATATGATTAAGATTTTCCATCAACTCTTCATCGCTGAGTTGTTGATGCTTTTTATGAAATTTGCTGACACTAGCGTATGAGATGATTTGATTGAGCGGTTGACGCCATTGATGTGCAATATTGTTTAATACTTCACCCATAAAAGCAAGTTTTGATTTTTGCAGTAGCAAAATATCTTTTTTTCGATTTTCTTCTTCTTCTTTTTTGACTTTTTCAGCGATAATATGGTTCAGCTCTTGTAGTTTAGTGTTTTTAGATTGAATAATACGGCGTTGAAATTTGAAATGTTTCGTAATGTAGGTAAAAAGAAGATAGCTGATGATAAGCGCAACAATGACGAAACTGATCGCATACAAAATGGTTGTACGCAGTTTTTTTTGGAACTTTTTTTCTAACGTAAGCTTTTCATCCTCAATAATAGCATCAATACGTTCTAAATAAACACCTGCCCCTACGACCCATTGCAAATCATCGATGCTTTTTGCATAGGAGAGTTTATATTTATTTGTATCACTTGGTCCAAGCGTTGCTGTGTATTCCACAAAACCACCATCTTCATTTTTTGAAGCATCAATAAGATTTTTGATAATCAGAAAGCCATTTTTATCTTTAAGACCAATACGGTTTTTCCCTTCATAAAAGGTATTGTGGTGCACCAGTTGATTTCCTTCAAAGTCAAAGGCAAAAATATAATTATTGATATCGAGTGAAAAAGATTTTAAAAAAAGACGTAGTTGCTCTTTCGTTGCTTCTGGACTTAAACCATCCAAAGAGGTTGCTCGGTAAATATAAAGATAGCGAATCAGTTGGTCTACTTTTTGTTTTGTTTTGCGCTTTTCTTCATTGATGAGATTGTTTTCTAATGTTTTAAGGCTAGTATGCATATTTTGGTAATGGTCATTGATAAGATAAAAGGTAAATAGTGAGGAAACAATAAAAACAAGAATAAAGTAGAAAAAGAGATTAAGCCGTAAAATACGCTCATAACGAAGTGATTTTTCCACTATCATAACCTTCATTCAGTGTTATTAACCAATATACAGTGTCTATTATAGCAAAATAGGCGAATACTCTTTTGCATATTTATTGTCAATGATATTTCAACGGAACACTTCTTGTAAGTAGAATGTTAAATTTAGCGCAAAGGCAGAAACAATGATAAAGGTAGCATTTTTTACCAATGATTTGAAAAACATCAATGCCCATTTTGGTTCAGCTGACCAGTTTGCTGTATATGATGTTGAGGCAGCAAATTACAGTCTTTCAAAAGTTGTGAGCACAGAGGGCGAGCGAACCGATGGGCGCATTGAGTTACTCAATGGTGTAGATATTGTTTATTGTACTGAAATTGGGCCTGCTGCTGCTGCGCGTATTGTTAACAGCAAGATATTTCCTATTAAATATAAAGATGTTGTCAGTATTGAAGATGAGTTAGTCAAACTTTCTCAAATGCTTTCAACAAATCCACCTCCATTCATCAAAAAAATCTTAGCAGCAAGAGGATAGGGAAATGAATGAGTTAGAACAACTCTTTATTGAAACGCTAACGTCTCAGATTAGAGCACTTGACCAGTTCGGTACGTGGGCAAAAAAGAGTAATGAAGAGGTGTTGTGTGATAAGTATGTTAAAAGTAAAGAAGAACTCAAAAACATACCAATTATTGCAGATATTGATGAGATGCAAATCCAAGATATACGTTTAATTTTTCAATCCATTGCCTTAGCTTTTGAGCTCAAAACAGGCGTTATGTGTTCTGTTGTCATGGAGATGAGCCATGAAGGTTTTGGAAGAGCGGTTGTGTTGGCAGAAAAAATTGTCATCACCAATAAGTTTTTCAAAGATGCCCATCGTTATAGCTTTAGAACCTATAATGCACTGATTGTCGAAGGTGGAAAAATGCTAAAAGATGCGCTCGAAGTATATGAAACATTTAAAAAATAAGTAGGGGTAAGCGATGTCAAAAGTAGGTATTTTTTATGCAAGTGCTGGTGGAAATACAACCATCGTAGCAGAAGCTTTAAAGGAAGCTTTTGAAGTGGATGATGATGCGTGTGTTTCTATGGAAGATGATTTTGATAGTGTTGAGCAGTTTGAAGAGTATGACACGCTTTTTATTGGGAGCTCAACATGGGGTCAAGGTGATGTTCATTTTAGCTGGGTTGATCCACTTTTTGAAATTAGCTCAGATGGAATTGATTTTAGTGGCAAGAAGATAGCGCTTTTTGGGGCAGGTGATAGCCAAACCCATGGAGAGCATTTTTGCAGTGCCTTAGGAAAATTTTATCAACTCTTTTCCAAAGCAGGTGCAGAGATTATCGGTTTTGTTAATGCCGATGATTACAACTATGAAGCTTCATTAGCGTTAATGGGCGACAAATTTTGTGGTTTAGCGATTGATAATATCAATGAAGAAGATAAAACAGAAGAGCGTGTGCAAAAGTGGATAGAACAGTTAAAAGCTGAACTATAGTATTTTATTTAAGTACAAAATGAGATAGAAAGGATAGATAATGAAAACGTTAGAAGATTTTTATCATCTTAGAGATGCAGAAGATTATTTTGAATTTTTTGAGATTTCATACGATAAAAGACTTGTCAATGTGAAACGTTTTCATATTATGCGAGAGTATGGCAATCTGATTAAAAAAGGTCTTGCAGGCTTTGGTGACAATGAAAAGCAATTGCTAGATTTTTTAAAATTTTCCTTGTTACGTGTTTATGCGGACTATCTCAATGGTCATGCCCCTAGCGCTGCTGAGGTTTTTGAGATGTTTAAAGATGGTGAACCTAAAGGGTGTTTAGCGTGCGTAAGTGCGAAAGGAGGCAATTGTGCTTGTTGATCCTAATACCGTTTTACATAACAGTGTGATGGCAAAGCTTTCAGGCAAAGATGCATCTGAAGCCAAATTTTTTGTCGGCCAAAAAGTCAAGCTTTTAGAAGATGTTAAAAACGATGGAACGTATCCATACCTTCCCATCGGGGCAGTCATGATTGATAAAGGTGCGATTGGATATATCCGGCATGTTGGAGAGTTTTTGCAAGTGATTCGGGTGTATGAAGTGCATTTTATGGATGAGCGAGCTGCTATTGAAATCGTTGGATGCCGTGAGCATGAATTAGAAGCACTAGAGCCTTATCGTGATATTGAAGCAGAAGAAGCAGCGTATTTAGAAAATTATTACAAAAACAAATCTTAGATTGAAGGAGTGAGTATGGCAAAAGTGATTTTTATGCATTTTGATGAAAACACAGATGGAATATACGACGCGAAAATAGGGGAACCTGTTATTCGTTTAGCAAAAGAAAAAGGGATACCAATCCTTTTTGATAACAATGATTATAGCAAGTGTTTAGTCAGTGTTGAGCACATCAGTGATTCAGAGCCAACAAGTTATATGGAAGATGAAGAGCTCGATAAACTGGTTGAAATGGGTGTTCTTAGTAAAGAAGATGCAGATATTTGCCAACAATTTACCGTTAGTCCTAAAGTTCGTATCGCCTCCATGATGATGATCAAAGGTGATGTTCTTATTAAACCATTTAAAAAGTAAAAGGATCAAAGATGACAACAAGAGTAGAAATTATCAATGACTTTTTGGCGATTAACGTCAAGCCAGGTGCAACCATTCAAGATGTTGTAGAAGCAAGTGGTAGTGCACTTCCTTTTGGATGCCGTGATGGTCAATGTGGTACATGTGCGGTTGAAATTGTACAAGGTATGGAGTTTTTATCGCCTAAAACAGACAAAGAATTCAAAGTACTTAAAGAGATCTGTTTTGGTACGTGTACTCCAAACACACGTCTTTCATGCCAAATGAAAATCGATAAAGCAAACGGTGTTGTACGTATAAAGTATTAAAATTTAATCACCTCTCATGCTCAAATTAGCCATTAATTTGGGCATAATTTAGGCATGAGAACATTTAATTTAGAGTTCAAGCAAAAACAGAGCTTGAATCTCTCCTTAAAACTTTGGCTACCATTGTTACAGTTGCCGCTTCAAGAACTTAGTGGTCATTTGGAAACGCTTTCGTATGAAAATCCTTTCCTTGAAGTCAAGCGTCCTTTTGAACAACCTATGGGTTCAAGTAGTGGCCTCATAGAGGAATTAGTCATTGGGCAAGAGTCCTTGCATGAGAAGATAATTGAACAAATTATCCCACCACTTTTTCCTACCCCAATTTCACAAAAAGTGGCACATGAGATATTGTGTGACATCAATGAAGATGGTTTTTTTGATGGGGAATGTGAAAAAATAGCCATTACATGTAATGTCTATACAGAGTATGTTGAGAAAATACGTCAACGATTTTCAAAATTAGAGCCCTATGGCATTGGTGCAACGAGTGTTGAAGAGGCATTTTTGTTTCAGTTAGATGCATTGAGTGAGGATATAGATGATGAGCTTTATAATCTGGTAATTAAAATGATAGATGGTATCGCTAAAGTAGATAAATATGCTAAACATCATCGCTTTGAAGAGGCAAAAGCCATTAGAGCCACTTGCAAATTCAATCCCCACCAAGTAGCTAATTTTTCATTGTAGCTATTTTTTACTTTAAAAAAATCATTCTCATTTTGCTTTCGCGTTGTTTTGCTCTAATTAACTCAATTTTCTTAAA
>JAQUVE010000118.1 GCA_028693565.1 Sulfurospirillaceae bacterium | reverse complement strand
GACAGCTTTTTTTTGTGCATCAGCTACTAGCTTATCCATCGCATTAATCTCTTTAAAAATATCTTGAAAGAGCTTAAAACTTTCGCTATCTTTTTTGGATAAAGAGTTAAGTACCATTTCAAACACATTACTAGTACTAGGATTATGTTGTATTTTGACTAAAACATCAGAAATAGTACTTTTGATTGCATCTAATGAAACTTTGACGTTATAAAGGGCTTTCGCGTCATTGTGATTGTCTTCAGCATCTAAGACAATATCTTCCAATGAATCAAGTTTAGGTGTTAGCGTATAGATAAACTTCATATAAGGCAATGTTGATTGTGAGATTTGTGCATATCTATAATGAATAAAACTAAAAGATGTAACAGAGAGAATACCTATCATCATAAACCAAAAAAATGTTCCCATTTCAAATAGTAAAAACTTTTTACGAATAGGCAAGTTAATAAACGTAATAAACTCTACAAATTTCTGCCATGAAGTGTTCATTTTTTCCATAAATAAATTTCCTTACATAAAAGTTTTATAAAATTTGAAAGATAAAATAGTATCATAATTTACTTCTATTATCAAAATATACGATGATTTGGTATAATCAATTTTACAAAGAAAAGAAAAGGTTACAATGAAAAGATTTCCACTGTTTAAAACGTCATTATTATCACGACTTTTTGGCGCTTTTGCTACAAAGTCATTTCCTCCATTTTTACAAGCAATCATCAACCGCCTTTATGTGCGCATTGCCCATGTTGATTTAACGGATTTTGAACCTGCGATATCTTATCAAACACTCAATAAACTTTTCACACGCCATCTTAAAACACCTAGAACGATACCACAAGATATAACTACAATTATCTCGCCATGCGATGGCTTCATAAGCGCTTTTGGTACTATTCAAGAGAGCCTTGCTTTGCAAATTAAAGGCTTTTCGTATAGCGTAAAGGAGCTTTTGGGTGATTATATTTCCAAGCAGAATAAAGTTCGCCTAGAAGAGGGATTTTATCTGAACTTTTATCTCTCACCTAAAGATTATCATCGCTACCATGCCCCTTGCGATATGCGTATCACAAAAGCGGTACATATCCCTGGAAAACTTTATCCTGTAAACTTTACATGGCTCAGAAAAATTGATGCACTTTTTGTGGAGAATGAGCGTGTTGTTCTTGAGTGCTTCACAAAAGACAATACCCTCTTTTACATGATTTTTGTTGGCGCTTTAAATGTAGGAAAAATGGCTTTTACTTTTGATGACACCATTCAAACAAATGTGAAAAACTCTTTACAACAATGCTATACATATGATAGTATATCACTCGAAAAAGGCGAAGAATTAGGTCACTTTTGTATGGGATCTACTATCGTTATGCTTTTTGAAAAAAATAGCTTTATCGCTTCAATCAAAGAAAATATATCAATACAATTTGGACACATTATAGGAACAAAGTAGCTATGAAAAATGTATCATCTGAAACCTTAATGCATTTATGTGAAAATATCAAATTATTATATGTTGAAGATGGTAAGGATGAACAGCACACTACGCTTTCGATTTTAAAAGAATTTTTCAATGATATTACCGTTGCTAGCGATGGACTAATCGGACTTGAATATTACCAACAAAGCACACAACCTTATGAGTTAGTCATCACTGATATCGCATTGCCAATACTGAATGGCATTGAGATGATAGAGCGTATGAGGCAAAAAAATTGTTGTGAGATTGCGATTATTGTTTTGGTATCTCAAAGTGATGCAAGTCATTTTATCCAGACAATTCAAGCAGGAGCCGACGGCTATCTTCTTAAACCTTTGGTTCTTGACCAACTGATACCAACACTAACAAAAATTACTGAAAAAATAAAACAAAAAAAAGAAAATCAATCCACTATGATGCTTTTAGAGCAATACAAAATGATTACCAATAAAAGCTCCATTATTTCCAAGACTGACCCATCTGGTATTATCACTTATGTCAATGATAAATTCTGTCAAATCTCAGGATACAGCGCCAATGAGCTTTTAGGTAAACCACATAATATCATTCGTCACCCCGATATGCCAAAATCAGCCTTTGAAGGTTTTTGGGATACGATTAAAAATAAGAAAGAGACATGGCAGGGCGTTGTAAAAAATAGAGCCAAAAATGGTGATGCTTATTATGTCAAAACCACCGTACAACCCATTTTAAATACAGAAGGTGAAATTGAAGAGTATATCGCCTTGCGTCATGACATCACCGCTGTCATGAGCGATAAAAAACAACTCTTTGATTTTCTTGAAGCCAACAAACTAGCCGTTCTTATTTTAGTCCAAATAGAAGACTACAACACCCTGGAAAAATTTTACGATACGGCAAGTGTTCAAAAAATTGAGAACACTTTTGGAAAAACACTTCTTTACCTTATGCCCAATTTATGGGGCTTTCAGAGAGTTTACAATCTTGAAAATGGCCTCTACGCTTTTGCCATTGATAGGCGAAGTTGTCGTGCGAGTGAGCAAGAAATCTATGCAGTTTTAGAAAAATTTTTAGCCAATGTCAAAGACTTGATCATCAAAGTAGATACTATAGAATATGATATCTCAGCCATTTGTAGTTTTACTTATGGTGTATTTCGTATCTATGAAGATGCGAAAATTGGAATAGAAAATGCCATCCAAAACCGTCAGCCCATCGTCTATGCGGATGGTCTTTCTGGTGCTGAATATGAAACTGCTTTAAAAAATATCGAAACCATTCATACCATTAAAATTGCCATTGATAATCAAAAAATTATCTCCTATTTTCAACCTATCGTCAACAATAAAACACTGCAAGTCGAAAAATATGAATCGCTTGTACGGTTAATTAATGAAAACGGTGAACTTATTTCTCCATTTCATTTTTTAGAGATAGCTAAAAAAGGAAGGTATTACTCTAAAATCACCAAAATCGTACTGGATAACTCATTTGAAGCACTGCTCAAATCAAAAGCAGAAATCTCCATTAATCTCTCAGCGTTTGATATCGAACACGAAGACATCAAAAACTATATTTTTACACTTCTCAAACAATACCACAAAGATGCCCATCGCATTGTTTTTGAACTTTTAGAGAGTGAGAATGTAAGGGATTTTAAAGCAACTTACCGTTTTATTCAAGATGTCAAAGAATTTGGTGTTAAAATCGCCATTGATGATTTTGGGACAGGCTATTCAAATTTTGAAAGACTCCTTGATTATCAACCCGATATCCTCAAAATAGATGGTAGCCTTATTCGTCATCTTTTAACCAATCAGTACAACCGTAATATTGTCGAAACAATTGTTGTTTTTGCCCAAAAACAGAAGATGAAAACGGTGGCTGAATTTGTTGAAGATGAAGCAATCTTTTTAGCCGTCAAGGAGATGGGCATAGACTATTCACAAGGTTATGCTTTTGGAAAACCAGAACTATTTTAACCTTTTTATGTAAAACCTTCCTTTCAACATTTTCCAATATAAACACGCTACGATTAACATAAACAGCTTATAAAATTGGATTTTTAGTAATTCTCTTAAATTAATTCGGCAATTATACATTTGGGTTAATCTAATATTATGCATCAAATGATATAATAATTACTTTTAAAACTTATAGCAACAGTTTAATGCTTATACTTAAAATAACTTACTAATAAAATAATGCTAACGGCTAAAGGAATAGATTATGTTTGGATTTATTAAGATGATTGAACGTTTTTTAGCAAAAATAAGAAGTAACAAGCGTTTATGGTTTACATCAATCTTTATTACGGCTACTCTAGGAATTAGTCTATCAATTTTTATGCTTATTTCCACTACTGATAGAATTTCTAATGAAGTGTATATCAGTCAAACTAAAGAATTTAATTTAAGATATAAAGACCTCGAAAAAATCAAAGAAAAAAAACTGCAAAATCTAGCATCAGTACTATCTTATGATAACGCTCTTATAGATAAAATACAAACTAACGATACTGCAGGGATGGCTCAAATAGAAAATGAGCTTAATGCAAAAGTTGCGGGACAAGACAAAGGCTTTATTACTTTTAAATTCTACTCTACACAAAATAAAACTGAAGTATTTCGTAATACCATTGTCTCTACCATACAATCTAAAAATAATATTTTTGGATTGGAAGTTTTATTAGATGGAATTTTCTATGTCTATTTATTGCCTATTTTAAAGGATGATAAAGTCATTGGTGTCATAGAAGTAAAAGAGAGTATTTATGCACTTAAAGATAGTTTCGATAGACTAAATCAAGAATTTGCTTTCTTATTAGACTCAAAAATGACTGCCTTACTTGCAATTCAAAATAGAGATGGTATCTATCAAGATATAGGAAAAAATTACCTTATCGACAGTAAAATTTATACGAACAAAACATTGGCAAATCTCACGTCTCTTAACGATCAGTCTATACAAAAGATAGCTCAAGGAAATTATGTCGTCAATAAAGATTCTTTCCTTAATGGAAGGCTAGTAAGAGATACCAATGGCGTAGATATCGGATTATTCATATTTGGCGAAAATGTTAACAAAGAAGGTGGCTTTATTAATATGGCCCAAAAAATGACTAATCAAGTCGTTTCAATTGCTCTTGGACTTATCGTTTCACTCCTTTTGTTTTTATTTTAAAAAGGCTTTTTTATGCGAAGACTAAAAATTTTAAAAGTTTATGCAATTTTATGGTTGTTTATTTTCTTCACTGTTTACTTTAACTTCGGAGCTCTTTATGAGTTCTTTTTTACAACCGTTACATTTAACGTTGCAGTTTTAACAACTTTGGCTATTGGGCTTTTAATTATTTTTAAAGCTTCTATTGAACTAGTAATGTTAACAGGAACTTTCGCTGTCATACGTTATAAAAAAGGCAGTGCGTTACAGCTTTATCTTAAAGGGATAGATAAGCTTTTTCCAGAGAACGTTGCTCAAATGTTTTCAAAAAGAGCCTCCCATCAAAGTATTTATTTTACCCATTCTGAAGCAAATGATGTTTCTAGTTGGCTTGAAGAAAAATTTGCAAACCAAAAAAGCTATATTGGTTTTTTTGTGAGTATGTGCTTAATGGTGGGTCTTCTTGGAACCTTTGCAGGGCTTCTTTCCGCACTCACCGAAATGGGTAAAATCGTTCTTTCATTACAAGGTGATGTCAATATTGGTGCGGTCATGAAAAGACTTAATGATCCTATTATGGGCATGTCTGTAGGCTTTAGTTCTTCTCTTTTTGGTGTCTCAGCAGCTATTATCTTAAGCCTTAAAGGGTATATCTTAGAAAAAAATCAAGCAACTTTTATTGAAGATGTTCAAGATTGGATCAACTCTTTGATTATAGAATCATCTGTTAACGCAGAAGATGGCTCATTTACGGGAAGCGGAGGCTCTATGGCCCAAATCATGGATGTTTTTACTGAAAAAATCAATCATTTTACAGAAAGCATGGAAAAATCCAATAAAGCCAATGAGACTATTCTCAAAGTACTCTCTCAAAGTTTAGATAGTGAATCAAAGGCAGTAAAAGATGAGATGGTAGCGCTTGAAAATATATCTAATGGTATTCGTGATTTAAATATAAACCACTATCAAAGCTCATCATCACTTGTTGATTCCATCCAAGATTTATCAACAGCAACCATAAATTCAAGCAGAAATATAAAATCTCTACTTGAATTACAAGAAAAAAATAACCAACTTATGACTGAGCTTCTCAACAAGCTAAATGCAGAGCAAAAGGCTTAATGAATGGCTAAAAAGAGAATTGAGCCATTTAATCCTTGGCCAGGATTTGTGGATCTTTTTGCTTCAGTTATTATGGTTGTTCTTATGTTCATGCTTGTTCTTATTGTCAATATTACGTATTATGCACAGTTTAAATATAAAATATCTTATACAGGTACCGTTGCTGTACAAGAATTAATTAGCAAGCCCATCGTTATTGCAGAAAAAAGCAATCAGCAAGTAAAAAAAGAGTCTCTGATGGAAAAGCAAACACAAAAAATTGTTAATGACGACTCTCAAAAAGATTTAGAAGCAATTGCAGGAATGGATCTTACCATCGTGGATAGTAATTTTACTAGACAAGAGAATAGTACATTTGATGATAAAATGGTGATAAAATATTCAGATAAAGAGATCATATTAGACCCTTTAACAGTAAAAGACATTGATAGTTTTCTCGTGAAAGTCAAAGAAAAATATCCAGGCTATTACATTTCAATCTATATTAAAGAGCCACAGAAGCAGACAAGCGCCTCTATTGGAAAACAAATAGCGCTTTCAAGAGCTTTAAATATAAGAAATTTAATTCGTAAAAAAGGATTTCAAGATAATGTTATTACAATCAAACTAAAAGAAAAAATTCCTAAATCAGACGAAATTGAACATTCTCCTGGATATGCTTTAATAATGGTAAGTCAAAAAAAATAATGAAATTGTTTCGTACAATCAAGGGTGTTAAAAAAATGCGAAAAATCGCGGTTCTTATATTATTCCTACTTTCTTCAGCATCTTTCGCGAAAGAAATTATGTCTTCATCCGTTAATACGAATCTCTATGTGATTAATGTGAGATCAACCAGTTCATTAGAGGAAGCTACATACCTCCCAAAAATTTTAGGACAAGATTATGATGTTTTGACATTAAAAGGCAAAGAATTCAATCAATATCTAGTCAATATTTCACAAGAATCTGTTGATAAAGCGCTTAATGATGCTAAACAAATTTCACATAATGCCCACATTTCAAGTAAAAAAAACTTTCTTACTAGCGGTGTTATCTTGTTATCAGAAGATAATATTACTAATGCTAATGATGTAATAGATAATGGCAATGCCTTAACCGACATTAATAATTCACAAATCCAATATGAGAACAACACAAGCATACAAAATATCGCTATCGATCAACAATCATCACTCGAAAAATTTTTGCTCAAAGGCGATGCAAATAGTAGTACTGAAAATCCTCAAGAAGCAAGTTCACCATCACGCGATACACAAAGCATTCACCAAACAAAAATAGACCTTATTGATGCTGTATTGCAAACTTTATCGATCAGCAATAAAGCTATGTCGAGTAGAGAAAAAATGATACAAGCAAAACACAATATAGATATTGCCTATGGAAACTACTATCCTTCTATCGATACATCTTATACTTTAGGTAAAACAGATTTAAGACCTGGGATAAAAAAAACGGATCAGTCTCGAGAAAAAGCAAAGTATTATGGTGACGAAATTTACTCTCTAACACTTTCTCAAAATGTATATGCAGGAGGAGAAACAGAAAATGAGATTGAACGCTTAAAAGCTCAATATCTCATTGCAAAAACAGATTATGAAAAATTATTAGAAGAAGAAGCGTTAAAAGCAATCAATGCTTATATTGACGTAGTTTTTACGCGTGATTCTCTTGAAGTAAATCAAAAAAACATGGAAGAGCTCGAAACCATTTTTGAAATAGTTAAAACTAAATATGACGCTGGGGCACTCTCTATCGGTGAACTCAGCAGTATTGAAGCTAGTATTTCAAATGCAAAATCTCAACTTTCTAGAACGAATTCACGTTATGTAAATGCCTTAGAGTATTTTAAATTTATTGCAGGAGAAACATTTACAGATACCTATCCATATGAAAAGGTTACGCATGTACACGTTGAAGACTTTGATAAATTATATGAAAACGCTCTTGCCAATAACAGTAAATTACGTGCATATAACTATGAAATTTTGAGCAGTAAATTTAACTTAAAAAAATTAAAGTCCGCATTTAGACCTAAAGTAAATATTGTCTTAGGAGCAGAAAAAGTAACTGACAAAGAAGATTTTGAAGTTGCAGAAGATAGTTATTATGCA
>JAQUVE010000117.1 GCA_028693565.1 Sulfurospirillaceae bacterium | reverse complement strand
TTTTGCTCTGCGCTAAAAACCTGTCCTTTTTTTCTGCTCATCTTTTCTCCAATGATAGTAGTCAATATTTTAGCTTTGTGGAAATAAAAGTTGATGATTTATTGCTTGAAATTTTAAGGGCATTATAGAAATATCATAATTTATCAATAACTCTGAGTACATTCCAATAGCACTATCTATTGTTTCTTTTAGCTGTTTAAATATTGATACGACTTCAAATTTTTTGTCATAGATTTGTAAAGTTAGTTCTAACCGTGCTTCTCTACGCTCCTGTATATCATTAATTAAATTAGTTGTTAAATATTTGATTATAGATTGATGATATTTAATAGTTTCATGCTCATGAGGAGAACCAATTATTTTATTTCTATGCTTTTTCCAAGCTAAAAATTCAGAGATATATTGACGATGCTCTTGTTCAGGCTTAGAAAGCTCTTTTTCCATACTTAAAATAGATTCTTTTAATTTTGGAATATCAATTTCCAATCCTGATTTTTCTTCTTCATCCAAAATAAGTTTATTTACTTGAGTGATATTTTCCTTGTTGGATTTTACTAAATTGTCAATCTTATGAATATCAATAGATGTTTTTACAATATCATCAATTTTTAAGTGATATTTTTCAAAGATATTACTTTTTTCATCTTTAAATTCTTGAATTTGTTTTTCTAGTCTAGATAAATCTTTTTGTAATATTGTTAATTCATTTACATTATGTAGTCTAATTTGTTTTTCTAGTTTTTTCTCTTCTAATGTTTTTTCTAGTGTTGTTAATAATTCTCTTGAGTCTTTTATTTTTTTTAAAAGATTTTGATATTCTTCATCGTCTTCTCTTCCCTCAATAGGAGGTAGAATTTTTTTAGGTTTGTTCTTAATATGATTTAATAACTCCGTTTGTTTAAGCTTTAGTTGACTCTCAATTGATTCTTTATAAGATTTATGTAATTTTGATTCAAGTTCAATGATTTCTTTGTTAATAATATCAATTTTAGGAGTTATAGATTCAATATCTTTTTTAATAGAGGTCGTTTTCAAGTCAACCAATTGATTGAAATCATCTGTGCCAAACTTTTCATCTTCATTTAAATGAGAAAAAACAACATTTTTTAAAGCATTTTCAAATCCTTCACCTTCTAAATCATTACATAGTTCTTCAAAATAATTTTGAGGCAAATAACGAACTCTTTCTACTTCAGAATTATTAATATTTTCATTAAGATTTTTTGTGATTTTTTCTTCTGATTCAAAAGATAAAGTACCTATAAAATTTTCAGCAAGCTTTCCTCTTCGGAATTTTCTTGTATGTAAAAAACTAAAATGTTTTTCATTATGACTATTTCCAAGCAATGCAGATATATCAGAAAGTGCACTTTTTCCACTTCCTTTATTTCCAATGATTGCTACTAATTCTTTATTAAATTCAATGTCAACTTCTTCAAACCATTTTCCTTTACTACCTGTATAATCCTCAGTTTTTTTAATATTTAAACCTTTTAAATATTTAGTTCTATTATTACGGACACGTGTTATAATTTGAGGCTCTTGTCCAATAAAAATTCTATCTTTTGGTTCATATAATACTTGCAATAACCCATTAAAAGTAGGATCTGCCTTAATCCAGCAGTTTTGTTTCAGTGTATAATTTTTAATATCATGATTATCTGAACAAATAATCATAGGAATAATCTTTTTTATAGCAGGAAATACAGATTTATTATAGCCTTCTTGATCGGATTCCTTCCCAAGTTCATAAATATCAATTGCGTGTGCAATATCAGTTTTTTGTGCTTCTCCTTGAGGTAAAGAATGAGTTATATTTTCTATAGTATTTGATTTATCGCCTGCGTGAATTGTAACTATGCCACCAAGTTCTTTCACTAAATTAATAGTTTCAAATAAAGCACAGTAAACTTCATTAACTTTTTTTCCTTCACCTTCAATTTTAGAAATTGCTGTTTTACTTTCTATCTGTTTCCAAATATAATCAATTTTACATTTTTCTATTTCAGGGAATATAGCAATAAAATGTACTGGGTCTTTACCTTTAGAATCTGATAAAAACTCTATACCTGGTAATATTGTAATCTTGCCATTAGCAAGGGTCGTTAATTCTTTTATACGTTCAATATCTATTACATGGTGGTCAGTAATAGCTACAACTGAAATATTATTTTCTAGTAACTTGGAAATTATTTGTTCATTTGTTTGACTTTTATCATGATAATCATAAGATGATGGGGTATGAAAATGCAAATCCCATTTTCTCCACTCTGAACCTCTATTAAAATTACTCATAGATATGCTCCAATTTATTTAATAATTTTTTACAACTCCACAACCCTCTCAAACATCTCTTTAATTTCCATCTCATGGCTTATCAAAAATATCTGCCGATAAGATTCACTAATCGTATGAAACGCTTCCATAATACGGATGCGTCTCTCCTCATCTTGACTTCCAAACACTTCATCAAAAGCTAAAAATCCTATGTTTCCTCCACCGCTAAGCTCTCCGAGTGTTTTGGAGATAGCGATGCGAAGCACTAAGTTAGCAAGGTCTATCTCACCACCGCTGAAACGCTCTATGGGGTATTTGATGCCGTTGTCGTAGATGAAGAAATCAAACTCAGGGCTAACTTCTATGTGTTGGTAACGACCTCTGGTAATGCGTACGAACATTTCACTGGCTACTTCACCGATGCGTGGTGCTACTCTAGCGTTAATATGGGTTTTAAACTCCACCATAATCTCTTTGAGTTTTACATAGTCACTTTGGTCTTTCTCTTTGGCTTTGAGTGCCTCACGTAGTTTAGTATCTCGCTCGATCTCTTTTTTGAGTGCTTCGATGTCACGAACGATATTGGACTGCTCAAGGGCGGTTTTGTGCATCGCTTCTGTATGTGCTTCTTTTTGTTTTTCAATACGTATAGTTTCTTCTATAGCTTTGGTGTGTATTTCTTCTTTGTAAGTATCTGCACTGAGAAGTTTTTGATACTCTTTAAGCTGTGCTTGGTCAGTTTCTAATTGCTTTTGAAGTGCACTCAAGGCAGTTGTTTTTGAAGGTATAGTGGCGATAAGCGCTTCAAGCTTGAGCAGTTCATCGACTTGAGCTTTGAGGGTTTTATGCTCCGCTTTTAATTGCTCATGAGCCTTTTCATTGTACACGATAGCGCCTAAAGCCTCTAGGGCTTGCTTATTTACTTTACCTCTGGTTTCTACTTCATTAAAAAGTGTTTGTGCTTTGGCAAGGTCTTGTGTTTTACTGGTGAGTAAGGTTATTTGCGTGTTGGTTGCGTTATAAATCCGTTCTGCTTCTTGAACAATTTTCTGCTGTGCTTTGTACTGTTCTACTTTTGCACTTAAGGATTTTGTGGCTTCATCTATCTTTTTTGAAATGCCCTCGTTTATCTCTTTGGTTAAAGAGGAGAGAACATTGTCGTATTGGTCTAGCAGTGGTCTGGTGCATACAGGACACGCCGAATCTCGACCGAGTTTTGTGATGCCATCAACTTTTTCTTTGGTTTCTGCTATCTTAGCATTGTGGGTTGCGATATGAGTTTTAATTGCATTCATTGCCTCTTCAATACTTTGCAATGTTGCTTTTTGTTGCGTAAGAGTGGTGCGCTGTTCAGTAAACTGTTTTTTGATCGTTTCAAGAGGCTCTATCTCTTTGGAAAGTGTAGCAACTTCAGCTTTACGATTTGTAAAATCGATGCGAAGTTGCGCTTGTTCTTTTTCTAAAGCATCTTTTTTAAAGTATGCTGTTTTGAGATTGTCTTGCTCATTTAGAGATTTATCCAGTGCGACGAGTTTGGCTTTGAGTGGAAGCTCTTTTTCATAGGCGGTTTTCTTTACATGTAAGGCTATGAGTTCTTCATCAAGATTTTTAAGTTGTTGCTGATGAATGGCAATCCCCTGCTCTGCTTTAGTCACAGTTTGAGCTTTTTGAGTTTTGGCTTCTTTGGCTTTTTGCTGAAGCTCAACGGCTGTTTTCGCACTTTCATGGGCGAGTTTGATTTGTTGAGTTTCAGCTTCAAAGGTTTTCAGTTGTGCTACTAAAGTTTTAAGTGTTTGCTCTTTTGAAACTTGCTCTACATGTAAAGCTTTAAGAGCCTCTTCGCTCATAAGTTGAGTTGAGTCATTTTTGATGTCACGGTTAAGATCACGCAATACTTCACGAATCATCGTTTCAATCTTGTCGATCTTCTCCAGTCCTAAAAGACGTCGCATCATGGTTTTACGCTCATCATTTTTCATGGAACTAAGAGCTGTGAGTTCTTTTTGAGAAGCAAAAACAGTGTGCAAGAAAGCTTCTTTACCCATGCCAAGTAGTTTATTGATAGCAATGGTGACTTCTTTCGCTCCTGTTGTGGTTGTTTCTTCACCGCATTTTAATGAAGCATATGCTGTCATCACACGGCCTCGAAACTCACGGATGATGGTGTACTCTTTTTCGTTGATGTTAAAGCAAAGTTCTACTTTGACATTACCTTCAGAACCTGAGGTTTTCAAGAGTTCTTTATTTTTATACTCACCATACAAGGCGAAAAAGACTGCTTCAAAAATCGTTGATTTACCACTGCCATTACGTCCTAAGATACCACAAAGTCCTTCTTCAAAAGCCATCTCGAACGAGGCGTAACGCTTGAAGTTCTGAAGAGAGAGTGTTTTAAGCGTCATCGTTTACCTCGTCGTACTGTGCAAATAACTCAGTGACTTTAGCATTTAGGCGTTCAAACTCATTTTCATCACCACTTTGCGCTTTAAGGAAAGAGCTAAAATACTCTTGCAAAGATGCTGCATTGACAGAGTCTGAACTTATAGAGCTTTGAGTTTGGGCAAATTTGCGTTGTATCTGAACACTCAGTGCTTCAGGGAAGATTGCTTCTATATTGCCATTGGCGAGGTCGATAGACTGAGTAATGGTAAGATTTTCAAGAGTGATGTAAAGAAGTGCTCCTTTGGTAACATCAGCATATTCTTCAAGCTGGAAAATGATATCTTTGGTTGCATCAATATTGAGTCGATAACTTGGTCGTAATGCGATAGATTGAAGGTTTACATGTAAGGTTTTATCAAGCTCAACACATACATAGCCCTTATCAATACGAATATCACCGCTACTGGTACGCTCAGTTGATCCTGCATAGTAAACATTTGGGTGTTTGCCAACTCGTCCAAAGCCATGCCAATGCCCTAAGGCTACATAATCCATTTGAGCAAATAACGTTTCTTTATCGTGAGGATAAACACGCTCACCGTACTCTTCCATAATGTATTTTTGCCCAACGGAGCAGTGAAGCATCATAATGTTTCGCTTGCCTTCAACTAAGGAATTTTCACAAAGCTCTATGGCTTTAAGATTTTCCATTTCATCGTTAATGTGTGGAATACAATGAAAAACAACATCCTTAAACTCCACCTTTTCATAGGCTTCTTCAAAGACAGGATAGATATGATCTAATGTGCGAAGAGCTAAAAGTATAGGTGAAGCGGTGCGTGTGCGAGGTGTTGAGTGGTTGCCTGCGATGATGATGGTTTGTATCTGTGCTGAACTTAGGCGCTTAAGTTGTGTAAGAGCAAAACTAATGGCACGGTTTGATGGATGAGGGCGATGAAAAAGATCACCTGTGTGAATGACATAGTTAGGCTTTTCCAAAAGGATAGCATCAATGACTTGAGAAAATGCATCGTAAAAGTCAGCCTCTCGTTGATTTATGCCTGCATGATTGATAGCGTCTAAATCGTTAAATCCTAAATGTGTGTCCGAAAAATGAATCAGTTTCACAGTGCTTCTTTAGTATTGTTTCATTTTATTATAGCAGATATTACTCTTTATATAAAAATATTTATTTATGACAATTTTAAATATATTAGCTTAGCCTATTGATCCAAACCTCTCGTAAAAGAATTAAGGTCTGAAAGACTACTTATGCTATTTTTTGAGCGCTTTGAGATTTATAGTATGTATATAAAAATTCCCAAATTTGATAAGCCTCCTGCTTAGTTATTATCTCACCACTAACCATGTTCACTATGTACCCATTTACATTTACTTTAAATATAGTAGTCGTCTCATAACCTATGCCTTGGGTTTGAAATTCAACATCTGTATTTTTTTCAATGAAATGGGCTTTGAAATTTCGAAGATTTTTAAAGATATCTCTCTGAGTATAGAGAGAGTTATTTTTATCTAAATTATTTTGATTGGTAGTATTATTATATGTAGTGCTTTGACCGCCAGCGGTTATACCGTCGACGGTTTCACCGCACCCCGTAAAAGGTACCACGGTGATATTATTAACCGAGGTACCTTTTTGGTACCCCGGTTTGAGTAAATTATTTTTTGTTATTAATTCAACTTTTTCTAGTTCTGAAATCATTTCTTTTAAATAATCGACATTTAAAGTTTGACTGTCGAATGCCCAATAAGTAATGAATTGACCGCTTTTATCGTGTGTTTGAAATCTAAAAAGATAATAGCCTTGCTCCAACTCTTTGATGGCCGTTTTAATCGCTTTTGCGCCGTCCAATGAACCTAACTCTATGCTTTTTACGCTTACTTCAAAATCGTTTGAGTAGCTCTCCAATACAGAACCTAAACCTTTAGCGCGTAGAGATATTGTTTTATTTCGCAATAAATCAACATGCACTTGTGCATATTGTGTTTCTTTTTTTTTCAGTTTTATTTTCATTATAGTGCCTTTTATTTATGCACTTAATTAGCAGGCGTGAGTTATAATAGTAATTCACAATGCTTTACTAAGTGTTGTTACTTAAGCCTTAGTTCCCAAAATTTGATCGTGGAGAGAACTAAGGCGCCTATGCTGTTTTGGTGATTTCCGTTCCGTCATTCCATTCAACAATTTCTTGAATACTCCAAAACCTTCTTTTCCCAATTTTTCGCCATTTGGGTAATAATTTTCTTTTAAGGATTTGGGCTTCTCCAAGGTCAGAGAACAATTTAGTTGTTTGTGAAACGCTAACGCCTATCAATTGACTCATCTCTTTAATATCAAGATTCATTTTTTGATATTTTTCATAGATCATTTTTATTTTTTCACTCATTTCTTTTCCTTTTTAACTTTATTTTTACTTTTTCGTTCATCTACTGATTTTTACTTATTTTTTATTGTTATTTTCTTCTTTTGAAATCTTAATGTTTGTTTGCTTTATTCCAACTTAAAAATTTTTCTATTTACTTATTTTTTCTTCCTGTTTTGTGCTATAATTACAAAAAAATAAACAGAGGAACATAAATGGCATCAGAATCGCTAAAAGTAAATTTTATGCTTTCTAAAGAAGCTAAACAGAATATTGAACATTATAGAAAAAGTAGAAGACTTACGAATTCATCGCTAGTAGACAAATTGCTTCAATTTGATTCAGAGGCACTCCAGTTATTTGTTTCTATCTTTAAAGAACAACGAGAGCAAGAAACTCAAGGAATAGAGTATTTGCAATTTGAAAAAATTGAAGGCGGGATTGTTTTTACTAATAGTATGATGCATAACGCGATACATTCTAATCTTAGCGGGCTTAGCAATACAAGAAGAAAAGAAGAAAAAATATTTTCTGCTGATACGGTAGAAAATATGAGTGCAAGAGATTTAGGAGAGAATTTAGAAATGATGGAAAAAGCAATTCTTGTTATTGCTAAAGAAGGGAGAGACAATAAAGATGAGATAAAAGAATTGAAATTAAAACTTGAAAAACTTGAAAAAAACCAATAAGGATCGAGCCTGTAAAATAAACTGTGTAAATCAACTTTAGCCCGTTTAATTACCTTGTATATTTTTCCATAATTTCGCTGAAAAATATACAAAGTTGAGGGTAAATCTCACTCCAATTTCTTATTCCGTTAC